>CBRAFO010000003.1:0-109932 GCA_967755175.1 uncultured Opitutaceae bacterium | reverse complement strand
CGTTCTCTTACTCGTTCTCAACTCCTCAAGGCGCGACCTTCACCGGTCGCGCTTTTTCGTGCCCAAATTAGAACCTCAGAACCCAATTCACTGAATGCGGCCAAACGCACTATGGCCGAATCAGGTTCTTTCTCGTGGCAGGTGCGTTTGAGTCCCGGCGGGATCGCGTGATGTTTACCGACCGCAGTGTGCGGAGGATTTGTATGAATAACCGGGTCGTGCGAACACCGCCCGAACCACAGCCCTCAGCCCCATGAAAAACCAAACCTCAAAACGAGAAGTGGTTGTTATCACCGGCGCGTCCGCAGGTGTTGGCCGGGCCGTAGCCGAGGAGTTTGCGCGCCGTGGCGCCCTGCTCGGGCTCGTCGCACGAGGACAAGCCCGGCTCGAAGCCACGCGTCGCGCCGTCGAGCGACTCGGCGGCCAGGCGGTCATCCTCGCCGCGGATGTCGCCGATCCTGAAACCACGGAGCGCCTCGCGCAGATGACCGAAGAGGCGTTCGGGCCAATCGATATCTGGGTGAACAACGCGATGACGTCGGTTTACTCGAAAATCATCGAGATGCCGCCGGAGGAATTCAAACGCGTCACCGACGTCACCTACCTCGGCTACGTTTACGGCACGCAAGCGGCGTTGCGTCGCATGCTCCCGCGCGACCGCGGCTCCATCGTGCAAGTCGGCTCGGCGCTCGCCTACCGCAGCATCCCGTATCAATCCGCCTATTGCGCGGCGAAGCATGCCGTTCACGGATTCACCGATTCGTTGCGCTCGGAGTTAATCGCCGACCGCAAGCACCTCCGGCTCACGATGGTGCAACTACCCGCGATGAACACGCCGCAGTTCGTCTGGGTGAAGAGCCGCCTGCCAGAGAAGGCCAAGCCACCGGCTCCGATCTACCAGCCCGAGGTGGCGGCGCACACCATTTACTGGGCTGCGCATCACGACCGGCGCGAGGTATATCTCGGTTTTAACACCACGCTCGGCATCAAGGTGAACAAGCTCTGTCCGGGCCTGCTCGACCATTATGTGGTAGGCCGTTCGTTCGGACACACCGGAGAGGCGCGTGACACTAACCAGCCGAATAACCTGTGGTCGCCCGCGCCCGGTAAGTGGGCGGCCCACGGACCGTTCGATGCGGAGGCGCAAGATCACTCGCTGCAGTTTCAGCTCTCGCGCAAACGCGCCGCCGTGGCGCTGGGCGTGTTGGCGGCGGCCGCTGGCGCGGCAGCGGCGTGGTCGTGGTGGAGCCAGCGGTGGACCCGCCCCAATGGCCGGCATCCGGAGCGGCAGTTGATTGCCCAGCGTTTCGCCAAAGAACGCCCGGTTGTGGCCACGGTTGGTTGAGGCCGCTCATTGCAGCCGGGTGCACCGACCTTCGGCTACGAGCGAACGAGTCGTTGTTTTCGCTTTCGGGTAAACCACCAAACGGCGGCTCCGGTGAGCGCGGCGCCCGCACCGAGAACAAGCAGCGCTTGGGCCCTGCTCGGATCGCGCGGCTCGGCAGGCAGACACGTCCGTTCAGGAAATTCATCTTCGCCCATCGCAGCACCCAAGCTCTCGCGCAGGAGGTCTTCGTGGTGCGCCAACTCCAACACCTGCGCGAGGTGCAACGCCCGGCGGTCGGTCGCCTGTTCGATCTGCTCGCGGCAACTGAAGCCGTTGGCGATCATGACGGTTTCTTTCGCCGCTTCGCGCACACGCGGCAACAACACGCGTTCGCCGCACGCGATCGAAACATCGTAGTGCTCCTTCTCAAAACCGAACGCGCCCGCCATGCCGCAGCATCCGGAGTCGAGCACCTCAAAATCGAGACCCATGCGCTTCAAGACCTGCTCTTCGGCGGTCAATTTCATGAGCGCCTTGTGGTGGCAATGCCCATGCACCAGCGCGTGCCGGTCCAGCTTGGGCAACGGATAATCAGCCATCTTCTGGTCGATGAACTCGCTCAACATAAACGTCTGCTTCGAGAGCCGTTGGGCGTCCTCGTTGTTAGGCACGATGCTGCACAACTCGTCTCGAAACGTGGCCACGCAACTCGGCTCCAGCCCGACCATCGGGATGCCGGCGCGGATCTCGGGGCGCAGTTCGTCGAGTATCCGCAGCAGCCATTGGCGCGCCGTGTCGAGCATGCCGTAGTCGTAGAGCGGACGCCCACAGCAGAGCGCAGCGCGAGGCACGATCACGTGCCAACCGGCGCGTTCGAGAAAGTGCGTGGCGGCGCGGGCGACTTCCGGGTGGTAATGGTTGTTAAATGTATCCGGCCACAGGATGACCGGAGGCCCGTCGAGGTTGCGCGGCTCGCGACGGAAGAACCACGCTTTGAAGGTCTCGTGGGCGAAACGTGGAATTTTTCGCTCCGGCGCGATGCCGATGATGGCCTTGAGCACGTCGGAGAAGATCGGCGCGCGTTGCACGAAGTTCGTCACCCGCGGCAGGAGCGAGCCGAGCCGCGCCCAACGGCCGATCAGGCCGAAGGCATACGCGTGCAGTGGACGCAGGCGGCCCTCGTAATGGTGCGCGAGGAACTCGGCCTTGTAGGTCGCCATGTCCACGTGGACCGGACAATCGCCTTTGCAGCCCTTGCACGAGAGGCACAGGTCGAGCGCCTCCTTCACGGCCTTGCTGCGGAACCCGTCCTGGACGACATCGCCTTGGAGCATCTCAAAGAGCAAGTGGGCGCGGCCACGAGTTGAGTGTTCCTCTGCGCGCGTAACCATATAACTCGGGCACATCGTGCCTCCCTCGTGATGGCGACACTTGCCGACCCCGACGCACCGCAACACTGCGCGGCTGAAGTCACCTTGGTCCTGCGGATAACTGAACCACGTCTTCGGGCGCCACGGATTATAGTCGGTGCCGAGACGCAGGTCCGAGGTCAGCGGGCGCGCATCGATGACCTTGCCCGGATTCATTTTCCACTGCGGGTCCCAGATGGTTTTAAAACGACGAAACGCATCCATCAGCTCGGGGCCGTAGAGTTTTTCGAGCAACTCGCCGCGCGACTGTCCGTCGCCGTGTTCGCCTGAAAACGAGCCGCCGTAACGCAACACCAAGTCCGACGCGGCCTCGACGCAAGCACGGTAGTTGGCAATGCCCTCAGCGGTCACCAGGTCGAAGTCGATCCGGCAATGGATGCAGCCTTGGCCGTAATGTCCATAGAGCGCGGGCGTGTGGCCAAAACGAGCGAGCAGCTCACGGAAATCGCGCAGGTAAGCGCCCACTTTTTCGGGACCGACGGCAGAGTCCTCCCAGCCGGGCCAGGTGTCTTTTTGCCCGGGCACGAAGGCGGTGGCTCCAAGTCCGGCCTCGCGCGCTTCCCAGACCTTTTGAGTATCCTGATCGTTGTCGTAGAGCTTCATCGACGGCGCGTCGTCTTTGCCCTTCAGCGCATCCATCACACGGTGTGCCTGGGCGTCACAGTCGTCCTTCGTGTCGCCACCGAACTCGACCAGCAACCAGCCGCCGCCCTCGGGTAACAGGCTGACCGCATCACCGTGCATGTGATGGCTCTTCATCATATCCACCAAGGCGCGGTCGATGCCTTCGAGGCCAATGGGTTTGAACGGCAAGATGTCGGTGACATGCCCGCCAGCGTCCACCGCGTCGGGGTAGCCGAGCACGAGCAACGTGCGCGCCTTCGGACGGGCAACGAGTTTCAACGTGACCGACAGCAAGACAACGCACGTGCCCTCGGAGCCGGCGATGGCGCGCGCGACGTTGGGGTGATTTTCAGGCAGGAGGTCATCGAGATTGAAGCCCGAGACACGCCGGGGAATTCTCGGGAAACGCTGGCGGATGAGCTCGGCGTAATCGTCGCGCAACGTTTTCAACTTCCGGTAAATCTCGGCGCGAGGTCCGCCCTTGGAGATAGCGTCGGTGATATCGTCCTCGCCGAAATCGCCGAGCTTGAGGATCGCTCCCTCATAGGTGAGCACCTCGGCGGACGCGATGTTGTCCGACGTGCGCAGGCCGTTGCCATGATTGGCGGCGAGGAGCGAATTGATGCCGCAGGAGTTGTTACCGACCATGCCGCCGATGGTGCAGTGGTCGTGCGTCGCGGGATTGGGGCCGAAGATGAGGCCGTGCGGCTTCACCGCTTTCTGGACCTCATCGAGCACGATACCCGGCTCCACGGTGACGGTGCGTGCCGCTGCGTCGATCGAGAGGACTCGGTGGTAGTATTTGGACAGATCCATCACGACGGCGGTGTTGCAGCACTGACCGGCGAGGCTGGTGCCGCCACCGCGGGAAAGCAGCGGAACGCCGTGTTCGCGGCACACGCGCACGGTAGCGATGATGTCGGCACGGTCGCGCGGAATGACCACGCCGATGGGCGGCATGCGATAGTTTGATGCGTCTGTCGCGTAGAGAGCGCGCGAGCCGTCGTCGAAACGCACTTCGCCTCGAACGGCCGCGCGGAGGTCATCCTCAAGCATGCCGATCCGCACGGCGGTCGACTGAGGAGGAGCGGAGGTGCTCATGGAGAAGTATCCTTAGATCGCGTAACGCGCAGCGGCGTCCCACTTGAAAACGAGGCCGTGGCCGGGGCGGGTGAGGTCGGGATGGAGTGCGCCGTCTACCGGCTCGGGCGTGCCATCGAACAGCTCTCGTTCGATGCGCACGTGGTCGTGAAAATACTCCGCGTGGCGAAGCCCGGGGGCAGCGCAGGCGGCGTGCAGATGCAGCGCGGGCGCACAGTGAGTGGAGAGCGGGATTTTCCACGCCTCACAAAGCGTCGCCACTTGGAGGAACCCGGTCACACCGCCGCAACGCGTGAGGTCGGCCATGACCACGTCGGCGGCCTGGTGCTCCATGAGTCGGCGAAAATAATCCAAGTCACTGCCGTATTCGCCCTCGGCCAGTTCGAGTCCGGCGGGAACGCGTCCGCGCAAGAAGCGCAGGCCTTCGAGATCTTGCGGCGACAGCGGCTCTTCCAGCCAGGTCACACCGAAGTCGTGCGCAAAAATCTCGGCCCACATCAACGCCTCGTTGGCCGTGTAGGCGCTGTTGGCGTCCACGAAAAGTTCCGCGTCGTTGCCGATGGCGGCTCGCGCGGCGCGCACTCGGTCGCGGTCCATAGAAGGGTTGCGGCCGACCTTCATTTTGAAACGCCTGATGCCATCGTCGGCCCAGTCTTCGAACTGTCGCCTCAGCCGTTCGTCGGAATACGACGTGAAACCGCCGCTGCCATACAACGGCACGGCGGAGCGCATCGGCCCGAGCAGCGTGACGAGCGGCAGACCGAGGCGTTTCGCCTTGAGATCCCAGAGCGCGCAATCGACGGCCGAGACCGCCATCGCGGACGCTCCCTGACGGCCAAGGTTGCGCAGGCGCGCGAACATGGCGGCATTCGCGACGGTGATCGCGTCGGCATCTCGCCCGCGCAGGAGCGGCGTGAGTTGGTCGGTGATCGTGCGCGCCACGCCCGCATCGGCGTAGGTGTAGCCGAGACCGGAGGTTCCGGCGGCGGTAATTTCAACGACGACCAGCGTGGTGGCCCGCCATTGCAACGTGCCGTCGGACTCGGGCTCATCGGTGGGAATGTGAAAGGCACCGACCCGCAGGCCCTCGATTGTCGCCACTGAGGTTGAAGCAGTCGCGTTCATGGTCAGACCAGTTCGCGGATACGATCCTCGGCGATGGTGGTGATGATCTTCATGCGGTCAGGAGTGCCGCGCGCGATGGACTCGGCGAAGTGGAGTGCCTGACGGGGTTGGATTTTGGCTGGGAGTGGCGGTTCGTTGGGATCGACCACGGCTTCGATCACGACCGGACCGGGGGTGGCCAGTGCCTCGGCGATGGTATCTCCGCATTTCGTGGGATCGGTGATGGTAAACCCCGTTCCGCCGCAGGCGCGGGCGAAAGCGGCGAAGTCGATGGGATGCAGGTCGCAGACATACTCGGGGTTGCCGAGCATGACCATCTGCTCCCATTTAATCTGACCGAGCGTGTTGTTTTTGATGATGAAGATTTTGACCGGGAGCCGGTATTTCACCGCGGTGACGAACTCGCCCATGAGCATGGTGAACGCGCCGTCGCCGACGAAGGCGACGCATTGCCGATTAGGGTAAGCGATCTGCGCGGCGATCGCGTAGGGCATGCCGTTGGCCATGGTCGCGAGGGTGCCGGAGAGCGAATGCATCTGGCCTTTTCGCACGGCGATCTGGCGCGCGAACCACGTCGCCACTGTGCCGCTGTCGCAGCTGATGATCGCGTCGGAACGCAGGCGCTTGCCGAGCTCCCACGCGACGACCTGCGGTTTCATGGGCATATCGCGACGCGTGCCGCGCTCCTTCATGAGGCCCCACCACGCACGCATGCCTTGTTGCGCCTGAATGATGAAGCGCCGGTCCGAGTTGCGATGAAGCAGCGGCAGAAGTTCGCCAAGGCACACGCGCGAATCACCGGCGAGACCGATCTCGACCGGATAACGCAGGCCGATGCGGGTGACGTCCAAGTCGATCTGCACGGCGCGCGCCTGGCCGGGCTTCGGGAGAAATTCGATGTAGGGAAACGACGTGCCGACCAAGAGCAATGTGTCGCATTGCTCCAGCGCTTCCTGCGACGGACGAGTGCCGAGCAGGCCAATGCCGCCGGTGGTGTAGGGCGAGTCGTCAGGCACGCAGGCCTTACCGAGAAGGGCTTTGATGATCGGGGCGCCGAGACGTTCGGCCACCGCGACCAATTCGTCGCCTGCGTCGAGGGCGCCCTGGCCGGCGAGGATGGCAACGCGTTTGCCGGCGTTGAGCACATCGGCCGCGCGGCGAAGGTCGTCGGCCGGCGGGACGGTAAGGCGGCGGGCAAAGACCTCACTCGCGGCGTGGCCCTTGATGTTTCGCTCGGACGGCGAGTCCGCCTTCATGGACATCGACTGGAAATCGACGGGGAAGTTTATGTGCGCGACTCCCCGGCGCGCGAGTGCGTTACGACAGGCGAGCTGGGTGACAGCGCGCACATGCGCGGGGCCCATGATGCGAGTGTTGTAAACCGCGACGTCCATGTAGAGACGGTCGAGGTTCACATCTTGCTGCGCATGCGTGTCGATCAAGTCGTGGAAATGGTGACCGGTGATCGCGAGCACGGGTTGTCCGTCGAGCTTGGCGTCGTAGAGACCGTTGAGCAGGTGAATGCCACCAGGGCCGGACGTCGCGAGACACACGCCGAGTTTGCCGGTGTATTTGGCGTAGCCGCACGCCATGAAAGCGGCGGCTTCTTCGTGGCGCACTTGGATGAAGCGGATGCGATCCTTGGCCTTGCGCAACGCCTCGATGATGCCGTTGATTCCGTCACCGGGGAGACCGAAGACGACTTCGACGCCCCACTGTTCCAAGGTGTTGACGAGCGTGTCCGCTGCGGTGGTCGTGGCCATGATGTTTCCCGGGGTTGAGGTTGGCGGAAGGGTGGCGGGCAACCTACTTCACCGCTCGCAGCCTCGCCATCCCTGCGAACTCTGACCCACTCATCGGGAACGCGCCGTTTTGAGCGAAGCGAAACCTCCCGGGCTGCGACGCACCGTGATGACCCCGTGTCTGCTCATCGCGTTCGCCGCCATCGTGCTGGTTGGCACGATCGTGATCGGCCGGTTGTTCAATGCCCTCGCTTGAACGCGAATCTTTCTTATACCTCAGAATACAGACCGGTCGCCTGAACTCGCGCCGCTGGTTCGGGTCTTGCCGGCATACCCCCGCGAACTCCCCGCCATGAATCCCCATTCGCCGAAGGATGTCCTGTTCGCCCTGCGCGGCCGATTTCGCCCACGGAGCTTGGAACTGTTCAACGGTCAGCTCACCCGCCAGCGCATCATCGCCGATAGCCTCGCCGGCGTCACCGTGGGATTGATCGCCCTGCCGCTGGCCCTCGCCTTCGGTGTCGCGAGCATTCCGCCTGGCACCGCAATGCCTTTCCCCGCGCCCGCCGTTGGATTATTCACCGCGATAATCGCCGGGTTTCTCATCTCCGCGCTCGGCGGCAGTCGCGTGCAGATCGGCGGACCGACCGCCGCCTTCATCCCCATCCTATTGTTCATCGTCGGGAAATACGGATACGACGGCCTGCTACTTTCGACCATGATGGCGGGCGTCATCCTCGTGATCATGGGCGCGGTGCGGATGGGCACATTGATCAAGTTCATCCCCTACCCCGTCACGAGCGGCTTCACCACCGGCATCGCCGTCTCGGTGATGGCCAGTCAGGCCCCGGAATTCCTCGGCCTCAACCAAGGCCCCGCGCCCACCGAGTTCCTAGAGAAGATCCCGTGGCTGTTGAAAAACATTCCTCACATCAACCCGACGACGCTGATCATCGCCGCGAGTTGCACGCTGTTCATCCACTTCTGGCCGCGCCTCGGCTACCACCGGCGCGTGCCCGGCTCGATCATCGCGATGGTGGTGTCCACGGTGCTCGTGGCGACCCTCGGTTGGGAAACATTATTCCACGTCACGACCGTCGGGTCGAAGTTTGGCCCCGAGGCGATTCCCCATGGGCTCCCTCCGTTTCACTGGCCCGAGATCACGTTCGAACGCCTGCGCGCCCTGATGGCGCCTGCCACGACCATCGCCATCCTGTGCTCCATCGAATCGCTGCTCTCCGCCGTGGTCGCCGACGGCCTCATCAACGACCGCCACGATGCCAACACCGAGTTGATCGCCCAAGGCATTGCCAATGTCGTCTGCCCGCTCTTCTGCGGACTGCCCGCGACCGGCGCCATTGCCCGCACCTCGGCCAACGTGAAGACCGGCGGGCGCAGTCCACTCTCCGGCATGATCCACGCCGGCACGCTGCTGCTTATCGTGTTGGCATTTTCCCACTACGCGCAATTCGTGCCGATGGCCGCCATCGCGGGCGTGCTCGTCATCGTGGCGTTCCGCATGGGCGAATGGCATGAGCTCACCCGTCTCCACAAGATGCCGCGCAGCGACGCCGCCGTGCTCCTCACCACGTTTGGGCTGACGGTGGTCTTCGACCTAGTCGTCGCCGTGGAGATTGGCATGGTGCTGGCCGCCATTCTCTTCATCCGCCGCGTGGCTGAGACGACGGAGATCTCCCGGGTCACGCATGAGGACGAGTTGGAAACGCCCGAGCAACTCGCTCGCGGCAAAGTCATCCCGGAAGGCGTGGTCGTTTACCGCATCTTCGGGCCCTTCTTCTTCGGTGCCGCCGAGAAAATGGAAGACGCGCTCCTGCGCCTCGAACGCCTTCCGAAGGTTTTGATCCTGCGCATGCAACTCGTGCCGGCCATGGACGCGACCGCGCTCAACGCGCTCGAAAGCATGGTCGAGCGCATGCAGAAGACGGGCGGCACCGTTATCCTCAGCGGCCCGCACCGCCAGCCGTTGGATGTCATGATGAAGGCCGGCTTCATTGAACGCCTCGGACGCAAAAACGTCCGCGCCCACTTCGATCAGGCACTCGAACGCGCCTCCGCTATCCTGAAGGAAAAAGACGAAGCCCCGCGCCAGCCGGTCGAAGTGTAGTTTCTAAAGTGACTGGCCGTTCTCCGGTCCCTCGGTATCGTCTTCTCTGCGTGAAAACACCCCGTCTCCTCCTTGCCCTGACCGCACTCCTGCTGGCATCGCCGGCCAGCAACGCACTCGCCGAAACGAGAACGCCCGTGCCTGAGTTGATCAATCAAGGACTGAATGCTTACGCCCAGAGCGGCCTCAGCACCGCCCTGCAAGTCTGGCTGCAAAACTCCCTTCTCGATCGCGCCACCCTTCTGCGCAGCGAACTCGCCTCGCTCAAATACGCGGACGCTAACTATGGACTTTTCGAAAGCAGCGAGGTCATGCGCGTGGCCAGCATCACGCCACGCGTCACCCGCGTGTATCTGGTGATGTATTACGAGCGCGCCCCGCTGTGGGCCTGGTTCGACATCTACCAAACCCGCAACGGCAAACAGGTCATCTCCGACGTGTTCTTCAGCCCGAAGGTTCAGGTCATCCTGCCGGCGGAGATGGTCTCGCCCTGATCTCCTCCAGCCAGCCCTGCGCGTAGCGCCGATACCGGCTGGTCGCCAGTGGCCGAAACGTCGCACCCGTCCACGCACGCACCTCGATGGTGATTTCATCGCCGTTCATCGTGATCAGGTTGTAGCCGTTCGGATCGTTTTCGCGCACGCGGTGCGAGATCGCCGTGCCCGCCTGCGCCGCGATGATCGCCCGTCGCGCCGCCGGATACTGCGTGCGCGTGTCGCCCGCATAGCTGTGGTGCAGGTGTCCCGATAACAACAAGTCCACTCCACCCGCATCCAGCACCACCAGCGCGCGCGCCGCCCGGCCAACCAGATCGATGCGCGCAGCGGTTGCGTCTTCCACCGGCGGCGGAATGAACGGGTGATGCGTCACCACCACGCGGTAGCGCGCCGTCGTCCGTGCCAGCCGCGCTTGCAACTGCTCGATCTGCTCCACCGAAATGCGCCCGCTTTTCCAGGTGAGCGATCGCGCCGTGTTCACCCCGGCCACAAACAGCTCTCCGTCGTCGAAAAGCGGATTCAGCTCGTCCGCGATATACCGCCGATAGCGCGTCAGCGGCGCGAGGAACCGCCTGAGCACATCGTAGAGCGGCACGTCATGGTTGCCCGGCACCACCAGCTGCGGCCCGGGCAACGTGCGCAGATACGCCTGCGCTTCGGCGAACTGTCGCCGCCTCGCACGCTGCGTGAAATCGCCACTGATCACGACCAACGTCGGCGAGGGCGCGAGCGCCTGCAAATCCGCGCGCAACGCGTCAGCCACGTCGGACCGTTCCGCGCCGAAATGCAGATCGGAGATGTGCGCGATAATCTTCACGGGGCGATGTTAGTTTTTTCCGGGGGAGCCAACACCCGCAACGCACGCGTCCGTAGGAGAAACGTGAGCGGGCTGCGCACGTCAATGAGTTCACCGTCGACGGCAACCGGCAGCAGGCGTGCGCCTTCGTTTTCGATGGTGATCAGGTCGGCCGCTTCGGCTTCGAGTGCATCCGCCGCGTCGGGCCGGTGGCGGAAGAGCGCCTGCAATATCAGCCGTAAGACCGCGAGGTGGCGGTGGACGTGCACCGCATAAAGCCAAAGCCGGCCCTCATCGAGCCGAGCTCGCAGGCTCACGCCGAGCACGTGGCCCGAGTAGCGGTTGTTCGCCACGACGACCAGCGGCGTGCCCACGCGCCGCGTCGTGCCTGCCACCGTGATCCGCAAGCGCAGCCGACGGAGTCGCCTAAACACCTCGAACGAGGCCCGCAACATGGCGAGCCACTTGCCGTGCCCGTGCTCGTGGCGGAGGGCGTCCCGCTTTCGCACCGCCTCAGCATAGGCACCAAGCGAGCAGTTGTTCACGAAAACATGCCCGTTGACCTCGGCGACATCGACCTCGCGCACGATGGCGAATGCGAGCGCCACCACAGCATCGCGCCAAGCGGGCGGCATCCGGAGGTCTTTGGCGAAATGGTTGAGCGTGCCAAGTGGCAGCACCCCGAGCGGCACTTGAGTGCCGGCCAGCAGCGCCGCCGCGCTGCGCACCGTGCCATCGCCTCCGCCGATCACCACGGCATCAGGACGGGTGGCAATCGCCTCACGCAAGGCCGGCTCGATTGCTTCTGATGGCAGCACACGCACCTGCGCCACGATGCCGAGAGATGAAAACTCCCCAGCCAGCGCTTCGGGTGAAAACCCGTCGGAGGATTGAACCACCGCGCCAGCCTGCTGGTTGATGAGGACGATGAGTTTCATGGCACGCTCCCCTCCGCCGACCCACGCCGCTTGGGATGGTTGCGTGGCTTTTCTCACCTGGACTCGCCTGAAAACAAGAAGGCGGCCCCGCGCGCTCGGGACCGCCTTGTTGTGCCAGGGAGTCGGCTTGCGCCTGACATCCTGACAGGAACATCCAAGGCGGATAAGGCCCGGGGTGCGTATGTTCGCTTGCTTTAAGTCAACGTCGGGCCGGCTTCGCGCGCAGCA
The DNA here is from genome assembly GCA_967755175.1 of uncultured Opitutaceae bacterium. Classification (GTDB taxonomy): domain Bacteria; phylum Verrucomicrobiota; class Verrucomicrobiia; order Opitutales; family Opitutaceae; genus Rariglobus. Next base: position 97,999 of record CBRAFO010000003.1, on the reverse strand, counting down.
GGTGCCGACGGCTGGTTTGACTAAGACCGGAAGTAGGCTTCACGCCAGGGACTCCCGGAAAGTGGGTTGGGGTTTGTCTGATGTAGGGCTCGACCTTGTGTCGAGGCCGGTGCGGGACTTACGACGGCTTGCGAACGCCCGCGGTGCTCGCGGCCTCACGCGAGGTGAGGCCCTACAGGATCAGACTATCGTTCTGGTTTCCTCAGGGTTTCAGGGTGACGGTGGCGCTCTTCGGGGTGCCGAGGTTGTAGCCCTTATCGCCGTCCATGGTGAGGATCACCGTGGCGGGATTAGCCCCCGTGGTGTTGTCCACCGCGAGGATCTTCAACGTAGCACTGCTCGCTCCGGCAGGGATCACCAGCTCCTCGGGCATGTCGCCTTGCGGACGATGATAATCGGTCCACTTGGCGGCCGTGCCGGCGAACTGGAACTTCACCGTGACTGCGTTGGCCGTGTTGCCCGTGCGAGTGAAGGTGAACACCGCCGGGTCCTTGGCGTTGCCCAACGTGGCGATCGCGTCAGTGGCGGTCACCGAGATCGTGGAGAGTCCGTTTTCGGCGAAGAGGTTTTTGCGAGCAGAGACGCGACGGCCATCCGGCCATTGGGCTTCGGCTTCGATCCACTGCGCGCCGGAACCGGCGGGCTTGTAGGTGTAGGTTTCACCGTAGGCGGGCCGCTGACCGGAGGCTTCCCACACGATGCGCGCTTCGTCGAGGTCCATGCCGGGGACATCCAGCGAGACCTTAAACGAGGCGTTCTGATCGATAGTCGAAGGGACGCCGTTGATGGTGCCGGAAATCGGTTTCCACGCTTGGTTCTTCGCGGCGGTGCGCGTCGCCATGTAGGCGAGGCTCACGAGAGAACGAGCTTGGTCGAGGTGAACGAACTCGGTGGTCACGTTGTAGGTGTCGCTCCAGCGATCGTAGAAAGGCGTGGGCGAGTTGGCGTCGTCGCGCGGGAACGTGAGCTCAGTGAGCTCCGTGCCGTAGGTCCACGTGTAGGCGGGGCCACTCTGGATGTTGCCCAAGGGAATGCCGTTCGGCGGAAGCGCACGGTCATCGTTCTGTGCGTATTGGTGCACGATCTCGTGCTGACGCTTCCAGCCGAGTCCCGTGACGTAGCACACGTTGACCGGATTGGAACCGGCCTCGTAGTTCAGATTACGGACAATCGCGTCGAGGTATTCGGCCTTGGGTGCGAGCTGTTGGGCGACAGTGATGTCGAATGCCTGGCCGCTGGAGAAATACCAACCGGCGCCTTGGTAGTGCTTGGTCTCTTCCGGGAAGCTCGTGCCGTAGGCGCTTTGCTTCGACCACTTCAACGCGTCGTTGCCAGCGGCGATGAGCTCGTTTTGGCACTTGGTGAGATAGGCGGAATCCAACTCGCTGGCCGCGCGACGGCCACTGCGAACGGCGAAGGCGTAACAACGAGCCGCGTTGCCATAGGAGGAGTAGGCGTGAACCCAACCCCAGCGCAGCGTGGCGGGGTCGGCCGGGTCATACCAGGATTTGAGGGTCTTGTGATAGGACTGATCGCCGGTGCCGACGAAAAGCGCGGCGGCGGCCCAGGCGAGTTCGTCATCGTGAGTAAAGTCGTCACCGTAGTGAGTGATCTTTTGATAGGCGCCGGCTTTGCCATGCTTGGCGATGGCGTCGGTCAGGAACTTCCAACCGAGCTCGGCCTTTTCCATGTAGGCATAGGCGGCGGCCGGGAATGCTTTCTTGAACGCAGGCGACGAACCAGCCTCGGCAAGCGCGGCGACTGCGGCGGCAGTGGCCGCGGTGTTCTTGGGCCAGACGACTTGTTCGTCACCGTGGTCAGGCGTCACATCGGTCTCGTATTCGCGCTCACGCGGATAAACGAGGAAGTAGAAACCGCCATCGGCATCCTGAAGTTTAGCAAGATAATCGGCTTCGATCTTCGCCTCTTGGAGGATGTCGCTGATACCATCTCCGCTGCCGGGGACGCCGAGATTGTCGAACGAGACAACACCCGGAAAGTCGTCCACGCCCACCATGAGCAGGTGGAGCAACATGGCGGAGTTGGTCGTGTATTTACTGTAATCGCCGGCGTCGTGGTGGCCGCCGCTGACGTTGATCTTGCCCTTGTTGACGAAGGGATAGAGTTGCGCGCGTTCGGAGGTAAGACGCGGCGCGGTTTGCGTGGGGTTATCCGGATTCAGGTTGTTCGCGTAGCCGGCGATCGTCTCCCACGTGAAGGCATAGGAGGACGCGGGACTCGGCACGGTGGCCGGAGCCGTGTGGCAGGCGTCATGCGTGAAACGCGTATAAGGGAGCTTGTTGGAAGAGCCGCAGCGCTGGTGATAGAGGCCTTGGGCGTAGGTGCGGACGAAGTCCATGCCGATGCCTTCATCTATCATGAACGGCAGCGAAGCGCCGAGGCCGGGGACGACCAGCTTGTATTCGCCAGCAGTTTTGAAGCCGCTGAAATCCGCCTCGTAAACCTTTCGGTAGGGCGTCGGCGAATACTGCCAACCCACGTCGACGCGGTTCGTGAGCGTGCCGCTGTAGGCGACATCGCCGGTCGCGGCGTCCACGATTTCGAAGCGCGTGTCGGACACGGGCATCTCGCCCATGCTGCCGAGGTAGTAGCCCACGTTGGCCTTCTTGGGCCAGCCGGGGACGTAACCCTCTTGGTTGACGTGGATCGCTGGGCTGTAGCGCAGCGGATGCGCGGTGGCGGCGAACTTCATCGACGACTCCCAGAGTGAACCATCGGGATTCTTGACCTCGACCGTCTGGCCGGGGGCGATAGGCGTGGCGAGTTTCAGGTAAAGCTCGTTGCCAATGCGCAGATCGCGCTTGGCGAGCGGGGCGTAAAGCGGGCGGCGCTTGAAGCCAACCGATTGGACAGCGACGGCGTTCCCATCGACGGTGACGGAAAATTTCGAGGCACTGGGAGCTTTGAGCGAACCGGAGGAGCTGACGAAATCCCAACTGGCGACGGAAGAGGACTGGGCGCTCTTGCCGTTGACGCGAACCAGTTCGAGGAGATTGGGGGAGAGGACGTGAAGAGTGGCGCTGCCGACGGTGGGTGTGCGGAGTTTGGTGCCGTCAACGGGGCTGGTTGCGGGCATGGTGTTGACGTCGTAGCTCGCGAACACAGGGGCGGTGGTCGCCTGCGCGATTCCTAGGGCGCAGAGGAGCAAGAAAAGACCCGAGCGGGCCTGGGAGGAATATTTCATCCCCCTCACCTTAGCGGGCGGCGCTGCGGAAAATCATCCGCGCCCGTCTGATACACCGGTAGGACTCACCGGGGCTGGTGCGTAAGCGTATGTCCTACGTAGGATGCGCCTGCACGACGTGTTCGACAGAGCCGCCGAAACATCCAGGAGTGGATGCAAACGGCGTCTTCTGTAGAGCAAACCCGGCGCGCCCTATCAACCGAACTCGAGCGTGGTGTTGGCTTCGATCTCGTCGATGGTGGTGAGGCCGAGGAGCACTTTTTTCAGGCCGTCGTAGCGCAACGGTTTGTAGCCAACCTTGGCGGCGGCAACATTGATCTCCTGCACCGAAGCGCCTCGCGAGATGAGGGTGCGCAGCTCCTGCGTGATCAGGATCAGTTCGTGGAATGCGATGCGGCCCATGTAACCAGTGCCGCGGCAGACGGGACAGCCTCGGCCTCGGTAGAAGCGCACAAACGGGAGCTCCTCGTCCTCGAAGTATTTGTGCAAGGTTTCTGGATTGGGGATATAGGATTCCTTGCAGTTATCGCAGATGCGGGCGGCCAGACGCTGGGCGAGCACACCGATGATGGAGGGAGCGACCATGTAGCTCTCCACACCGATTTCCATAAGACGCACAATCGCCTCGGCGGCGGTGTTGGTGTGCAGCGTAGCGAACACGATGTGACCGGTGAGCGCGGCTTCGGTGGCGATCTTGGCGGTCTCAAGGTCACGGATTTCGCCGATGAGGATGGCGTCGGGATCTTGACGCAACAGAGCGCGCAGCACCGTAGAGAACTTCAGGTCGATGTGGGAGTTGACCTGGGTCTGGTTGACACCGGCGAGCTGGATCTCGATCGGATCCTCGATGGTGGAGATATTGATCGAGGGCGAATTGATCTCGTCGAGGGCGGCGTAGAGCGTCGTGGTCTTGCCGGAACCCGTGGGACCGGTGACGAAGATGATGCCGTTGGGATTGCGAATGAGACGCTGGAACGATCCCAGAATATTATTCGAAATCATCATCTTGTCCAAGGTGAGCATGGTCTTGCGGGTCGAGCCCGGGAGGATGCGCACCACGGCTTTTTCACCGTGCTTAGTCGGGATGGTGGAGAGACGGAAGTCAGCGAGAGAACCGGCGGTGCCTAGGGAGAAACGTCCGTCCTGAGGGAAACGGGTCTCGGCAATGTTCAGCGTCGAGATAATTTTGAGCCGTGAGATGAAGGCACGGTGGAGCTTGCGCGGATAGGTGAGGATCTCACGCAGCATGCCGTCGATGCGAAAACGAAGACGCGACACGCTCTCCATCGGCTCAATGTGGATATCGGTCGCGCGCTCGCGAATGGCGTAGAAAATAATGTCATTGAGCGTGGTGACGACGGCCGAGGTATCGACGACGGCAGCCAGTTTTTCCTCCACCAAACCGGGGTCGTCGAAGAGGGTGGTGCGAGCCAGCTCGCCCAGACTGTCCTCGAGGCTCTTTTCGTTGGCATACCGAATGAGGATCGCGTGATCGATGTCGACGGGCAGCGAGAACACCGGGCTGATCGGCATGTTGGCGATGCTGGCGAGTCGCGAGACGAGGGCCTCGTCCTCGGGATGCGCCATGGCGATGGTGAGAACGCCGTCGATGATGTAGGTGCCAATGACACAGGCCTTGCGTGCAATAACGTCCGGGATGGCCGCCACCGCCGCATCAGTCATGATAGAGGCAAACGGGTCAACGTAGGTGAACCCTTGGGATTCGGCATAGAGGCGGCATGCCTCGTCCTTGGCGAGATATCGTTGTTCGATGAGCGCCAGCAACAAATGCAGGCCCCCGCCATGAAGGTGCTCGAGACCGGCAAGTTCGTCCGCACTGATGTAGTCCGGACGCGCTTTCAACCAGGTCGCGAAGGGTGAGGTATCAGGCTTTTTTTTCACGGTTCTTTCGGTTGATTTCGAACAGTTTGATGATCTCGGACTGATTCAGTTTCTCCATTGCGAAGGAGCCGGTGGCATGATCGCGCTCGAGCTCTGCCAGCATGGCGTGCAGCGAGAAACGAATCGTCGGGGCGGGGCCTTGGCTTGGATCGAGTATCTGCGGGATGGATGGGGTTGATGAATTCATGGGTTTGGGGGTGGAGGCAGAGCCGTGTCGGGCACCTGCTCGCGTGCTTTGGCGATGCCGAGCACACCTGTGATCCTCACGGTGATTTCGTCCACCGGGGTGTCCTTGCGCAGGTAATCGTCCGCTCCGGCGGCAATGGCACTTTCGACCATCTGGCGGGTAGCGAGGGAGGTGAGCATGATAATGGGGCAGGTGGCCCCGTCGGCACGGAGGTGCCGGAGAGTCTCGAGGCCATCCATACCAGGCATGTTGATATCGAGCAGCACGAGTCCGGGGGCCGGATCGACCTTGGCGAATACGCCAAGGGCCGACCTGCCGTCGGCCGCCTCGTGAACAGTCACTTGGCCGAGGCCGAGCTTGCGGACGAGAACAGAGAGGAACCGCCGGACGTGGGGTTCGTCGTCGACGATGAGGATTGAGCCGGTGAATGACATGGCTGGGGAGGAAGGGTAAATCCGAAGACGCAACCGCCTTCGGGCTGGTTTATGGCCGAGATGCGGCCACCGTGTGCCTCGATGATTTGGCGACTAATGGAAAGCCCGAGGCCCGTGCTTTTCTCGCCATTGGTGGGTCGGGCGGAGAGCCGCCCGAAGTCCTGAAAAAGACGCGGGCGTTCCGCCTCCAGAACGCCCGGACCTTGGTCGCGAACAGAACAACGCACCACTTGGCCGTCGGGATCATCGACAAGGACATCCAGCCAGGCAGTGATGGTAGCGCCAGGCGGAGAGTATTTGATGGCGTTGCTCAGCAAATTATTAACGACCTCGTGAATGCGGGCCGCGTCGACCACGACGGCGTCGGCGGCAGCGGAAGGCAGCAACCTAAGAGTTGTGCCTTTGTGCTCGGCCTCGATTGCCGCCAGCCGCACGCACTGGGCCACGATGTCGGGCAGAGAAGCGGGCGCGAGATTCAGGCGGAGTTCGCCCGACTCGAACACGGAGAGTTCCAGCAGTTCGGAAACGAGATCGAACATTCCTTGGCTGGCGTCGCGGATGGTTGCCACGATCTGTTTTTGATCATCGCTGAGAGGCCCGAGATCCGGATCGAGCAGGAAGTTAGCCAGCCCTCGAATTGAGGAGAGAGGTGAGCGTAGGTCGTGTGCGCACATTCCCAGGCAGCGATTCTTGGCCTCGTTGGCGCGCGCCAGCGCCTCGGCCATGGCATGCTGACGAACGGCGTAGAGTCGGGCCTCCAAGTGCGCGCGGACATGCACCAGCGCATCCTGGGTCTTGAACGGCTTCACAAGAAAATCGACCACCCCGGGCGGAAAACCAGGGCCTTCGGAAAGATGATCCATTACACCACTTATGAGCACGACTGGCGCACACGCATCGCCGTATTGAACGCGTAGTCGGCGGCACGTCTCCAGTCCGTCGATACCAGGAAGGCGAATATCCAGAATCACCAGATGGGGGGCTTCCTCCTCGTATAATTTCAGCGCCTGCTCGCCGGTGGTGGCGTGACGCAGGTGATAACCCGATTGTTCCAACATAAACGACAACGCAGCAACGCTACCCGGTTCATCATCCACGATGAGAATCGACGGCGCCTTGGGGAGTGGGGTCAGGGCAGTCATGGCACTTACGAGCCTGAGGAGAGGCTGCGACGATGCCCCTTTCTCCACAACCCCTTTTATTTAATGTGAATAACATTGAGCGCGGAATGCACTCGCTGCTGCCGGTAGCTACGAGCGCCAGCGAGTGGTCGAACCCGATACGTAAGCGACCTCAAACCTTAACGACGGACAGGGAAAAGGGGATCAGTGCCCGTTGCCCTCTCGCGCGAGAAATCACTTTCCGCCGCCGCCCGTAACGAACCTGAGTCCCTCGACATAATCGCCGACGAAGAACCGCGCCATATCCGAGGTTTTAAACCATCCGGGCTTCTTCATGTCATCCGCGATCACCACGCCATTAATGGTGAGGTTCGGCAGCCTGCGTTTAATACAATGCCCCTCGCGCCAGCCGCCTGAAGCGCATCCGCACGGCCACCAGCCCCGCCGAGCATGCGGCCAGCCATGCGCATGTCGTAGCCGGCTCGGGGATCGCGGTCGCCACCGCCGCGTCACCGAAGTCATCGGTGCCCACGTAGCCGCGCAGCGCCATCGCACCCGTCTCCGCGTCGCCCGTGATTTGCCCCGTCAAATTCGTGAGCGTTTCGCCCGACAACACGTTGAACAACACGCTGCCCTCCGGAGTGACCGAGCCGAGATACGTAAACGTCCCGGCCCCCGCCGAGGCTGGCGCGGTTCCCGCGCCCCAGAAATAACCGTTGCGATACCCCGACACGGCAAACCCGGCCGCGTCCGCCGTGCCGAAGATCGCCGGCGCCGAAAGCGCCCACGACGTGCCATTCATCCACGCCCACTCGGTCGAGAGCAACGCACCTCCGTCGATGACGTCGGGCGGCGTAAATTCCCCCGACGGCAACGCCGTCATGTAGGCCCAATGCGTGACGTAGAAACTCCCGCTTCCGGTCATCATCTGCATCTCGATCCGCATTTCCTGCCCCACGTCTCGGACCTGCCCGATGCCCACCGTCTGCGGTCCGCCTGCAGAGTCCCCGGTCGGCGTGAACACGATCCGCACCTGACCGTCCGCCGTCACCACCCCGCTCATCGTTGATGTCGAAACCGTCGTCGTCCCGGGAACCGACAACGTCGCCTCGGTCGATCCCGAGAACAGCCCGTTCGCGGAGCTCGTGATGCTCCACAACGTCTGGTCGCCGACCGGCAGCGGCGTCGAGAGATCGGTGCCCGGCGCGAGATAGGCGAGCAAGTTGGCCGTCGGCACATACCACTGGGTGTCCGCCAGCCAGTCCCATTGCGGATCACTCCCGCGCAGGGCGGGAATCGCCAGCAGCGCCATCACCGCCGCAACCCAGGAGCTTCGCGCGATCATGAAAAAAGCTCCGGCCGCGCCCTTGGCTAGGCAACCCAATACGTGACCAGACCCGTGCCTCCGAATCGACCTCTGCGAGCCGCCGGCCTACGTCGGCAAGCGCGGCAAGCTTTGCGGCCTTCGCGAGATGATCCCCTCATCTGCACAGGCGGCGCTGCGAACTCAGGAGGTGACGCTAGCCTTGACCTTTTCGTAGGCGGCTTGGACGTGCTCCCATGCTTCGCTGGTTTTTTCCTTGGTCGCGGACCAGGTGTCGGCGGACGCTTCACGCAGATTGCCGAGCTGGGTTTTCAGGGTGGCGCGGGCCGCCTTGTATTCCGCCACAGCTTTGTCGCGGGCAGGCTCGGATTTGGCTGCGAGGGTGTCCACTCCGGCATCGGTCTTGGCCGCCATGCGATCGATGGCGTCGGCAAAGTCGGACTTTTTCTCGAAGGTGTAGGCTTTGACGGTGGCCCACGTGCTGACCGCTGCGTCTTTGACGTCGGTGGCAATGTCCTTGGCGGCGGTGGCGGTATCGTGGGCGACTTCTTTAACCGAGGTTTTCTTTTCACAGCCGGACAGGCCGATGACTGCGGCACTCATGGCTGCAAGGAGAACGAGGGAGGGAGTGATTTTCATGAGAATAGAGATTACGCAATCGGACCGGCCGACGCTATGGGGTGTTACCCGTTGCGAGCGGCTTTTGACACGAGCGGTGCTCAACGGGGATCGTCCCTTTTGGTGACGTCCCTCATGAGCCCGCCTTCCACTGGGTCACGGATCATCGAGCCAACGGAAGTCGGCGTGCCGATCCTAGATAATCATTTTTTGGAGCCCATTGGCTCGGCCCGTTCCGCGGCAAACAATTCGGAATCCACACAGACCCCGCGCCAGAGCGAAAGCCAAGTTGTCCAATCGTGGGCGCCCGGCACGGTCCTTACGTGCGCTGGCGGCAGAAGCGTCGCGAGCATTTGGTGCCCGATCGCCAGCGAATCACCGCTCCCATAGAGCAGCCAGGTCGGCGGCAACACAGACGACCGTTTGCCGAGAAACGTCCAGATCTCATTCTCAACGCCGCCCGTGGTCGGATTCCGTCCGGCCGCCCACGCCGCCGGGCCTCCGGCGGCCCTGATTTGCGCGAAGAACACCGGCTTGTCGCCCAGATAGGGAGCAATCACCACGATCACATCCACCAACCCGGGGGCATCGCGTTCATTCAGCAGCGCGCCGAGACCTCCAAGCGAGACGCCGGCCAGCACGATTCGCCGATAACCCCGCGCACGGGCAGGAACCAGCACATCGGCGCTCAGCCGATCGATCACGGTCCGGTTGAAATAGTAGCCGAGGTGGGCATCCACCACGATGGTGTCGGCGTTGACGCCAGCGTCGCGCAACGCGGCGATGAAACCGTAGCGCTCAAAATCCGCCATCGAGTCGCCGCGCCCCGGCAGAAACACCACGAGCGTGGAGGCCGGCCCGGTGGGCGATAGTTGCGACGCCCGGGTGGGAATCGGCGCAGGCGTGTCGCGCAGGAAGGCAGTGCACCCGGCCAGCATCAGCGCCGCAGCGGTCAGCACTATCCGCCCACTGATCCTCCACCATGACGGAAACACGCGCGGAACGGAGGGGCACGGAAGCGTCGGCATGCTTCCGAATTATCCACATGCTCGTCTGGGTCAACGCACTGCCGATGCACAGCCTGATTAACGCCTATATGGCGGGCGATCACACGGCAGGCCCGGCGCTGTCATAATCAGGTCCTCGTTTAACGCGCTTCTGGGTCCGAGCCCGTGTTTTGACGGAGGGAGCCATGAATTGTCGCCTTACGAAGGCACATAGGCGTCCGACAGGCGCAGACTGTCGCGATACAGAGGCGGACTGACGTCATACAGACGTTTTCTCAGGCCGGACGGCCATGGATTAGCGTGATACAGACGTAGTTTGCCATCATACAGGCGTGGATTGTGGCGAGACGGACCCAGTTTGCGGTGATACAGCCGTGGATTGTCGCAAGATTCTCTCCCGCCCTCCCGGCCATCACGCATGAAAAAGCCGCGCACCCTTTCGGATGCGCGGCTCTTTTTCCCTAACCTGTATTAGCCTGCGCTGGGTCGTAAACAGCGCAGGAAAGGGAGCGGGCGTCGCAAGCGACGCCCCTACAATCGGAGTGGCCTGACGCGAGGTCAGGCCCTACGGGTTGGCGTAGGACCCAAACATCGCGTGCAAGCACGCTTCCCACGTTGGCCGACTTAGCGGAGGAACGCTTCGTGGAGGCCGCCGTCGACGGTCACGATCTGGCCCGTGGTTTTGCTGAGGCGCTTCGTCACGAGGAGGAAGTAGGCCTCGGCTTGGTCGGCCGGGGTGATCGGGCTCTTGGTCAGCGTGCGGTCGGCGTAGAACTGGGCCAGCTTTGTCACGAGGCTGTCGGTCGCTTCGTCGTCCGTGTAGGGGATCGCGTATTTCGCCAGCGAGCCGATCACGCGGTCGCGGGGGAACATGGCGGAGCCTTGCACGACCGTCGCGGGGGCGACGCCGTTCACGCGGACGAGCGGGCTGAGCTCCATCGCGAGTTCGCGGACGAGGTGGTTCGCGGCAGCCTTCGACGTGTCGTAGGCGAGCGAGCCTTTCTTCGCGACGGCGGCGTTGGCGGAGGTGGTGAGGACCAGGTTGCCGCGGAGGCCTTGTTCTTTCCAGGTCTTGAAGGCTTCGTCGGCGACGAGGTAGCTGCCGGTGACGTTGATGTTGAAGGTGAGCGCCCACTTGTCGTCGGGGATGTGGCCGGTCGTGTCGGAGGGCACGAAGATGCCGGCGGTCACGCAGATGCTGTCGAAGCCGCCGTAGGCGAGCGCGACTTTGTCCAACATGGCGCGGATGCTGGCGCGGTCGGTGATGTTGGCGGCGAGTCCGATGGCGGGGCCGCAGTTCGACACGCCCGTGCCGGCGACGCCGATGCCGACGCCGTATTTGGCTTCGATCTCTTTGGCGGTGGCTTCGGCGGCGGCGGCGTTGAGGTCAACGCACACGATGTGGGCGCCTTCTTTCACCAAGCGGTGGGCGGTTTCCTTGCCGATGCCGGAGCCGGCGCCGATCACGACGATCGACTGGCGGGCGAGTTCTTTCTCGGCGGGCATGCGCTGGAGTTTCGCTTCTTCAAGGAGCCAGTATTCGATGTCGAAGGCTTCCTGCTGCGGGAGGGAGATGTAGGTGTCGATCGCCTCGGCGCCGCGCATGACTTCAACGGCGCAGTTGTAGAACTCGGCGGTGACGCGGGATTCAGACTTGTCCTTGCCCCAGGCGATCATGCCGAGGCCGGGGATGAGGACGACGGTCGGGTTGGCGTCGCGGATGGCGGGCGAGTTGGCGCGTTTGCAGGCGGCGTAGTAGGCGGCGTAGTCCTTGCGGTATTGGTCGAGGCCGGCGGCGAGCTTCTTCTTGAGCGTGGCGGCGTCTTCGGACTGGGGATTCCAGTCGATGTAGAGGGGCTTGATCTTGGTGCGCAGGAAGTGGTCGGGGCAGCTGGTGCCGAGTTCGGCGAGGCGGGCGGCGTCCTTGGAGTTGACGAAGCGGAGGATCTTCTCGTCGTCCTGCACGGTGCCGATGAAGCGTTTCTGCTGGGAGACCTGGCCGCGGAGCCAGGGGAGGATGGCGGCGAAAGCGGTGGCTCGGGCCTCGGGGGCGAGGGCGGCGTATTTGGGTCCGCCGAAGGCTGTGGCGTCGCCACCTTTGGCGGCGTATTTTTGCTCGATGTAGGCGGCGGCCTTTTCGATGAGGTCGAGGGTGCGGGTGTAGCAGACCTTCTCGTTGTCATCCCAGGAGATGAAGCCGTGCTGGCCCATCATGATGGCTTTGACGGCGGGTTGCTTGCGGGCGACTTCCTGCATGGCGAGGCCGAGCTCGAAGCCGGGGCGCATCCAGGGGACGTAGGCCATGTCGCCGCCGAAGATTTCCTGGGTGAGTTTTTCGCAGTTCTTCGAGGCGGCGATGGCGATGATCGCGTTGGGGTGCATGTGATCGACGTGCTTGCCGGGCAGGAAGGAGTGCAGCGGCGTGTCGATCGAGGAGGCGCGGGGGTTGAGGTTGAACGTGGTGTGGAAATACATGTTCACCATCGCGTCCTCGGCCTCGGACTTGATGCCTTTGTTGGCCTTGGCGGCATAGACCTGCTGGAGGCCGATGAGCTTGTCCTGGTAGAGGGAGGAGAAGTTGTCGCGGTTGGAGGTGCGGAGGTCGCCGCCGGAGCCTTTGACCCAGAGGACTTCGGTGGATTCGCCGGTGAGCGGGTCGTTTTCCTTCAGCTTGGAGGAGGTGTTGCCGCCACCGGTGTTGGTGATGCGCTGGTCGCTGCCGAGGAGGTTGGAGCGGTAAACGAGGCGGCCGACGGGATCGAGGGACGCGGCCTTGGCATCATCCCAGAGGAAGTTAACGAATTTGTAGGAGGACATGGGTGGGTGTGGAGGGGTGGTGTGTGAAGGTGAAATCTGCTGCGAAAAGATCGGAATGTAGGAGCCTGCTTGCAGGCGATGGATCGGAACGAAATGCGAGGAGCCGCCGAGGGCGGGCGAACGGTTCAATCGCCTGCAAGCAGGCTCCTACATTTCGGAGAGTTTCAGAATCAGAGGCCGAGGGCCTTTTGGCGGTAGTGTTCGTCGGGGCGGCCGGCGATGCGCTCGACTTGCTCGGCGGTGAGGAAACGAGGCACGGCGCTGATGGCGGCGGCGCCCACGTAGATCTCGGCGGCTTTGGCGGCCATCAAGGTGCCAGCGAGGACGGCTTCGGGCGTGGCGCCGAGCGCGATCAGGCCGTGGTTTTCCAAAAGGATGATGCGGGGCGGACGTGAGAGGCGTTTGATGTAGTCCTCCACGGCGGTCTTGATCGCCTGCGAGAGCTTGAGGCCCGGATCGGTGTAGGGAACGAAGACGCTTTCTACGCCGCAGCAGACGATCTCGTCGGGGAAGAGGCGGTGAGTGGCGAACGAGCGCCCGTGGGTGGAGCAGAGGATCTGGTTAACCGTGATGGCGTGCGTGTGGCCGACGTAGTTCACACCCGGGAGCGTGAGCAGGTAGGCGTGAAAGATGGCCTCGACGGAAGGCTTCTTCGACTCGGTCGAAACGCGCGCGGCGAAGAGCGCTTCGTCCACGGCGACGTCGGTCATGGACGCGGCGGAGAGCAGCGGGACCAGCTTGTCGAAGCGGCACTCGGCGGTGCCGGCGGCGGACAACGTGGCGAGATTGGAGCCGGAGGCCTTCACGACAAACGTGTCGTCGGAGAGGCGGGCGGAGGTGTTGCCTTCGCCGAGAATGGCGAGCTTACGCTCTTCGCGACCGAGCTGATGCGACAGCTCCAGCATGCGGGACAGGGGGTCATTAGCAGAGGACATGACCCCTAGAAATGATAGATTATGGTAGATTTCCACCAAAATCTATCAGGCGCCGTGAACCGGCGGGCGAAGGAGGCCCCCGGATTGTTTGTCACTTAATAAGTGACAAACTGGATAGGGAGCTAGAGGTGAGGTGGTTGTAGGCCGGGTTCAGACAGGACGGTTGTCCTTTTGATTCGGACGCAGGCAACGAGCGAAACAATCACGGGAGGTTCGGGTTCGACTCGAACGCCCCTTCACTTTGGATCGCGGGCACCAAGCAGGCCCGCCCGCAAGGGGCGGCCCTACAAAAACGGACGACGGACGGCAGGCAGACGACTCATCGCTCAGGGTTTGCGCAGGCGGGAGTCGCGGGCGGCTTTCTTGGTCTTCGGATAATCGGCGATCGCGTGGAGGCCGCGGCTTTCCTTGCGCTGAAGCGCACAGGCGACGATCAGCTCGGCAACTTGCGTGAGGTTGCGCAGCTCCAACAGCCGGGAATCCACCGAGAAGTTCCAATAGTATTCCTGAATCTCACGCGTGAGCGTGGCGATGCGCGTGCGGGCGCGCTCAAGGCGGCGCGTCGTGCGCATGATGCTCACATAATCCCACATGGTGCGGCGCAACTCATCCCAGTTGTGCGTCACCACCACGCGTTCATCGATGTCGCCGCCGCCGAGATCGACCCACGCAGGGATTTCGGGAGCGGGGAGTTTGCGGGACTTTTTCAGGTAGGCGTCCACCGAACTGGCGCCGCGATGCGCCATGACGACGGCTTCAAGGAGCGAGTTGGACGCGAGGCGGTTGGCTCCGTGCAAACCGGTGCAGGCCACCTCGCCGCAGCCGTAGAGACCGGGGAGCGAGGTTTCGGCCGAGAGGTTGGTGGCGACGCCGCCGCAGGTGTAGTGCGCGGCGGGCACGACCGGGATCATGTCCTTGGAGATGTTAATCCCGAGGTCCTTGCAGGTCTTGTAAATCTGCGGGAAACGCGTGCGCAGAAACGCGTCGTTGCGGTGCGTGATGTCGAGCCACACGTGGGGCGCACCGCTCTTCTTCATCTCGGCGTCGATGGCTCGGGCCACGATGTCGCGCGGGGCGAGATCGGCCATCGGGTGGTAGTCCTTCATGAAGGCGTCGCCCGCCGCGTTGCGCAGAATGGCGCCTTCGCCGCGCACCGCTTCGCTGATGAGGAAACGCTTGCCGGTAATCGAATAAAGCGCGGTCGGGTGGAACTGGATAAACTCCATGTTCCGCACCTCGACGCCCGCGCGATACGCCATGGCAATGCCGTCGCCGGTGGCGATGTCGGGGTTGGTCGTGTAGAGATAGGCCTGCCCCGCTCCGCCCGTGGACAACATCACGACGGGCGCTTGGAACGTGAGCACGCGTCCGTCGCGCACATCGAGCGCGTAAACACCAAGCACGCGGTCGGCGGCGCGCGAGGACGGACCGGCGATCTTGCGGCGCGTGATCACATCGATGGCGAACATGTGCTCGAACATCGCGATGCGCGGTTCACGCGAGAGCGCTTTGATGAGCGCACTTTCGATAGCTTTGCCGGTGATATCCTTCACGTGGAGCACGCGGCGCTCGGTGTGGCCGCCTTCGCGCCCGAGGTCGTAACCGCCGGTTTCGTCACGGGAGAACTGGAGACCCATGTCCACCAACTCCTGCACGCGCTCGGGGCCGTCGCGCACGATCTCGCGCACGACCTTCTCGTTGCACAAACCGTCACCGGCCACGAGCGTGTCATCGACGTGTTTGTCGAAGTCGTCCGTCTCACCCGTCACGACGGCGATGCCGCCTTGGGCGTAGTTCGTGTTGGAGTCCGCTTGGTTTTTCTTGGTGAGGATCGCCACCGAGTGCCCGAGCCGCGCGACTTTAAGCGCAAAGCTCAGCCCGGCGATGCCGCTGCCGATCACCAAGACATCGAACGAAGGACCGGCGCTCACAGGATTTCGTTATCGATCAAACGCACTTCATCGACCCATGCGGCAATCGTCATGACCGATTTGCCGACGGTGATTTCGCCCTTCACGGCCTCCATGGTCAGGCGGTCCACGATGGAAACATAGATGATGCGCACGCGGCGCTGTTGTCCGATGAGGTGCGTCGCCTCGGCGATCAGGCGGTCCACGCGGCGCTCGCCGGCCGCAACCATCTCGACGGCTTTGCGCAGCGCGCGATTGAGAACCAACGCCTCCACCCGCTGCGTGTTGGTGAGGTAACGGTTGCGCGAACTGAGCGCGAGTCCGTCCACTTCGCGCAACGTGGGCGCGACCACGATTTCGACGTTAAAATTGAGATCCGCGACCATCTTGCTGATGACCGCGACTTGTTGCGCATCCTTCTGGCCAAACACCGAGAAGTGAGGGCGCACGATGTTGAACAATTTGGCCACCACCGTGGTCACGCCGCGAAAATGCGACGGACGCGACGCGCCTTCGAGTGGCTTGGCGATGTGTTCTTCGAGGACGTAGGTCGAGTAGCCTTTCGGGTAGATTTCGATCGGTTCCGGCGCGAACACGTAGTCAACGCCTGCGGCTTCGCAGGCCGCCAGATCAGCCTCCAAGGGACGCGGATATTTCGTGAAATCCTCGCTCGGACCGAACTGAGTCGGATTCACAAAGATCGACACCACCACGACATCGGCGCGTTCCGCGGCGATTTTAACCAGGCTCAGGTGACCCTCGTGCAGCGCGCCCATGGTGGGCACCAAGCCGATGGTCTGACCCTTGAGCCGCAGGCTTTCTGCCAGCGCCTGCATCTCGGAAACCGATGTAATTGTTTGCATGAAACGGTAAGGACTCGCGAGGAAACGCGAGGCTTGAACTAAGTTCCGCCGCGCCACTTATTCAAGTTTTTCGCCCGTCGAGACGCATTTTCAAACACCGCTTACCATGATCCGCATCAACGAAAATTACCTGAAGCTGAAGGCCTCCTACCTGTTTTCCGACATCGCCAAGCGCGTGACGGCCTACACCACCGCGAATCCCGACAAGCCCATCATCCGCCTCGGCATCGGCGACGTGACCGAGCCCTTGCCTCCCGCTTGCATCGAGGCCTTCCACGCCGGCGTCGACGAGATGGCCGTGCGCGCCACCTTCAAAGGCTACGGTCCCGAACAGGGCTACGCCTTCCTCCGCGAAGCCATTGCCACCCACGATTACGCCGCCCGCGGCTGCCCCATCTCCGCCGACGAGATCTTCGTCTCCGACGGCTCCAAGTGCGACTGTGGCAACATCCAGGAAATCTTCGCGACCGAAGGCCTGAAGCTCGCCATCCCCGACCCCGTGTATCCGGTTTACGTGGACACCAACGTCATGGCTGGCCGCACCGGAGCCAACCTCGATGGCCGTTACGCCGGCATCACCTACCTCGATTCCACGCCCGCCAACGGCTACGTGCCCGCCATCCCCTCAGTTGCCACGGACCTGATCTACCTCTGCTTCCCGAACAACCCGACCGGCGCCGTCACCACCAAGGAACAGCTCACCGCCTGGGTCGCCTACGCCAAGGCCAACAAGGCGATCATCCTCTTCGACAGCGCCTACGAGGCCTACATCACCGACCCGGCGATCCCCCACTCCATCTACGAAATCCCCGGTGCCGACGAAGTCGCCATCGAGTTCCGCAGCTTCTCGAAGACCGCCGGCTTCACCGGCACGCGTTGCGCCTACACCGTGGTGCCGAAGAAGCTCGTCGCCTACGACCTCGCCGGCAACGCCCACCCGCTCCACGCGCTCTGGAACCGCCGCCACACGACCAAGTTCAACGGCGTTTCCTACCCCGTGCAAAAGGCCGCCGCCGCCATCTACACGCCCGAGGGCAAGGCCGAGGTGAAGGCCATGACCGACTTCTACCTGGCCAACGCTGCGCTCATTCGCACGGCCATGACCAAGCTCGGCTTCAGCTGCATCGGCGGTGACAATGCGCCCTACATCTGGGTCAACACCGGCACCGATTCGTGGGCCTTCTTCGACAAACTCCTCAACGAAGCCCAAGTCGTGTGCACTCCGGGCGCCGGCTTCGGCAAATGTGGCGAAGGCCACGTGCGCATCAGCGCCTTCAACAGCCGCGAGAATGTCGAGAAAGCCCTCGCCCGCATCGCCGCCGCGTTGAAGGCCTAAGCGGGTTGAAAAGTAAACGCGGCAGCTTGCCGCGTCTGCCTTAGATCCCGTCCCGCCGAAGCCCCGACGACCGCGTCGGGGCTTTTTCGTGTCCACCCGTCCCGCCCACTCGCCGCTACACACTCACTTCGCCGGCAGCGTCGTGATCAGGTCGGCGCCGAGCGCGCTGATATCGTCGCTCAATGCGGAGGCTAGCTTACTGAAATCTTTTCCGTCCCACGCCGCTGCGGGCGCCGTGAAGACCTTGCGCAACACCACCGCGCCTCCCGCCTTGGCTTCGGTCACCTCGACCTCCGCTGAAAAACTAACGGTGGCTTTGTCGTCGGTGCGTTCACCTTCGCAACGCAGCACGCGGATGCTCACGTCGTAGTCGCGCTCCACCTCAAACGGGAACGGTTGCGAATACACCCGCCGCACCTTGCCGGAATGAGCGAGGCTATCGACCAGCGCGCGATTGATGCTCGTCGCCAGCGGCTCGGCCCAACGCGAAAAACTGTTGTAGGTGATTTCGTTGCCCTGCTCACGCACGACCATCTCCTTACCGTTCAAATACGGCGCGATCTCAATGCGTTTCAGCCCGAGCACCAGCGCGCCCGCAGCCTTGGCCGGCTCGGCTGATTCGTTCGACGCGGCGGCCGGACCGGTGAGCACATAATAACGCGTGGGATCGGCCTTCGGCTCTGGCAGTAACGAGCAGCCGGTCGTGAGCAGGAGCCCGAGGGCCGAGACCAGAAGGAGGGAGCGAGAAACGAGTGCGTGGAGATTCATGGCGGCGGAGGATCGTTGCGTTGAGGTCACTTGGCGGGCTGCGCGGGTTGTGGCTGCTTGCGGCCGGTGAGGAGCGCGCTCGGGTTGCGTTCGAGGAAGTCGGCCAGCTCGCGCACGGCGGCGGCGGCATCACCGAGTTTGGTGAGCGCCTGCGAGGCGTCGTCGCCGAGGTTCTGCTGCGCATTGATGAACTTCTGCGCGGTGGCGGCGGTCGTGTTAAACGCGTTGATCGTGCCTTTCATGTCCTCGATCGTCTGGGCAAGACTCGCGCCGGTCGGACCGTTCTTGGCGTAGTCGGCGAGGATCGCGTCGAGCTTCTGCGACGCGGCACTGAGGCTGACGAACGTCTGCTTCAGCTCGGGAGAGGAGGCGAGTTCGCGGACGGATGCGCCCGCCTTGATCCACTCCGCAGCGAGCGCCCCAGTGTCCATCGCGTTGATCTTTTTGCGAACATCGACGATCAAGCCCTCCACCTCGCGGGAGAGGCCGGCGAAATCGATTTTTTTCACGTCATTAAGAATCTCCGTGAGGTTGGCTTGGAACTCGGAAATCGCCGAAGGCACGGCGGGCATTTCCACATACTGCGAAACCAAATCGGTGCGCGGATTCGCCGGGTAGGTGTGGGGATCGACAAAATCCAGCTCTACGTAAAGTAGGCCGGTCGCGAGGCCGATCACTCCGAGTTGCGCACGGAGTCCACGATCCACCAAGCCCTGCAGTTTTCCGGGCTCCGTCACATCGATCACCTGTCCTTTTTCATCGCTGATGAGGTTGCGGTTGAGTTCGCAGGCGACCGCGACGACCGAATGGTTGCTGGCCGGCACGTAACGGAGACTGATGTTAACCACACGGCCGACGCGCACGCCGCGCAACTTGACCGGCGAACCGAGGTCGAGGCCGTGGATGGATTCATCGAAATACACGACGAAGCGCTCGGGCTTGGAGAAGAAGTTGATGCCGCCAAACGAGAACAACGCGACGAGGCCGAGGACGAGCGCGCCGAGGACAAACAAACCGACGACGGCGGGACTTACTTTGGTTTTCACAGGAATAGAGGATCGAAGCTCGGTTGTAGGAGCGGATTCAAGAGGAAGGCGGGTTGGCGTGGGCTGCGGCTGCGGCGTCTTCGCCACGCCCGAGGAATTCACGCACTCGTGCATCTTTGCTGTCAGTGAGCAGCACGCGCGGGTCGCCCTCGGCGATGATGCCCTTGGACTGCTTGTCGAGCATGATGACCCGGTCCGCGATGCCGAAGATCGACGCCAACTCGTGCGACACCACCACGCACGTCATGCCGAGCAAGTCGCGCAGGTTGACGATCAATTCGTCAAGACGGCGGGAGGTCAGCGGGTCGAGGCCAGCGGAGGGTTCGTCGAAGAAAACGATCGCCGGATCGAGCGCGAGCGCCCGGGCGAGGCCGGCACGCTTCTTCATGCCACCGCTGATCTCGGATGGATAATACGCGTCGTATCCAGAAAGGCCGACTTGGGCGAGTTTCATGCAGGCCAGCTCGGCGCGCTCGGCGAAGTTGAGCGGTGTGTATTCCTCCAGCGGGAGCATCACGTTTTCCAGCAGGTTGAGGGAGCTCCACAACGCACCGCCTTGGTAAAGCACACCGATACGCTTGAGCATCTCTCGCTGGCGATGGTCGGCGGCCGCGTTGAAGCATTCGCCGAAGAAGCGCACCTGGCCCGCAGTCGGCGCGTTCAGGCCCACGATGTGGCGAAGCAGTGTGCTCTTGCCGCAGCCAGACCCGCCGATGATGAAAAAGATCTCCCCGCGCTTCACTTGAAACGAGATGTCCTTGAGGAGCACGTTGCTTTGGTAGCCGCACTCCAGGTCGGCGACATCAAGGGCAGGAACGTTGGGCTCGTGGATGTTCATGCGCAGGCGTTCACCAACCGAGAATGTTAAAGATCACCGCGAACAATGCGTCGGCCACGATGATCAACAGTAGGCCCATCACCACCGCCGAGGTGGTCGCCCGACCGACGCCCGCCGCACTGCGCTCGGCGCGCAGACCGCGATGGCAGCCCGCGAGGCCAACCAACACGCCAAAAAACACCGCCTTGATGAGCCCTGTGGTAATGTCCGACAGATCAACCGCGGTCAGCGTCTCGACCCAATACGCGGCGGGCGGGATGTTGAGCAGGCCGCGCGAAACCAACATGCCGCCGAAAATGCCGAGCCCGTTCGCATAGAGTGCCAGCAGCGGCAGCATCACGCCCAACGCCACGAGGCGCGGCATCACCAAAAAATCCACCGGACGGATACCGAGCGTCTGGAGCGCGTCGATCTCTTCGCCCGCCTTCATGTTGCCCAACGTCGCCGCGAACGCCGCGCCCGTGCGACCGGCGAGGATGATCGCGGTCATCATCGCGCCCATCTCGCGCACCATGACGAGGCCCACCGCGTCGGCCACGTAGATATCGGCGCCGAACTGGCGCATCAGCACGGCCGATTGATAGGCCATGATGATACCGACCAACAGACTGATAAGGCTCACGATGGGCAGGGCCATCGCGCCGCATTGCTGCATCTCGTCGAGACAGTCGCGCCAGCGGAATTTCTGGGGGTTTTTCAGCAAGGCGCTCGCGCTGATCACGCACTCGCCCACGAACGTCGCGATCTCCTTGGTCTTCGCCCACACGTCCTGCGCGGCGAGGCCCACCATGGTGAGAAAGTTCCGCGACCGATCCATGGCCATCGGCGTCTCGTTCACCACCACGAGTTGACGCAGGAGCTTTTGCAACGCCTCCGGCAAAGCGGAGAGATCGCAGTAAATATTCTTGGTCAAACACCACTGGCGCACCTCAAAGACGAACAGCAACAACGCGCTATCCCAATCCGCCAACCGACCCCACACGAGCTTCACGCGGATCGGATCACCCTCGGCGACCAAGGCCGGCCAAGACGGCCGCGTCTCCGTGATGCGCCACGCGCCTTGCAACTCGACGAGCAGCCAGTCCCCCTCGGTGCGGAGTAGCACGCGGGTTTCGGTCGGGAGAGGGATCGGCGCTGACATTGTAGGCAAGTTGACCGCAGCCACGGGCGGAAGGAACGAAAATTTTGTATCGTTCGCGCAAACTCTCGCCGCGTAGTCTGCCCGAATGCGTTTTCGCACCGTGCTTTTCGATTTGGACGGAACCTTGATGGATCACCTGCCCGCGATCCACCGCAGCTACGCGCACGCGCTGCCGCAACTCGGGCTTCCGGCGCCCACCTATCAGCAGGTGAAACGCGCCATCGGCGGCGGCCTGGAGAACGCCATGCTCAACTTCGTCCCGTCCTCGCGCCTCGACGAAGCTCTTTCGCATTACCGCCCGTTCTGGGACGCCACCATGCTCACGGGTGCCGAACCCATGCCCGGCGCGCTCGCATTGCTAGAAAAACTCCAGGTCCGCGGCGTCGCCTGCGCGGTCTTCACCAACAAGTTTGGCGTTTCCGCCCGCGAAGTCTGCGCGCACCTCGGCTTCACGCCCCACTTGCGCGCCGTGTTCGGCGCTAAAGACACCCCGTGGCTCAAACCCGCGCCCGAGTTCACCGCGCACGCCCTAAAAGCCCTCGGTGCCGATGCCACCACCACCTGCCTCGTGGGCGACTCGCCGTGGGACGTGCAAGCCGCGAAGAACGCCGGCTTCCCCTGCTTCGGCGTCACCACCGGCACGCACACGGCCGAGGAGTTGCTCGCGGCGGGTGCGGAGGCGATCTACGACGACCTCACCACGCTCGGCGCGGTCGAGTTTTCCACCCCGTGAGCGCCGCTCCCGCCCATTCTGACACCCTGACCGGCGTTCTCGAACGCATCATCTTCTTCAACGAGGAGAACCACTACACTATCGCGGAGTTCCGCCCCGACTCCGCCGAGGGCAAGGACGCCAAAGTCACCATCACCGGCGCGCTCCCCGGTGTCCAATGCGGCGAAACCCTCCACCTGCGCGGCACGTGGACCAAACACGCCCAGCACGGCGACCAGTTCAAAATCGAGGGCTTCCGCTCCGAGCTGCCCTCCAGCGTGTATGGCATCCGCAAATACCTTGGCAGCGGCCTCGTCGAGGGCATCGGCAAGGTTTACGCCAACAAGATCGTGGACGCGTTCGGCACGTCCACCTTCCGCGTGCTCAGCGAAGAGTCGGGCAAACTTCGCGACGTCCCCGGCATCGGTAAAAAGCGCGCCACCGCCATCAAGAAGGCTTGGGACGACCAACGCGCCTTCCGCGAGCTCTACATTTTCCTCCAGACCTACGGCGTCACCACCGGCCAGTGCGTGAAGTTGGTCAACAAATACGGTGCCGACGCCCAACGCATCCTCACCACCGAACCCTACAAAGTTGCCCGCGAGATCGACGGCATCGGCTTCAAGACCGCCGACCGCATCGCCATCAATCTCGGCTACGCCAACGACGCCCCTCCCCGCCTCGACGCCGGCCTGCTCTACGCGATGGACTCCCTTCAAGAGGAAGGCCACACCGCGCTCAAGGAAGCCGACCTCATCGACTACGCTGCGCCGTTGCTCGAAACCGAGAGCCGTTTTCTCGAAGCCCGCATCAACGCTCTCGTCGAATCCCGCCAGCTCGTCCGCCACCCGCCCGCCGGCGTGGACAACCCTCTCCCCGGCTCCGCGCTGATCCAGTTACCCGTGCTCGACCGTGCCGAGGAAAAGATCGCCGCCACCGTCATCCGCCTCGGAAAAATCGGCAGCGGCCTCCCGCCCATCAAGACCGACGCCGCCGTCGAATGGGCCCAGCAAAAAGCCGGCTTCGAATTCGCCGAGCTTCAACGCGCCGGCCTGAAAAACGCCCTCGTATCCAAGATATCGATTCTCACCGGTGGACCCGGAACCGGGAAGACGACCATCCTCCGCGCGCTGGTCGATATTCTGAAGGCCAAGAAGGTGCGCGTTCACCTCGCGGCGCCCACTGGTCGCGCCGCGCAACGCCTGGCCGAGACCACTGGCGGTTTCGCGTCCACCATTCACCGCCTACTCAAATACGATCCCGCCAAAGGCGGTTTCGTGGCCAACGAGCACCAGCCGCTCGCCACCGATTTCCTCGTCGTGGACGAAGCCTCGATGCTCGACACCCGCCTCGCCGCCGCGCTTCTCCAAGCCGTGCCGTCCCGCGCCCACCTCCTGCTCGTGGGCGACATCGACCAGCTCCCGTCCGTCGGCGCCGGCAACGTCCTCAAAGACCTGATCGCCACGGGCCAGGTGCCCGTCACGCGCCTCAACGTTATCTACCGCCAGAAGGGCCAGAGCCAGATCGTCACGAC
This sequence comes from uncultured Opitutaceae bacterium, assembly GCA_967755175.1. Lineage (GTDB taxonomy): Bacteria > Verrucomicrobiota > Verrucomicrobiia > Opitutales > Opitutaceae > Rariglobus. The sequence continues at coordinate 74,301 of CBRAFO010000003.1, read as the reverse complement.
TGCGCACGCCATCAACGCCGGCGAGCCCAACCTCCCTCCATCCGTCAACGAAGTCGCCGCCGCGCAGGCGTGGAGCGACCTGACGTTTATCGTCGCCGACTCCGCCGAAGACTGCGTGCGCAAAACCATCCAGCTCTGCACCGAGTTCATCCCGCAGCACTATCACTGGTTCAACCCGATCAACGACGTGCAGATCCTCGCGCCCATGCACAAAGGCACCGCCGGAGTGGGCAATTTCAACGTCCAGCTCCAGGCCGCGCTCAACCCGCACGCCAAGGGACTGCGCGGGCCGCACGGCGAATACCGCCCGGGCGACAAAGTCATTCAGCTCAAAAACAACTACGACAAAAACCTCTTCAACGGAGACATCGGCGTGATCGCCTCCGTGGACACCGAGGCCGGCACGCTCACCGCGAAATTCGACGGCGACACGCACACGTTTGATCGCGGAGAATTCGGCACCCTCGCCCCCGCCTACGCCATCAGCATCCACAAGTCACAAGGCAGCGAATACCCCGTGGTGATCGTGCCGCTCCTCAAGGCGCACTTCATGATGCTCCAGCGCAACCTGCTCTACACCGCGATTACCCGCGGAAAGAAAAAGGTCTTCATCGTGGGCGAACCCGCCGCCTACGGTATGGCCGTGCGCGCCAACGACGCCAAGCTGCGCACCACCCACCTCCGCGAAAAGATCGCGACACAGACGAGTTAACTCCGCGCCGTGCCCAGCCTTGCGTCTTGGCATGCGCTGCTTCGGTATGTCGCGTCATGACTCGTCTTCGTTTCGTCGCCGTCATTGCGGTGCTGGTCTCGATCAGCGCGGTCTATGTGCTGGTTCGCCCCGCCGCCCCCCAAAAGGAAACCTCACGGGCATTCCCCACCGTCGTTGCGCCTTCATCGACGTCCGAACCGGCGACGGCCGACACGGCCGACACGGCGAACGCACCCCGCCAGCTCAAGCGCGGACGACTCAAGGTCCCCAAGGGGCAGCCGATTCCCGAGGTGTTTCCGCATCAGGCCGAGCGCCAGTCCATCCAACAACTCGCCGACACCTACGATGTAAAAAATATTCCTGCCATCGCCGTCTATCTGAACCACACCGACGACACCGTGCGCACCGCCGCTCGCATGGCACTCGTTCAAATCGGCGACGCCTCTGCGGCTTCCTATTTGGAATCCGCACTTCAACAAAACCACGGCGAGGAGGAAACCGAGGCGATTAAGGAAGCGATCTCGTTTCTCAAACTGCCGACAATGCCCATTCCAGCACCGGCGGATGCCCCCAAAGCTCCCTGATTTTTTACGCATCATTGATAGCAACAACCCTGCATTTGACTTGGCCTTATTTGCAGCAAAACCATAACTTACGGAGTTACTAAGAATTATCATCATCCCATGCACATCCGCCACTACCACCTGTTTGCTGTTTTCGGTTTCGGCACGTTGCTCTCACTTCCTGTGGCCGCACAGGACATCGAGCTGTTGACCGAAGCGCCCGTGACCTTGTCGGTCACGTTCACGACCGCGACTACCACCACCACCGGCACGACTGGCAACGAGACCAAAAAAACCGCGACCACCACCACGCGCATCCTCCAGGCGGACATTATAAAAGAGCTCTTCACGAGCGGCGGCATCATGCCCCTTGGTGCTCCAACTCTAGGATGGAGCCTGAAGGCCGTCCGCAATGCGCCCGCCGATCTGGCGTTTGTCACCGCCGACTTCAGCATCTACGCCGTCAATCCCACCTACCCCTCCAGTCCAGGCACTCGCGTGCTTGTTCCGTCCTCGAAATTCAACGCGATCGCCTACTCCTCGGTTCAAAAATACACGGAAAAATACCAAGGCCAATATATCCTCAGCTCGACGGGCACCGTGAGTAACCATGTTGGTTACGATTACCAGCCGACGTTTATCTCCACTTCGACTCCCACGTCAGCCACAGTTGGCACTGACAAGGTGACTACGCAGGTTTCCGTGAGCTATGCTCTGGACAGTATGCATAGCGAAGGCCTGTCCACCATCTCGTTCGCGCTAAGCGACGTGGCGGACATTCTCTATTACGCGATCAAATCGCTTAACGTCACCGCCACCGGTGAGTTTACGGCCACCTCCACCAAGACCACTAGCACAAGCACGGTTCCGCTCAGTAACCTGAACGCCACGCCGGTGGTTCAGTCCACTTCGGACACGCCGGTGCCTGCCAGCGGGCTTGTCTCCATTGGCATCACCGTCGGCGCGCCGATCTTGGTCGATGCATCCCTGTATCCCGATGTGCCAGTTTACCCCTATCAGCCCTGATCTCCGATCCCGCTCCTGAATCTTGTTCATCAATTCCTTACCGTAGATCATGAAACTTTCACTTCGCCTCCCCCTGCTGTCCGGCCTGCTCGCGTTCGGCGGGACCATCCTCGCCGCCGCCGCACCCACCGTCACTCCCTATTTAGAAACAACCCCCATCACGATCCTCTGGAACTTCCAGATCACCGGAGTCTCCAATCCAGCGATCCCTGCCAGTAAGGCCGCACCTTCTCTTGATGGCGTATTAGATCCATCCCAGCTCTTGCCGGCCCCTCGCGTCACAACGGAGGTGGGCGCCCCCTTCGTTTACCCTAAAGGCAACGGCACCCAAGCGTTCTTCATCAAACACCTGCTACGCATGCTGGTGGAAAATGGCACCATCGACAAGAAACAGCTCGCCGATAACTGGGAGCTCACCGCGGTGCGAAATGCACAATACTCCGTGGACGGTCTCGCCACCACTCCCTACGCCATCTACCTCACCCGCATTGACCGCCTCGTGAAATTCGGCCCCATGACGTCCTACCTGAGCCCCGTGGAGACTGCCCCTATTTACGATACCAGCATAGTGACGCCCGTGGTCGACCCCGACACCGGCGACATCACAAGCGAGTTGAGCACCGGGCCTCAGATCGACAGCATCAACACCGGCCTTGTCCTCACGCTGGGTAAATACGTCGGCAACTACTCCGAGACCTACAGTAACGGGAAAATTTCCAAGGCCTCGGGCTCCGTGACCTGCGCCTTCACGCTCTCGTTCGCCTCCGCCTTCTACGAGGATCCGAAATACCTGCTCACCACCGCAGCCCAAACCTTGGCCCAGCCGGGAGTGGACTACAACGTCAGCCGCAACATCTGGGGCATGCGCGCGACCGGCTACACGACCTTCAATGTGGTGACTAAGCCAGGCGTCCAACCTTCACTCTACGCTCAGACAACCAAGTTTAACGGCGTGGGCTCGTGGTATCACGCCTACGACAACCTCAACCCCGACAGCACCCAACTTCCGTTCCTCTACGGAGGAGTCGCTCCGGTCAGTATCCACATGCAGACGCCTCGATACCAGAGCCGCTACCTATTCCCCGATTTCACCCCGTAATCCGGGTCTAATTCACCTCCCCAGCCCGGGCCGCCAAAAGCCCGGGCTTTTTTGCGCCCGGCTAACAGGGCGTCGGGGGTTCACACCATCGTCGGTTCGGCGAAGGCCAGGATCGTCGGGCGGACCAGCCGCTCGAAATCGGCGTAGGCCATCGTCATGATCTCGGTGTGCGTGCAGGCGTTGAACGAGATGAGGTCGTCCTGCGTCAGCGACTCGGCGACGAAGACCTCCATGTCGTAGAGATTACCAAACGGCGGCATGGCCCCGAGTTCGCAGTGATCGAACCGGGCGACGAATTCCTCCTCGTGCGCCAGGCGAACGTTCCGGGCTCCGGTCAACTCGCGGAAATGACCGAGGTCGATGTGCTGCGTCGAAGGCAGCACCGCCATGACCAAGCGGTTGTCGAGAGAGAGAATAACGACCTTGGCCAGTTCCCGACCGGCAACATGAGTCGCTTCCGCAACACGGGAGGCGCTGAAGGCCGGACGGTGACTGCGCACCCTGTATTCAACGTGCGCCCTATCAAGGTAGGCGCGAAGTAGTTTCGGTGACATGACAGACTCCTTTTTTTTTGGGGGTTGGAGAGACGTGTCGAAAGCGGTCCGGGATGACCGTTTTTCACAGGCACAATATGGCCCCGAAACCGCCGGGGACGCAACGCCCGAACCACACGCAACCGAGCACAAAACCGCCACAGAACGAGCTACCATGACGCGCGTTAAAACAACCGCTTGCGAATGCACAATCTCCGGCTCCAGTGCCGTTTACCCCGGCCCGATTCTGCCCTTGGCAAACGTCACCCGCACCTCGTTCACTCCCCGCCACATGCCTTGGCCCACCCAGACCGCTCCTCGTAATCGCCCCCAAGGCTCGATCACCCCGCCGTCCGTCGTGTTTTCCGATTGCCGAGTGCTTCTGGTTATTAACAACCGCCCGCTCCAGCGCACCGCATGGGCCGCGTTTCACACCGCTCGCAAACGCCTCGATAAGATCTCCCGCGACCTCCGCACCCACGAGGAAACCGACACCCCCGCCTATGTCTCGTGGCTGCATGGCACCTTCCCCCAACTCGTCACTACGCTCCGTCAACTTCACGAAGAGGTCGCCCGCAAACACCACCAAGTCGAAACCGTCCAATACATGGCGGCCATGACCGGTCGCTCGCTCAAAAAGCTCTGGAAAGAATACCAAGACAACCTCGCCAACCCCAAGGAGCCGGAACCCGAGCCAGAACCGGAGGCCGAAGACGACTCGGCGCGCCGTTCCCGCCGCGACGCCCACACAGACGCGGACGAAGGCACGCCTTTCGACGATTTCTTCAACGACCTTTTCGGCGATGGCGATCCGCGTGGTCGCCATTTCTCCGATACGCATAAGCCCGAAGAGCCGCCGTCGCCTTCGGGCGACGCGCGCGAGATTTATCGGCGCCTCGTTCAGCACCTCCATCCCGACCGCGGCGGCGAATGGACGCCCGCTCGCGAGCGCCTCTGGCACGAAGTCCAGCAAGCTTGGGCCGCCCGTGACGCCGACTGGTTGGCTCGTCTCGAAATCAATTGGGAAAGCGCCAACGACACGCTCAGTCCCGACTCCTCCCTCGACCGGCTGCGCCGCGCCATCGCCGAACTCCAAGCCGCCCACCGCGACATTGACCGCAAGCTCAGGGACTACCGAGGGGCATTTTCCTGGCGCTTCACGCGATCGGAGAAAAAACGAGGCCAACTCCACACACGCGTGGAAGCGAACCTCCGGGGTGAACTCACCGACCTCCAGCGACACCTCGATTATTTCAACTCCACCATTGCCGCGTGGGAGGCTCCCACACCCCGGCAACGCCGCTCGCCGCGAAGTTAACCCACGTTCTCAACGCGACGCCCTATCCCCGGTTCACTTACGCTGATCTTCCGAACTTTCCGGCGGGGCCACTTCTCCCACGGTGCACTCGTGGAAGACACTGAACACCTGCCCATGGCGCAGACTAAGCGGATGCACGCAGCGACCAAACCCATCCCACGGCGCGTCCAGCGGTTCGAAATGCCGGCACCAGTCCCCGCAAAGCTGGATTCCCGCGTGCCCCCGGAAACCCACGCCCGACCGGGCACCGTCGATGATACGAGCAACTTCCGAATTATTCATGGTGATTAAAGACCGCCCCACCCTGACGCCATCCACCGCGCCACGCTAGCCCAGACGCGGACGCCCGTTTTTTAAACGTCCGCTTCATACCCCCGAATACGTGTCCTGCTGATGTCCCGCACACCTCCCCACTTGCGCAACCCCTCCCGCTCCCGTTTTCTCCCAACAACTTTGAACTTTCCCCCGCTACCTGCGGTCTGCCTCAACACTTTCATGAAACTACGCGCTTTGTTTCTCCCCGTCTGCCTCTCGGCCGCGCTGCCTGCCGTTTACGCCGCCGACACCACGCCCCCGCCCGCTCCAGCCACCGTGGTTCCTTCCGTCGCCCCGGCCGAAGGCTTTACCTACGTTAAAACCCTCGGTGGCATCTCCGAATACACCCTCGATACCAACGGCCTCCAAGTCCTCGTGCTGCCCGAGCATTCCGCGCCCGTCGTGACCTTCATGGTCACTTACCGCGTCGGCTCGCGCAACGAAGGCCTCGGCGTCACCGGCGCCACCCACCTCCTCGAACACCTCATGTTCAAGGGCACCGAGAATTTTAACCGCGCCAAGGGCAACAGCGTTGACCAACTCCTCGAAAAAGTGGGCGCCGAATACAACGCCACCACCTGGCTCGATCGCACCAACTACTTCGCAAACCTCGGCAAGGACCACCTCGAAGCCTACGTGGCCATCGAGTCCGACCGCATGCGCAACCTCTGGCTGCGCGACTCCGACCGCCGTCCCGAGATGACCGTCGTGCGCAACGAGTTCGAGATCGGCGAAAACAACCCGATCCAAGCCCTCGAAAAAGAGATCGGAGCCGCCGCCTTCGTGGCGCATCCCTACCACCACCCGACGATCGGCTGGCGCAGCGACATTGAGAATGTGCCCATCGAAAAGCTGAAGCAGTTCTACGACACCTTCTACTGGCCCGATAACGCCACCGTCACGATCATCGGCGACATCGAGCCGCCCGCCGCCCTCGCTCTCGTCAAAAAATACTACGGCGCCATCCCCAAAGCCCCCGCGCCCATCCCGCAGCTTTACACCGAGGAACCTGCGCAGTCCGGCCCGCGCCGCGTGACCCTTAAACGCGCCGGTCGTCTCGGCGTCGTGGGCATCGCCTACAAAACCCCGGCCGCGCGTCACCCCGACATGCCCGCCCTCGAAGTCCTCGGCTCCATCCTCACCTCGGGTAAAAATAGCCGTCTCTACCGCGCCCTCACCGACAAAAACCTCACGACCAGCGTGAGCGCCGATATCGGAGCCTTCCACGACCCGTCCCTCACCACGATCTACGCCAGCCTCGCCCCCAACGCAAAGCACGACGAAGTTGAGAAGATCGCCCTCGCCGAGCTCGACCGCGTCAAAAAAGACGGCGTGACGGACACCGAAGTCGCCTCCGCTATTAGCCAGCTGATCGCCGCCTCCGCTTACGCCCGCGACGGTGCCTTCGCCATCGCCAGCAACCTCAACGAATACATCTCCAGCGGAGACTGGACGCTCTACGTCACGCTCGATGAAGCCATCAAGAAGGTCACCGCAGCCGACGTGAAGCGGGTCGCCAACGACTACCTCGACGAAGACCAAAGCACGACCGGCTGGTTCATCCCGGTCCTCTCACCGGAAGTCGCCGAGTAACTCAACCGCCGGCTCCGTCTCTTTCTCTTTCCTCTTAATCTTTCTCGTTCTCTCTCTGATCGAGCGTCCTGACGAACGAGAAAGATTAAGATAAAGAGAACGAATCAAACGCCTCCCCCGCCGCATCGCCCGCCATGAAACTTTCCGCCTCCCATCGCCCTTCGCCCCTCGCCCTTCGCCTGCTTCTTGTCGTCGCCCTTTGCCTTTCGCCCCTCGCCGTTCGCCTCTCGGCCGGCATCGCCGACCAGGTCACCCGCACCCGCATCGCCGGCATCGACGTGATCGCCTACAAGACCGGAGTGGAGGACGTCGTTACCTTCCGCGGCTCACTTCCCGCCGGCGACTCGTTCTCGCCCGATAACAACCTCGCCATCGCCTCCCTCGTCGGCGGCATGTTGGACAAAGGCACGACCACGCACGACAAATTTGAGATCGCCCAAAAGCTCGATTCCGTCGGCGCCGAACTCGGGTTCTCCGTGGACAACACGATGGTTAATTTCAGCGGCAAGTGCCTGCGCAAAGACGTCGCCCTCGTCATCGGCCTCCTCGCCGAACAACTCCGCACCCCCGCCTTCTCGGAAGCGGAGTTCGCCAAGCTCAAACAACAGGTCGCCGGCCACCTCCAGCGCGCGCTTGAGCAGACCGGCTACCGCGCCAACCAAGCCTTCGCCTCCACCGTCTATCCGCCCGGCCACCCCAACTACGAGCCCTCCACCGAGGCCTTTCTCGCCGCGCTCAAGGCCGCCACGGTCGCCGACCTCCGCGCCTTTCACCAAAAGTATTACGGCCCCGCCGAACTCACCCTCGTGGCTGTCGGCGATGTCGATATCGCCGGCCTGCAAAAGGAGATCGGTAAAGCCTTCGCCGGCTGGACCGGTGGCGTGAAACGCCCCGATTATCCGCGCACCGCCACCAAGCGCGACAACGACCGCGAGCAGACTGTGTTCATGGCCGATAAACCCAACGTCAGCGTCATCATGGGACAAGCCGAAGGCCTGCGCTACACCGACCCGGACGCGCTCCCGTTGCGCGTTGCCACGACGATTCTCGGCAGCGGCTTCACTGGCCGCCTGATGGCAACCGTCCGCGACCAGGAAGGCCTCACCTACGGCATCGGCGCCAAGGTGAGCAATGACACCTACACCGACGGCGACTGGCGCATTGTGGCCAACTTCGCGCCCAACCTCCTCGAAAAAGGCCTCGCCGCCACCCGCCGCGAATTGAAGGCCTGGTATGACCAAGGTGTCACCGCCGCCGAAGTCGAACGCACCAAGACCAACCTCGCCGGCAGCTTCCAAGTGGGCCTCGCCACCACAGACGGCCTCGCCAGTGCCATCCTCACGACCGTCCACCGCGGTTACCCGCTCACGTGGATCGATGAGTATCCGCAAAAGCTCAACGCCGTGAAACTCGACCAAGTAAACGCCGCGATCAAAAAGCACCTCACGCCGGAAAACTTCGTCCTCATCAAAGCCGGCACCGTCCCGACCGCCGCGAAGTGACGAAGCGCCACAAATACTCTAGGCACCTGCGCCAACCGCAGGTGCCTTTTTTGTGCCCTGCGTCCTACCCGGCGTCTTATGCGGTCACGGCCTCACACGCCGCGCTGACGCACCGCCTCGAACAGCGTGATGATCGTGGCCATCGCCACGTTGAGCGAATCGGCCTGGCCCGCCATCGGAATGACCACGCGGGCGTCGGCTTCCTTGAGCCAGTAGTCGCTCAGCCCGTATTGTTCGCTGCCCATCACGATCGCCAGCGGTCCGCGTAAATCGGTTGCCGTATAAAGATCCGTTGCCGAAGGCGTCGTCGCGACGGAGCGAATCCCGTTTTCGCGCAACCACTCGCGCACCTCCGCCGTGCCCGCGATCACCACGGGCACCGAGAACAACACCCCGGTCGAGGCGCGCACCACGTTGGGATTAAAAAGATCCGTCACCGGGTCGCACACGATGAGCGCATCCACGCCCGCCGCATCGGCGCTGCGCAGGATCGTGCCGAGGTTGCCAGGCTTTTCGATCGCCTCCACCACGAGGAGGAACGGTGCCTTACCCGCCGCCGGCTTCGGAATGTCGGCCAGCGTTCGCCGCCACTGCGGCGCGACTGCCAGCAACCCGTCCGGTCGCTCGCGGTAAGCCACCTTGGCGAATGCTTCCTTGGACAGCTCGAACACCTGCGCGCCGGCGGCTTGCGCTTGGGCGATGAGCGCAGGTTCATTTTCGCCCAAAAACCACTCCGGTGAGACGTAGAGTTCGGTGAGCGTGATGGACTTCTCCAGCGCACGGCGGATCTGGCGATAGCCCTCAACGAGGAACACCCCCGCTTCGTCGCGCGGACGACGGTCGCGCAGCTTCACAAGCTGCTTGATGCGCGGATTCTGGAGACTGGAGATTTTTTCGACGGCCACAGGAATGGAGAAACCACGAAAACCACGAAACACACGAAAGAAAAAACCGGCCTCGTTTCCGGCGCTTTCGTGTGTTTCGTGTGTTCCGTGGGTAAATTTAAGAAAAAGTTCAACGACCGTCCCTTCGCCTATCATCAAGAGATCGAGCTGGAGATCGCCACGCTCACCAATCTCGGCGTGGGCCTGGGTCGCGTGCCGCATCCCGATGAGCCGGACTCCAAGTGGGTCGTGATGGTGCCGTTCACCCTGCCCGGCGAACGCGTGAAGGCCCGCGTCTTCCGCAACCACAAGAATTTCTCCGAGGCCGACCTCGTCACCGTGGTCACCCCGTCGCCGAAGCGCATCGCCCCGCCCTGCCCCGCGTTCGGCACCTGCGGCGGCTGCCAGTATCAAAATCTCGCCTACGACGAGCAGCTCCTCTGGAAGCGCCGCCAGGTGGAGGAGCTCTTGAAATACATGGCCGACGTCACGTTCCCCGTGTTGCCCGTGATCGGCTCACCCGTGGAATACGGCTACCGCTCCAAGATCACGCCGCATTTCAACCCGCCTCGCGATGACCGTCCCGCCGCGGAGTTGCCCATCGGCTTCCTCCGCCAAGGCACGCGCTTCGACATCATCGACGTGCCTCGCTGCCCCATTGCCACCGATGCGATCAACGCGCGCCTCGCCGAAGCCCGCGCCACCATGCGCACCAAGGCGGCCAATGGCGATTACGCACGCGGCGGCACTCTCCTGCTGCGCGACGCCTCGGGCGTGGTCACGACCAACTACGACGACATCGTCACCGAGACGGTCGGCGACCTGAAATTGAAGTTTCTCGCCCGCGATTTCTTCCAAAACAACCCGTTCATCCTGCCCGCGTTCACTGGCTACGCCCGTGAGCAGGCCGCCGCCAGCGGAGCGCGTTTCATGGTGGACGCGTATTGCGGCAGCGGACTCTTCGCCCTCACCGCCGCCCCCGCATTCGAGCAGGTCGCAGGCATCGAAATCAGCGAAAGCAGCATCATTTTCGCCAAGCAAAACGCCGCCGCCAACGGGCTGAAGAACGTGACATTCCAGGCGGGCGATGCATCGGCGATCTTCGCCGGCCTCACCTTCCCGGCTGCCGACACGGTGGTCTTGATTGACCCGCCGCGCAAAGGCTGCGACGAGGTTTTCCTGAACCAGCTCTTCGCCTACGGACCCCGCGCCGTCGTCTATGTGTCGTGCGATCCCGCGACGCAGATGCGTGACCTGAAATCCTTCATCGCCGCCGGCTACGAACTGACCGCCGTGCAACCCTTCGACCTCTTCCCGCAAACGCGCCACTTGGAGTGCGTCATCACGTTGCGGAAGAAGTAAGATCGAAATGTAGGAGCCTGCTCGCAGGCGATGGTTTGAGGTGGCACGGGCATCTTGCCCGTGGGTTCGGACCATGGGCGGGGACGCCCATGCCACTTTGGGAATCGCCTGCGGGCCGCGCCTCCGCAAGCGCGCTTGCCTCGGAGCGGCCCGCGCTTAATTCCCTAAAGGCTATGGCATCCCTTCCCACCCAGTTCGCCGGCGTCACCGTGGTGACCAAGGCCAATGTTTATTTTGACGGCAAAGTCGTCAGCCACACCGTGCTCTTCGCCGATGGCTCCAAGAAAACTCTCGGCCTGATCTACGCCGGCTCCTACCACTTCGGCACCGATGCCGCCGAGCGCATGGAAATCGTCGCCGGGTCTTGCAAAGTGACCCTCGACGGCCAGACCGCCGTTAAGACCTACGAAGCCGGCACCTATTTCGATGTGCCCGCCAAGTCCGGCTTCACCATCGAGGTGTCCGCCGGCATCGCCGAATACATCTGCTCCTTCATCACGGCTTAAGCTGCCGCTAGGTTGACGTAGCGGGGAGCGTGGGCGACCCGTTCACGCTCTCGCTACCTCCACCATCATGCGCTCCTTTTTTGTTCTGCTTCTCCTCGGTGTTGTGCTCGCCTCGATCGCGCTGGTTGTGCGCTCCGGCATGATGGCGCGCAAGAATCCCGGCGAGCCCATCAACGGCGCGATGCGCGTCGCCCTCGGCGAAAATGCCCACCAATGGTCCGACCGCGACGTGGACCTGATCGCGCAGCACTACAACGGCGCCATGGATACGCCCAGCGGACTGCGCTATCTCATTCGCCAACCCGGCACTGGCACGGCCACGCCCCAGCGCGGCCAGGTGGTCACCGTTAATTACGAGGGCCGCTTTCTCGATGGAGAAAAAGTCTTTGACGCGTCGGCTACGCATGCGGGACCGTTTAATTTCCGCATCGGCCAAAACGTGGTCATCCCCGGCTGGGACGAAGGGATCATCGGGATGAAGAAAGGCGAAAAACGCACGCTGATCATCCCCTATTGGCTCGCCTACGGCGAAAAAGGCATCGCGGGCAAAATCCCCCGTCACGCGACATTGGTGTTTGATATCGAACTGGTGAAGTTCGAGTGACCGCCACACGCACGCTCAAATCGCCGCGAGCGTGAACGAGTAGCGGTTCACACCGGGCTTTTTCCGCCGATTACACCGATTACGCAGATTCCGTATTTTAAATCTGCGAGGATCGGCGAAATCTGCGGAGAAAGCCGATTGAGGCACCTCACGCCGACCCCACCGTATCCGCACTGCTCAAGCCGCTCTCCTGAGGCTCCTCCGCCTTCACCGTCTTCTTCCGCTCCGGGGGCACGATCACGACTGGACACGGGGCCTTTCTCAACACGGCGTGCGTGGTGCTACCCACCAGTAAATCGTAAAACGCGGTGTGCCCATGTGAGCCGAGCACGATGTAATCCGCATGGAGTGTCGTCGCCTGCTCGATGATGTTGCCCGCGGCGAACCCATTCACGGTTCGCGAAGTCACCGCGACGCCTTGGTCCGTGATGGATTTCTCCAAGTGCGCGATCTGCCGGTGAGCGGCGGTCTCGTTGACCTCGATGGTCTGCTGCAACAACTCGGCCGTTACGCCATAGTCGGTCGTGATGACGGGCAGCTGCACGGCATGGAGTAAAACCACCCGGCCACCAGTGCTCCGGGCGAGATCCAAAGCGACGGCGATAACGCCCCGCGTCGCGGATGAAAAATCGACAGGGGTAAGGATCGTTTTCATGCGAAAAGAATACGCCCGGCACCACCCATTGCCAACCGCTTATTCCAAGTGCCGCATCGATAGGACTGATGAACCGGAGGCGGCGAAAATCCGGCCACCACTAATAAACACTCATTAAGACCCCGCCAATCTCCGACCTCGGTCAATCCGTCCGCGATCAGCGGACGCCTCGGCAGCACTGCGGAGGCGATTAGCCGGAGCCGCTCCCACCGAATCGCCACATTGGGCGATTCATTAGCGGTAAATAAAGTCCGCGTCCGTCGATCACGGCCTCCGCGCCTCCGTTGCCGATTTCGCGATGAACTCGTTAAGCTTCCCCAGCGTCGCCGCTCGCCCGGGACAATAAAGATACAGGTCCGAATTCAACGCGCGCGCCAACCCCGCCAAGAGATCCGACGGCGGTTTACGCATCCCGACCAAACGATCTATCCACCCAAACGAATCATCCAGCTGCCCATCGGCCAGTGCCTTTCGCAACACGAGCACCAGTGCCGGCTGATAAAGCGGGTCAATCTCCACAGCGTTCCGCAGCACCCGACACGCCTCTTCCCGTTGCCCGACCTTCTCCAGATGCGCGGCCAACATCGCGAGAACCGGTGCGGGCAGCAGACGCGTTTCACATAAGCGCCGAACCAGCGGCCGCGCCTCCGCCTCCTGCTTGAGCCCGTAAAGCGCCGCCGCCTGCAACCCGCCCAAGATCAGCTTTTGCCGCTCAGGCCACTTCGTCACGGCCAACCCCGGATCAGTCTCCCGCTCGATGACCTCACGATAGGCACGCCGCTCCAAATAGGCCCCCAGCATCACCAGCACGGCGTCGGCCTCACTGCGCCCCAATTCATGGCAACGCGTCACCACCCGATTCGCCGTCTCCACCCGCCCCGCCCGGGCAGCCTGTTCCGCCAACGTGAGCAACGCGTTCGTGTCGCCGCCAAATCGCTCAAAAAACGCCTCCTCGGCCTTGGTCCGGGCGACCTCATCGCCTTCCTCTCCACACGCCGCAATGTAATCCACATACGCCTGCGACTCACCGGGCAGCACGAACTGCCGCTGCAAACTCGCCCGCCGCACCTCGGCCCATCGCTTTTCCTCCCCGAGGTAGTGGATCAACGTGCGGTAGCCCTCACTCTCCTGAGGGATCTGCACGGCCAATTCACGCAACTGCGCCACCGCATCCGCATGCCTCCCCCGCTCCCACGTGATACGCGCCATCACAAAACGCGCTTCGGGCGTGCCCAGCAGCCGGGCCTCGGCCAGCACCGCTTCGGCTTCGGTATAACGCTCACGGTTAAAATAAGCATAGGCTAACGAGGTCGCCGCCATGCGTGCCGCCGGGCCCTTCGGGTCGAGACGCGGACGAAGATCCTTGGCTAATGCAATGACCATATCATCGGCCTGTAATCCAAACAGATAGCCTAACACTTCACGCAAATACTCAGGTTGATTAGCATAATATTTGAGGCCATCGATCAACGTAGTGCGCGTGACATCCGGTCGCCCTGCCATCAGGTAGATACGTGCCACCAACAGCCGCGCCTCGCGATGATCAGGCACGGCCAATAGTCCCGGGCGCAAAAGATCAAAAGCCGCCCGCCACTCCTGGGCTTCCGCCTTGGCCAGTCCCTCCTTAATGAGAAACTCGCCTTTGGCCCGCCGGTAGTCATCGAGCTTCCACGGGAGAAAAAGCATGTGCGCATACCGCACATCGGAAAACCCGCGACGGTATTTGATGAACGCAAACAACCCGGTGGCCAAAGTGATCCAACCCACGCACGCCAGCACGAGCAGCCACACGACCAAGCGCCCCCAAAATAGCCGAATCGCCGTAGAATGCGGAAACCGCTCCCAATTAAACGGAGCGAACCGCCCCAGCCCAAACGCCGGCTCAACCACGCAGGAATCCGCCGACACCTTGGAGGCATCAGGAGCGGAGGAAGAACCGGTATTTTTCATTGGACTAAACGTTACGGCACAAAAAAGCCCGCCCTGGCAGGGCGGGCGATTAAACAATAGTATGCCAAAGCTAGATCAAGCGGCGCGGCGTTTACGCCACATACAGAAACCAAGCGAAGCCGCCCCAAAAAGGGCCGCGTAGGTGGCAGGCTCGGGAATGGCAGAGGTGGTCGCTAAATTATTAAGCACGAAATTTACGGATGTGCTCCCACTACCCGCACCAATCAACGCGACAGTGCTTACTGTCCCACTAAATCCACCTGTCCCCGAATTATCCAAAGATGAAAAGGAAAGAACGACTTCCTGCTCAACTCCAGACGTAGTAAAGCTAGTCCAATTTGCTTGGTATATCCGACCATCTCCATCCGAATCATATAAGCCTATTTGGAAGTTCGTAGCCGGATTGGTTGCGAAAGTCAGGGTTCCAGTAAGATAAAGGGTAGTTACAGAACCTACTGATGGGACAGGCGCAATGGTGCCATACAAAGACCCCGTATCGGTGCCCGAAATCGTATAAGTGGTTGCACTCTGGGAATCAGTCCCAAACGGAACAATGGCGGAAAAATCACCCGTTCCAAAACCGGTAACATTAGTCGCCCGAGCAGCAAGCGCCGCCACGCAGAAAAAGAACAAACACAGATATTTCATATGCTATATATATTAAAAGGTATAAGGAGCAGAGGGAACTAGCTCAACACTCGATACTGCGGTCCCCAATTTATTAATGATCACCCCGGCACCGACAGGAATTTCAACCGAGTCACTAATGGTATTAAGGCCCACTCGACGCCAATTACTTCCATCATGGAAATATTGGCGCCAACCACCAGCGACCATAAGCTGCACCGTATCAGCTTGAGTGTAAGACGAGGCCTTAACCCAGCCACTGGAACCAGCAATTCCCGAAGCTCCAAGGGTCATGACCCCCGCAGGCCAAGGATTCGACAAAGGAGAAACCCCCGACTTTCTAAGAATTTGCCTTCTTTGCGGGGGAGGAACCTCTCCGGTCAAAATTAAACTTAGCGCCGTGTCGCCGATCCGGGAATACAGCACCAATGAATCAGGTCGAATCGGAACGTTATCGGATGCGGTATTCAGCCCCAAACGCCTCCACCCCGCAACACCATCCGTCTTGTAATAATATTGGCGCCAACCACCCGACATCATGATGTATAATATATCGGCCCCAGTCCCACTTGCAGACGTCCCGCCGACAACACCAGTCTCACCAGGAGTCTTAAAAAGCGAAGCTATAGTATCACACGGGATTATAGAATAAGAATCACCGATCACCATCCCAGTAGTAGTAAGATCCACTAACCCCGACTCCTCAGCGTCCAATGTCAAATCCGTAGCTGTGCTTGCCGTTCCGGTAGATATCAAAAATGTTCTGCCAACTGCAGCTCCCGAAGTAATCCTAATCAAATAGGGGATAGCCGAAGTCGAAAACTGTGACGGGCTCCATCCGGCGTTAGCATTACTAATCGTATTAGCACTGAATCCAGTGATTACCCCCTTTAATTGACCCGTCCCAGTGGGAGCGTCCACCAATGGAAATGAAAGCGGCGTAACAACCCTGCCGACACCCGTTCCCGCTGCAATCGTCAACGTTACCGCTCCGACCGGCACGGTCGTGACTGACTGGGCCGAGGCATGGAGACCAAGACCGAGGCCCAAAAACGTGGTTAACACAGCGGCAAGGCCGTGGCGGGGGATAGGGGCAAAGTTCATACCGTAAGAGATGAAACCAAGAAAGGCGCAGGCGCGCCAACTAGACAGCAAGGCCTTAAATGGGTTCGTCGTCCAGCCCCCAAAAGTAAGCATTCAGTAAAACCGCAGTGCCAATTAGTTATTGGCCACATTCATTTCGCCCCTTGCTATCCATCTCCCTTGGCGCAGCTTTTCTCTTCCGTTCTTTGATTGGCCTCACGCCGATCCTATTCCGACCCTTTCGCCTCGGGCCCCTTGCGCCCGCAGGCATCCACCTTGGGGGTGTTCTGGATTCGATCCTTGGTTTGCGTGCGCCGCTGCCCTTGGAGGATGAGCGTCCCTCCTAAATCCCCGCTCAAAAAAACAAACGGCAACACTGAAGAAATGCCCCTCGCTGCCTAAGTGCAGTGACGTCCGCCTAGTGACATCTGCTAGCTAACGTGGACGATGACAGCAGACATAACGCATGGAGCCATCCGCGGGCCATGCGCCGTATCTTCCACCCGGGGGTTGGTTGGCGTCTAAGCGCGGTTGGTCGCGTAACGCCGACGAGATAAATACCAGCACATAAGGGTAGACGCGGTGCGCAACGGCCAAGGAGACCCGGGTTCAAATCCCGGCACCTCCACCAGTTTAAGAACCAAAAGACCCGCGATAGTCCTCACGACTTTGCGGGCCTTTTCGTGTTGCGATGCCGGGCTTTGAGCCGGGTCTCGGATGCGCGACGCATCCACCCGGGTGTCAAGCTAGCGGCTCCGAACCGCCGCTACAAATCCCGGCACCTCCACCAGCCAGCGCCCTGCGGGCTACGGCTTGGCAAGCCAGCTTCTTGCGACGCGCCTTGTGCGCCGGACGGCATGGCGCGAGCGCCAGCCCTACACGCGCAGTTTGAATGCGCGGAGAAATATGCGGGTCAAAAAGCATCACCCAAGCCTGCGGCCGCCTGCTGCAAGCCCTCGAAAATCTTGTCCCGCACCACAGCGGGAAAACCTGCCGGAATTTCCCGACTCACGGATTCGATGGCCTGTGGTATCTGCAGGGCGATTTCCTGAAGGAGGGGCATGGCGCCGCCCAAACCGGCTGCCCGGGAGACCGCATCCCAATGACGCGCCTTGATTTCGATCAGCTTCCAATGCGCATTCTTGCTACGCACAGCCATCGCGAGCTTGGCCTTGCGCCCATCCAACTGATTCGGCCCGCGACCGATGATCGGCCAAGCCGACAACACGTCGTAGAACGGAGTCAGCCGGTAGGCACCTCCCCGTTCGTGGAAAAGAGAGAAGTTTTTCCCGTGCCCATCGGTTGCGGCGAGCAACCAAAAGAGGATTTGGGATTTCACGAACGCCCGCTTGTCGTCCATCGCCCGCGCGCTGGTATCCAACACCCGGATCAGATCGCTCATGCCCGGTCCTCCGTCTGACTCGTATTTTTTGGCGCTCGGCAAGCCCAGCGCTTGGCAGAAGTCCTCTTGGGGCAGTCGGGCGATCCAGCCCCCCTCCTGCGGGGCACGGTCGAAGCGTTCGACCGAGAGCACCTTGCGGTCACCAAATTGAAGGATTTCGCAGGGCGCAGTGTTCAGGCCGAATGCCTGCATGAGCCGGGAGCAGAGCCATTCGTTTTCGATGGAATCCTGCATATCAACCTGAAGATGACCAATCAGGCCGAGCGGCAGCTTGAAGATATGGGTGGTCGGTGTGGCCCCGAGCGGCCGGCACCATTTTCCGCGATGAAACAACAGTGCCGTCTTCTCTTGGGCTCCCGCGATGGAGATACGAAAATCACCGTCCTCCTTCTGGCCCAAGACCCGGGCTCCCGAGAGGCTGGCTGTGATTAAGCGTGCAACACCCGCATCGGTCAGCGGCTCGGCTTCGATCCGGTCGAAACCAACGGGCGGTTGCCCATCGGGGAGCAATTGAACCGCGCCCACGCAATCGCGCCCGATCGCGGTCAACAGGTCGAATGCGCCGGTAGACGCCGTCGAGAATTTCGAACGGATACGAGATCGAATGCTGTCACTGTCCGGCAGCAGATTGTCAAAAAAGTTGGCCACCACTTCGCCCCGATGGGCAATATTGCCAGGCGTGAAAGGCAGCGACAGAGAGAGCGCACGACCCACCGCCGACTCCACCCACGAAGGGTCGTAGTGAAGGATATCCACGCCTCGCGCCTGCGTCCAAGCGCCTACGCGCAGGCCGTTCATCCAGATGATCAAGGGAGTGGACATGGGCGAAATCCTTTACCAATTACCTTCGCTCTGGGCGGCCGGCTTAACCAGGGCTTTGCGCGCCTTGCTTTTCTCTGCGACGGCAGCGACTGGCGGGGAATCGGCCTCGATCACGAGGCGACCGCCCAAGGCGGAAACCAAGCGGGCAATCTGATCGAAACTGGTGACGCCAGGAACAGTTTCGATCCGCGCGATACGCTTTTGGTTTACGCCCAGAAGCTGGCCCACCTGCGTCTGGCTCAAGGAGCGGGTTTGCCGCAGGCCGCGCAGCACCGCAGAGAGCTGGGTGGAAGTGCTGACAGGATAGTTCATGAGACCAATCATACTATCTCCAAGTGGTAATTTCAAGATACTACTCAAGGGTAGTGAAATAACGTTACTACTTAAGTGTAGTGAAACCTCGTAGCGCCGACCCCTGTGGCGCTCTGTGCCCCCTCCCTCCGCCTCTGTGTCACACTCCGCCTCCGCCAGAAAGCCCCCCTCAGCGTCAGTCATCCCGGCGGGAAGCCTCCGCGCACGATGCCATGTCGCCTGACGAAATCCGACGGGCTGATGCCGTGAACGCGCTTGAACACCCGTGAAAATTGAAACGGGTCCAACCCCAGCCGGTCCGCCACCTCTCGCACCAACAACATGCCGGAATCCAGCAGCGCCGCCGCGTGCAGCATCTTCCTGCGCGTGAGGTAACGATACGGCGAACCGTAGCCGAAGCGCATAAACGATCGCGTCAGGTGCCCCACCGACACGTGACAGGCTCCCGCCACCTCTTGGATCGTGCGGGCCTCCAGGAAATGTTGGTCGATGTAGGCCAAGCACCGCCGCAGGGTTTGCCGCGACCGGCGCTCGGCGGGTTCATCCATCTCGGCCCGTCCCGCCATCTTCAAAAACAAGATCCTCAATTGGAGCGCCACGATGGCCGACGCCTGTGGCCGGCTCGCCGCCCCTTCGTCGATCAACGTTTCGAACAAGTCCTCCAGTTCGTCCGCGTTGGTCATCATGCGACAATCCCCCGGATTCGTCGCGACCGCGGAGATCAAGTCGGCCGCCTCCCGGCCGGAAAAATTCAGGTAATATTTCGACAGCACCTCCTGCGGATCGGTCTCGATGCGATGCCGCACGCCCGGACCATAGGCGAACAACATCCCGCGACGCAGTTCGTGCACTCCGCTGGGCAGCTCCAGCCGCCCGCGCCCGCCCGCGACAAACTCGATCCCCAGCCACGGAAACGTGTCGCGGTTAATGCCATAATCCTTGGCGACCAACTCCCACCCGCCGCAGATCACCTCCAGCTCCCCCCTCGACGGTTGGCTCGCCTGCCCGAAATAGAACCGCCGCGCGCGCGTCACCTGTCGCGAAATGAAACCCGGCTCGGAAAATCTAGGCTCGTCCATAGAAACACCTTGGCGTTCAGGACCCGATGAGATCAAGAATCGTCATGCAATGGTGACTTACCGCCATGTAACCGTGCGCCGCTTACTGCTATAAATGCGCAACTCAGGCCTATCTCGCCCGTCACACGGTGGTTGGCCATAACCCCGCCCCACCCGACGTCGCCACCCGACGCCTTCTTTTTCACCGCAGCGACCCACATCTCCTCCCATGCCCACCCTACAGCCTCCCGCCACCACGGCGGCCAGCCCCTCCGATTCGTCGAAATCCGGTCTCTTCAGCACTCCCACTGGCAAGAGTTATCTCGTTCCCTTCATGCTGGTCAGCACCCTCTTCCTGCTGTGGGGCTTCTGTAACGGCATGATCGACGTGATGGACAAGCATTTCCAAAAGGAACTGCACCTGACACTCGCCCAGTCTGCTTGGGTGCAATTCGCGCACTACCTCGGCTATTTCCTCATGGCCATGCCGGCCGGCTGGCTCGCCAGCAAGTTCGGTTATAAAGGCGGCATCATCGCCGGCCTGCTCCTCGTCTCGATTGGTGGCTTCTGGTTCATTCCTGCGACCCACATCGCCACGTTCCCGGCGTTCTTGCTCGGCGTGTGTTTGATCGCCTCCGGCCTCACGTTCTTGGAAACCGTTGCCAATCCCTACTCGACCGTTCTCGGTCCGAAGCAGTTCGCCGCCACCCGCATCAACCTCTCCCAATCCTGCAACGGCGTGGGCTGGATTTTCGGCCCCATCGTCGGCTCCATGTTCTTCTACGGCCAGGACGCGAGCGGCAATAGCACCGGCTCGGCAACCCTATGGATTCCTTACACCGCAATCGGTGCCTTCGTGCTCGTGCTCGCGGTGGTCTTCGCCTTCACCAAGTTGCCCGACGTCAAGTCGGAGGATGAATTCCACGTCGAAAACGCCCATGACCCCGTCGTGGTTCCGCCCGCCAACCGCGGCGTCGCGCTCCTGCTCCTCTGGCTCAACATCGCCGTCCTCGCCATGGCCGTCGGCATGATCTTCTCCGCCATCGTCGCCATCCCGGCGGTGAGCGCCAAACTCGGCATGACCGACAACCAGGCGATGCTCTACGCCACCGGCGCGCTCATCGTCCTCGGCACGGCAATCTTCCTCGCCAAAAAGGACAAGGTCACCGCGCACAGCATCTGGAGTCACCCGCACTTCTCCGGCGCGACCCTCGCTCAGTTCCTCTACGTGGCGGCGCAGTGCGGCATTTTTGCCTACTTCATCAACTACATGACTTCGCAAATCCCCGCCGTTCCCGATGCCTGGAAGAACGGCTCGTTCGGCAACTGGTTCGAGGTCCACGCCAACGGCATGCTCGGCCTAAGCGACGGCGGCGCCTCGAAACTCGCCTCGCTCGGCTTCTTCTGCTTCCTCGCCGGCCGCGTAATCGGCGCCGGACTGCTCAAAAAATTTCCCGCCCACAAGGTCCTCGCGACGTTCTGCGCCGCCTCTGCGGTGTGCAGTCTGTTGATCTTCCTGAAGCTCGGCTGGCTCTCCGCCGCCGCGTTGTTCCTCACCTACTTCTTCATGTCGATCATGTTCCCCACGATCTTCTCGCTGGGCATCCACGGCTTGGGCGCGCGCGCCAAGGGCGCATCGTCCTTCATCGTCATGGCGATCATGGGCGGCGCCATCATGCCGAAGTTCATGGGCCACATCGGTGACGACCACGGCATGTCCGCCGCGTTCATCGTGCCGATGGCCTGCTTTATCCTGATCGGCGGCTACGCCCTCGGTTGGAGCAAACTCAGCAACTCCCAAGGGGTCGTCGGCCTCGCCACCAAGGGCGGCCACTAAGCTGCCCCAGGGAGGGTCCACCTCCGTGTGGACCTGATCGAGGCACGGACGACACGGAGGTCGTCCCTCCCCCCATCCAGCCCGGCCCGAAACGGCCGGGCTTTTTTGTGCACAACTTTTACAGTGTTTCCCCTTGCCCGTCGGCCGGGTGACGTTGCACTGAACCTCCTCTTTTTCATGGCTGAACCCACTGCCCTCCCCAACGCCGAGCACGTCCTTCGCATCGCCCAGGAACTCGGCTCTTCCGTCAAAGTCCACCAGGTCGCCACGACCGCGCAGCTCCTCAAGGACGGAGCCACCGTCCCCTTCATCGCCCGCTACCGCAAGGAGATGACCGGCGAACTCGACGAGGTTCAAATCACCACCATCCGCGACCGCCTCGAGCAACTCGCCCAACTCGACGAACGCCGCGCCTCCATCCTCGCCTCGCTGAAAGAGCGCAACCTCCTCACCGACGCTCTCGCCAACCAGATCGCCAACGCCGAGACGCTCACCCGCCTCGAAGACATTTACCTGCCCTTCCGCCCCAAGAAGCGCACCCGCGCCACCATCGCGAAGGAAAAGGGCCTCGAACCGCTCGCCGAACAAATCTGGGCGCAAGACCCCGCCATCGACCTCGCCGCCGCCGCCCAAGCCTACGTCGGCCACGAATACCAACCCGACGACGGCAAATCCCCGCCCACTCCCAAACAAAAAATCGCCAGCGCCGACGAAGCGTTTGCCGGCGCCCGCGACATCCTCGCCGAGCGCGTGAGCGACGACGCCGCCGCGCGTGAGAACCTCCGCCGCCTCTACCGTGAATCCGCCGTCGTTTCGTCCAAGCTGATCTCCGGCAAGGAAGTCGAAGGCGCCAAATTCAAAGACTACTTCGAGTGGTCGGAGCCCCTCGCCAAGTGCCCCTCGCACCGCCTCCTCGCGATGCGCCGCGGCGAAAAGGAGCTTTTCCTGATGATGCGCATCACCGTGGACGAACTCCTCGCCCTCGCCGAACTCGAGCGCCTGATCATCAAGCATCCGTCTGACTCTCAACTCTCAGTCGTCAACGCTCAGCTTCGGCTGATGCTTGCCGACGCCCTCAAGCGCCTGCTCGCGCCCGCGATGGAAACCGAGTTCCGCCTCGAATCCAAAAAGAAGGCCGACGTGGATGCCATCAAGGTCTTCACCGAAAACGTCCGCGAACTCCTCCTCGCCGCGCCCCTCGGCCAACGCGCCGTGCTCGCGCTCGACCCCGGCTTCCGCACCGGTTGCAAGACCGTGATCCTCGATCGCCAGGGGAAACTGTTGCACAACGACGTGGTTTACCCCGACCGCCACGAGGTCGAGACCGCCGAGAAGATCAAAGGTTTTATAGAGTTCTTCAAAATCGAGGCCATCGCCATCGGCAACGGCACCGCCGGTCGCGAAACCGAAGCCTTCATCCGCGGACTCAAGCTACCCGCCTCCATCTCCATCGTGATGGTCAACGAATCCGGCGCATCGATCTACTCCGCCAGCGAAGTCGCCCGCGAAGAGTTCCCCGACCACGACCTCACCGTGCGCGGCGCCGTCTCCATCGGTCGCCGCCTCATGGACCCGCTCGCCGAACTCGTGAAGCTCGACCCGAAGAGCATCGGCGTCGGCCAATACCAACACGACGTCGATCAGAACGCACTCAAGCGCTCGCTCGACGACACCGTCATCAGCTGCGTGAACGGCGTCGGCGTCGAACTCAACACCGCCTCGAAACAGCTCCTCAGCCAAGTCTCCGGCCTCAACAGCCGCACCGCCGCCTCCATCGTCGCCCGCCGCAACGAAAAAGGCCCCTTCAAGACCCGCGCCGACCTCCTCGAAGTCTCCGGCCTCGGCCCCAAAGCCTACGAACAAGCCGCCGGCTTCCTCCGCATCCGCGACGCCGTGCACCCACTCGACGCCTCGGCGGTTCACCCCGAGCGCTACCCGCTCGTTGAGAAAATGGCCGCCGACCTCGGCTGCACGGTAGCCGACCTCCTGCACGACGAAAAACTCCGCAAAAAGATCAAACTCGAAGCCTACGTCACCGAGACGGTCGGCCTGCCCACGTTGACCGACATCATGGCCGAGCTCGCCAAGCCCGGCCGCGACCCGCGCGAAAAGTTTGAAGCGTTCAGCTTCCAGGAAGGCGTCAACAAGCCCGAGGATTTGAAGCCCGGCATGAAGCTCCCCGGCCTCGTGACCAACGTGACGGCCTTCGGCGCGTTCGTGGACATCGGTGTGCACCAGGACGGCCTCGTGCACGTTTCCCAGCTCGCCGACGGCTTCGTGAAAGATCCGTCCGCTGTGGTGAAGCCCGGCCAGAAGGTCAGCGTGACGGTGACCGAGGTGGATCTCACGCGCGGACGCATCGCGCTCTCGATGCGCAGTGCGCCGCAGCTCGGCGCGAAGACCGGCCAAGCCGGCCCGCGCACGAGCCCCGGACAAGCGCGTGCGGCACCCGCGGCCGCCCCAGCCGCCCGCCCGCAGCAGTCGCTCACCAACGACTGGTTCAACGCCGCGCTAAATAAAAAGCGGTAACGGACAGGACGGGGATGTAGCTGCGGGAGGATCGGATGTAGCCGGGGTCGCTGACCCCGGTTCCGAACCCGATCTTCCCCGAACCTCCAACCGGGATCAGCGACCCCGGCTACACCAATCGCCGCGGCTTAAGGAGTCAGGAGTAGTCGGATTAGATCATTACTCAAAATCGATGTGGCCGGCGAAGGGCCAATCTTCGGCACGCGTGACCAGCCCTGCGCGCACGGGGTTTTCCCTCACGTAGTTCCACTTTTCAGAGACCGCTGCTTCCGAACGCACGACATGATCGAAAAACTCCGGCTGCCAAAGGGGAGCCTGCGTATCGGTCAATTTGAGGATACGTTTTGCGGTCCATTCCTTCCACTTAGCCATGACGCCGGACAGCGGTTTGGCCTCGGACTGAATCGGCGTAACGAATACATGAACGTGGTCGGGCATGATAACGTAAGCGCCGCACATCCAGCCATGGCGCTCACGCAATCCCTTCCACTCTTCACGCAAAATCGCATGCACGGGCTCTGATGCAAGCAGTGGCCGGCGATGGGCGACACACGTGGTGATGAAATAGCGGGGTTGTTTCAGCCACACATTGTCCAAGCGCCGCAAATGACGAATCTCGTCCATGTAATAAACGACACGGCAGCCAAGGGATTGCGGCAAGCGTCTTGGTTCCGCGGCCGAATGATTGGTGTAGCCGGGGTCGCTGACCCCGGTTCGGGGAGACGAGGTTTTCGGAACCGGGGTCAGCGACCCCGGCTACACCAATCCGCTACATCAATCACCCTGCGGCCCCCGCTTTTTCTACTTCGTTTGTGGAGTCTTCACTTTAGACGCCACAAGTCCGTGCCGATATGCTCTCTTACTTACGTATGCCTCATATTACCCCGGAAGTTATCGGCGCGAAGCTCATCCTTCGCGGTATTCACCTCAACCTCACCGATTCGATGAAGGCCGCCATCCACGAAAAAGCCGGCCGGCTCCTGCGCCATGAACCGCGCATTGACCGCATCCGCATCGACGTGGAACTCGACAAAACCAAGACCTCGCAGGCCCACTTTATCGCCAAGGCCCATATCGAAATCAGCGGCCCCGACCTCAACGCCTCCGTCGATAGCGACGACGCCTACAAGTCCGTCGATCTCCTCATGGACAAAGTCGATGGCCTCCTCCGTAAGCGCCACAGCGAGCTCAAGGAAAAGCGCCATCACCCGCACGCCGTCGAGCTAGATACCGCCCTGCCCAAGGCGATTTAACTCACCACTCAACCCGTCCCTCCCTCGCTCACGCTCGTGGCTACGAGCGTGAGCGAGTGGTTCGCAAGGGCCCCAAAGAAGACCCCGATACTGCCAAGTATCGGGGTTTTCCCGTCTTTACAGGTCAGCTGCATAATTCACTCGGCAAGCTCCTAGGGATTGGTTTGTTCATGCACGTGCGTCCCTTACGAATCCTCCTCGTCACCCCCGAAGTTGAACCGTTTGTAAAAGTAGGAGGGCTAGCCGACATGACCGGCGCACTCCCCAAGGAACTGGCCGCCCTCGGCCACGATGTGCGCATCGTATGCCCCGCTTACGGCTCCGTAAAAGTGCACGGACCTCGCACCGCGCGCCCGGAACCTCTCGGTGTCGATGTCGGCAGCGAAGCACATTGGGCCCGCACTTGGGAGACGACCTTGCCCGGCTCGCAAGTCCCGGTGTATTTGCTCGAGCACGACGGCTTTTTTGCCCGCCCCGAAGTTTACTCCGGCCCGTGGGGCTCGCACGGTGACAACGATCTCCGTTTCGCTTTCCTCTCTCGGGGCGCCCTCGCTCTCTGCCAGCAGCTCGACTGGATTCCCGACGTCGTCCACGGCCACGATTGGACCACGGGCCTGCTGCCCGTTTATCTGAACACCACGCTCAAGGACACGCCGCTGGGCCGCATCGCGTCGATTTTCACGATCCACAATCTAGAGCACCAAGGCTACGCCGACCGCCGCGTGCTCGACTTCGCCCGCCTCCCCGCCTCCGAGTTTCGCGCCGACAGCGCCGAATCCACCGGTGCGGTCAACATGATGAAGGCCGGCCTTTATCACTCGACCAAACTCACCACCGTCAGCCCCACCTACGCCGAGGAAATCAAGACGCCTGCCGGCGGCTGGGGACTCGACCCCGTTCTCCGCTTCCGCGCCGGCGATCTCGTGGGCATTCTAAACGGCATCGACACCGCCGTATGGAATCCTGTCACCGACAAGTATCTGGCGGCCAACTACAGCGCGGCCGATTTAAGCGGGAAGGCCGCCTGCAAAGCCGCCCTGCAAAAACGCCTCGGGCTGACCATCGACCCGCATATCGCGCTCTTCGGCGTCGTCGCGCGCTTCGCCTCCCAAAAAGGCCTCGACCTCCTGGCCGAGGCTCTCAGCCACATCGCCGGCCGCATGCACGTGCAGTTTGCCATCCTCGGCGCCGGCGATCCCGGACTGGAGCACGCCTTCCGCTGGGTCGCGGGCCAGTATCCGGGGCGCGTTGGCGTCTATATCGGTTACGACAACGAGCTCTCTCATCAAATCCAGGCCGGCAGCGATTTCTTCGTGATGCCCAGCCGCAGCGAGCCGTGCGGACTCACGCAGATGTATGCGATGCGCTACGGGACGGTGCCGATCGCCCGCGCCACCGGCGGCCTCATCGACACCATCGAGCAATACGTCGAAGGAACGACCAAAGGAACCGGATTCCTCTTCTCCGACGCCACCGCGCCCGCGCTCTACAACACGATCGGCTGGGCCTGTGCGACCTACTACGACCGCCCGAAGGAGTTCGCCAACCTGCGCCTCAACGGCATGGCCAAAGACTTCAGCTGGAAGATCAGCGCCGAGCGCTACGTCGATCTTTACCGCTGGGCCGTCGAGCAACGCACGGGCGAAAAGGTCGCCTAAGCCACCTCCGCGATCAGCACCGCACCAGTCCGAATGTAGCCTGCTTGCAGGCGATGAGAACCTAACGCCCACGCTAAATCTTCCGAATCCTCACCCTTTCAGCGCGCCTGCGGTCACACCTTTCACCAAGTGTTTTTGCAGCGCGATGAAGACAACCAAGATGGGAACGGTCACAATCACCAGCCCCGCGAATAACATGCCATAATCGCTGCGGTATTGGGAGGTGATGGAGAGATTCGCCAAGCCCAGAGGCAACGTGCGCACACTCGCGCCGGCGTCTCCGCTGGTGAACATGAAGGCGAAAAAATACTCCTTCCAGATTCCGATGAACTGGAAGATCGCGACCGTCACCAGACCCGGTTTCGCCAGCGGCAGCATCACGCGCCAAAACGCCGACGCCTCCGAGCAACCGTCGACGACTGCCGCCTCGTAAAGCGAACGCGGGAGCGACTTAAAAAAGCCCGCGAGAATGAAGATCGCGAACGGCAAGCCGTTGGCCGTGTAAACGAGAATGAGCCCGAGCCGCGAGTTGAGCAGACCCAACGCCCGCAGCTCAAAAAACAGC
Source organism: uncultured Opitutaceae bacterium (assembly GCA_967755175.1). Lineage (GTDB taxonomy): Bacteria > Verrucomicrobiota > Verrucomicrobiia > Opitutales > Opitutaceae > Rariglobus. The sequence goes on along the minus strand of CBRAFO010000003.1, from coordinate 46,533 downwards.
GGCACGATGGAGAGCTGCACTGGAATCATCAGCCCCGCGAGAAACAGCCAGAACACGCCCTTGCCGAGCGGATGGTAAAACCGCGCCAACGCATACGCCGTCATTGCGCCCAACAGCACGATGAGCGCAACCGCAGTGCCGGTGACGATAATCGAGTTGATAAAATAATCCCCGAACCGCGCCTCGCTCCACGCCCGAGCATAGTTGTCGGTCTGCAACGCACCGAGCTCCGGTGGCGAGAACGCCTCGCGGAAAATCGCCTCGTCGGTTTTGAGCGACGAATACGCCACCCACGCCATCGGATAGACCACCCACACGAGATAGCCGGCGAGCACGGCGAAAATGAGGAAGCGGGAGATTTTCATGAGGTCACATTTCCACGCTTTCACGTTTTAACAGCCGCATCACCGCGGCACTGCCGAGGAGGACCAGGATGAACATCACCACGGCGATCGCGGTGGCGCGGCCGATTTGAAACTCTTGGAACATCGTCGAAACCATCAGCGTGCTCAGCGTGTGCGAACCACTCGCCGGATCTTGCGACGTGAGCAGCCAGATCATCTCGAAAGCGTTGAGTCCGCCGATCACGAGGAACACCGCCGAGATCACCAGCACCTCCCAAATGAGTGGCAGCGTGATCGTAAAAAACTGGCGCGCCGGCGACGCGCCTTCGAGATCAGCCGCTTCATAGAGATCGGGCGGGATTCCCTCCATCGCGGCGAGGTAGAGCACGAGATTAAACCCGCACGCCATCCACAAATAGATCGGCAGAAGCGCTCCGTAGAGGTGGGCCTGAGAAAGCCACGCGAACCCGTCGAAACTCTCGAAGCCGAGCTTCACCAACGCGGTGTTAACCAATCCGCCATGCGGCTCGTAGGCGCTCATCCAGAGCAGCGTCGCCGCAATTCCGCCGAGCATGTTGGGAAAGAGAAACACCACGCGAAAAACCGCCCCGCCCCACACGCCGCGATGGATCAGCGTGGCGAAGAACAACGCTGCGGGCACCACCACCAGCGCGGGCGCGAGCATCAGGAAAAGATTATTGCGCAGCGCGAACCAGAACACGTCGCTCTCCAGCAGCAGCCACTTGAAGTTAAACAGCCCCGCCCACGTGCGTTCGCCCAACCCGTCCCAGCGCGTAAACGCCCAGGCAAACGACGCGAGCCCCGGCAGGATCACGAACGCGCCGAACAACCCAAGCGCCGGTCCAACGAACCCAAACGCCAGCCGCCCGCGCAACTTCCCGAGGTGTTCGGAGGATTGGCCCGTGCTCGGGCGGGAAGACATGCCCTCGGGCCTGCGTCCGCCTTTCGCGAGCCGCACCCACGCGAGCCACGCCACCAAGCCGGCGAGCACCAGCAGTAATGCCGCCGCTGCGAAGCCGTGCCGTGTTTCCACGCGATCAGGCTCGTCCTCACGCGCACGCGCCGCCGCCGCCGCGGCTTCGAGCCGAGCGCCAAACTCCTCCGGCGTGATACGGCCCGTCATCAGCCGATAACGTGCATCGGTGAGCGCTTGGTTGATCACCGCGAGGTGCGTCGCGGAAGCAGGCGGCGCGGCATCGAAGGAGCCGGGAGATTTCGCGATCAGCGCGGCGGTGTCGCGCATGAGCGGGGAATAATCACCCGGGCCCACGGCACGCAATGCGACCGGCGAGTCCACCGTCTGCGCGAAGCGGCGTGCGCGTTCCCGCGACGTGAGAAACCGAAAGAAATCCACGGTGGCCCGCTCGTGCGCCGGATCACCGCGAGCGAATAGAAAATAATAAGCACTCTGCGTCTGCAGCGTATCGGAAGGCGTGATACCATCGGAGAACACCGGCAGGTTCATCGCGCCCAGTTCGAAGTTATCCGGAAGCTTGCCACGCATCTCGCTGGCGAACCACGAGGCGGAAATCGTCATCGCGGCGCGCCCTTCGATGAAGGCGAGTTGCGCGGCGGTGTGCGTCATGCCTTCCCATCCCTTGATGACGTGGCGAGTGGAAAGCCGCTGCAACACGCCGGCTGCGCGGATGAAACGCGGATCGGTGCGCGCACCCGCATCAAGCCGGTTGTAGGCGCGCCAGCCTTCGGCGCCGACGAGGTTGTAATGGGCCGCGCGCAGGAAGGCGTCGCCATAACGCATAAACACACCGGGCAACGAGAGCGGGGCGACGCCGGCGCGCTCCATTTTTTCGCAGAGCGCGAAAAACTCGTCCCACGTGCGCGGAGTCTCCCAGCCGTTTTCGCGGAAACGTTTCTTGTCGTAGAAAATCGTCCAGACGGCGTGGGCAAACGGGATACCGTAAACAGGCGCGGGAGCCGGGGTGGACACGGTTGCCGTCCCAGTCGCGGTCGAACCCGACTCGCTCACGCTCGTCGCTACGTTCGGAGCGGCGGCCGGCGTTACGGTTGGTGTGGTCCAGCGTTCGAGCACACCAGGGAGAAACGTGTCGCGCCAGTGGGCGTCGCCTTCCCAGTTGGCTCCGTCTAGGTAAGGCGAGAGGTCGAGGATACGACCGGCCTTGATCAGGTTCGGATAGAGCAGGACAGCATCGGTCGCGTCAGGATCGTCGCCGGCCATCACGCGAATGCGCACCTGGTCGTTGATACGCGGGTTGCCGTGGATACGCACTCTTACGTCCGGGCGCAGCGCCTCGAACTCGCGGGCGGTTTCCTCGAAAAATGCCGCGCCATAACCGGCGACCAGCACGGGGATGTCGATTTCCAGCGGAGCGGGTTCGGCCGAACGCACGGGTGACCCCGCCGAGAGGCACGTGATGATCAAAATAACAACTGGGGCGAACGCACGCCAACGCATCGCGACAGGTGTGCGCAGGTAAGGGCGGGCGCGCCACTTCTTTTTAAATTCCGAACGTGGGAGCGAGCTTGCTCGCGATCGGTCGATCCATCGCGAGCAAGCTCGCTCCCACTCCGTCCACCCCAAGCAAGCTACTTGGCCGCGCCGCGTTCTTGCATCCTGCCCAAAATCTTTTCCCGGCCGACCGCCCATTCGGCGTCACTGAGCTTACCGTCACCATCGGTATCGAGGCGCTTCATCATGCGAGGGTTCTTTTCCATGCGAGCGCGCAACGTGGTTTCCATCACCAGCTTTTCGGCGTCATCGAGCTTACCGTCGCCGTTCTTGTCGAATTCCTTGATCCAGCCTTCCACGCGTTCTTGAACGCGATCCCGGCGCTCTTCGCGCTTTTCCTGACCGGCCATGAGCGTCTGCTCTTTGACGGCGGCGATCTCGGCTTCGTCGAGCCTGCCGTCCTTGTTGGTGTCGTAGCGCTTGATGATCTCGGCGTCGCGGGCGGCATCCGTCCCGGATGCCGGTTCCGCAGCGGACGCAAGCGTAACAAATTGCGTTGCTGCAAGGAACACGGGGGCTAAAAACAAAACTTTCATGGTGCTCGGGGTTTGCCTGTTCGCGTGTCTTCTCTGGCGTGACGCCAAGGCGGATCTCGGGTTACAGCTAGCCCCACCCCCACTTCCCACGACTTTCGCCCTTCACACTATGTATCAGGTCACTTTTTCCGAGCAGAGCATGACGGAGCTGAACAAGCTCGATAAACTGCAACAGCTCGAGGCCATCGAGCCGATCAGCTCTCTGAAGCCTGCCGATCTGGAACATCCTCGCGAACCGTTGGGCCGGTTCACCCGCGCCGGCCATAGCCTCTACCGGTTGCGCAGCGGCGACCACCGTTTCTATTTCGACACGCGCGGCTCGGAGGCGATTCATGTGCTCTACATCCTGCACAGTAATTCGTTGGAAGATTTCCTCTTGCGCAACAAGCTGCCGGTTTCCGAATCCCAGCTGGTCGAGCAGGACTCCAAGTTCTGGAAATACCTGGAAACGCTCACCAAGAAGTGAGCTGAAGTAAGCCCGTAACCAGCTTTCATTACCATGGCCGACGAAATCCTCTCACCCTCGGACAGCGACGCGGAAAATCCCTACAGCGTCGAACAGGCTAGCCGGATCTATTTCCTGCCCAACCTGATGACCGCGGGAAATCTCTTCTGCGGTTTCGCCGCCTGCATGGCCTGCATCGAGGCGAGCTTCATCACCCGTGAAGCCGCTGAAACCTCGACCATCATTCCGCCCGAAGCGATTCTTCACTATAAGAACGCGGTCTGGTTCATCTTTGGGGCGATGGCTTTCGACGCCTTGGATGGACGCCTCGCCCGCATGGGCGGCAAAGAATCGCTGTTCGGGGCCGAGTTCGATTCCCTAGCCGACGTCGTTTCCTTCGGCCTAGCGCCCGCCCTGATGGTGTTTTTCCTGATTATCCGACCTGCCGGCGGCGACCAGACGTTGTTGAGCGTAGGTGGGTTGATCGGCTTCATCTACCTGCTCTGTGCAGCGATCCGGCTGGCGCGCTTCAACGTCATCACCCACCCGTTGTTGCACCGTCCCGGCGGGAAACCCACCAACAAAGACTTCGTTGGCCTCCCTGTTCCCGCCGCCGCCGGCACCGTCGCCGCCTTGGTGCTCTTCCTTCTCAACCTGATGGAGCACGACAAGTCTTTGCAATGGACCACCCTCGGTCTCCCACCGCTCCTCCTTCTCGTTGCCATGTTGATGGTAAGCATGGTCCGCTACCCGAGCGGCAAACAAATTGACCTCCGCACGAAGACCAAGCTCACCACCTTGGTGATCTACGTCGCCATAGGTGCCGCGGTCGTCCGGTTCAAGGAATACGCCATGTTCAGCGTCTGCCTCGGTTACATCTTCTTTGGTCTGCTCCGCCACTGGCGCCGACATGGTCTGATCAAGCATGCGCCGTTGACGTGAGTTGATGTGAACTCTTCTGCGACCAACCGACCAATAACCGACCAATAACTTCACCCTTGTTCATAACCGCCCGCTTATTGGATTCCCGGCATGGGGTTTTTCACGGTATCCGGCATCAGGTTTTGCGAGGGGAAAGGTCCCGGTTATGGCAGTTACTCGCAGCCCATAATAATACGGATAACATATAGATTGAACTAGATATCTTTTATCCTTTGTTAGCTTCCCGCCTTTCGCGTCTCCTTCCCTCCCCGCTTTTAAATGAAATTCAAGATCAACCGCGATCACTTCAGCAATGGCCTTGCCCAGGTCCTCAATGTCGTCGGCTCCAAGGCCACGATGCCCATCCTGAGCAACGTGCTGATCGAGGCTGAGAAGGACTACATCTCGCTCACCACCACCAACCTTGACCTCGGCATCCGCTGCAAGATCAAGGCCGAGGTGAAGGAAGGCGGCTCCGTCACCCTCCCGGTTAAGCGTCTCGCCACCATCGTGCGCGAACTGCCCAACGTGGACGTGACCTTCGACTCCACGCCCAACCACCAGGTGAAACTCACCTCCGGCGGGTCCACGTTTAAGATCGTGGGCATCGGCAAGGAAGAGTTCCCCCCGTTGCCCGAGTTCGGCGACGACAAGAGCTTCACCCTCGAACAGGCCGAGCTCACCTCGATGCTCAAGAGCGTGTCCTACGCGCAGTCCTCCGACGAAACGCGTTACATCCTCAACGGCGTGTATTTCAACTTCCGTGACGGCAAGCTCAGCTTGGTCGCCACCGATGGCCGCCGCCTCGCCCTCATTTCCAAGGAACTCGAAGTTCCCGCCGAAAACGCAGGAAGCATCATTCTGCCCGCCAAGACGGTCTCCGAGCTCACGCGCATGCTGGACAAGGGGGAGAAGCTCAAAATCGCGTTTAATGACCGCCGCGCGTCCTTCCAGATCAACACGGACAAAGACTCCAGCGGTCTGGTGGACTCGATCTACCTCTACTCGAAGGTCGTCGAAGGTAATTACCCGAATTATCAGCAGGTCATCCCCAAGGAAACGCACCAGCGCATCAAGCTGGAGCGCGAGTTGTTCCTCCAATGCGTGCACCGCGCCGCACTGGTGACCTCGGAGAAATCCAACTCGGTGAAGATCAAGCTCAGCAGCAACCTCCTCGAAATCACGGCGCAGAGCCCCGATTTCGGCGAGGCCCACGAATCCATGGCGATCGCCTACAGCGGTCCCGATCTCCAAGTCGCGTTCAACCCTTCGTTTGTGATCGATCCGCTCAAGGCCCTCAACAAAGACGAGATCTTCTTCGAGTTGAAGGACGAGGTGAGCCCCGGCGTATTCAAGACGCTGGAAAGCTTCATCTGCGTGATCATGCCCGTGCGGTTGAGCTGAGACCCGATCCGGTGATGGTTTAACCAGGGTTTGCTTGGAGGCCCGACGACCCCGTCGGGCCTTCTTCGATACCCAGCCGTCGAAGTCATTCGGGCTTTACCCTCACGCGTTCATTTCACCGCTTCCATGAATCCCGATTATCCGCTCCTCGTAGCGATCATTCTCTCGCTGGTGCTGTTGCAGCTCAACCAGCGCCGGGGTTCGCCCGTGCTGGCGATCTTCAACCGCTGGTTGCGCTGGTTCATTTTTGCGTTTGGTGCCGCCGCCATGGCGCTCGATTTCGGTTGGACCGACCGTCCTTACCCCGTGCTGGTGGCGGCGTTTTTCCTCGTCTGGTTCTTGCTGGAGACGCTCTACAACTGGCTGGCCATTCACGCGCTCAGCGTGAGTCCCCTGCCCTTGTTTCCGCGCTTCACGCTCAACCAGTCCGGCGAAGAGTGGCCCACGCATCCGCGCCTGTTGAAGATCCGCGATTGGCTGCGGGCGAACGGGTTTAAACAAGTTCAGGCGCTCAAAGCCGAAGTCGGCCCCAGCATTCACCTGCGCGTATCCATTTATCAGGATGCCGAGGCGGGCACCCGCTTGCAGATCACGTTTCTCCCACAGGGCAACGGTGGACTCGCGGTGTGTTACAACCTCTCGACCAACACCGCGAGCGGCTACCGCTACGTGACCGACAACCTGCACCTGCCCTTCGGCGGATTTTATCCCGAAAACTGGTTGGTGCAGCGCAACCCTTGGCGGCGCTCGCTGGCCGGGCTGGTCAAGAAACACCGTGAGCGCCTCGCACGTGGCAACGAGATGATTTCGCCCTGGACGACCGATCCGCTCAACGACCTCAACACGCAGCAACGCGAACTGGAGCAGATCAACACCGAGTTGGGCTTCCTGTTTCCGCACGCCGACCGTGAAGAACACGGCAAGATCAGCCACGAAGGCCGTTACCGCGTGTGGAAAGAGTATTGGATGCTCAACTACTTCGGCCGCAGCGTGCGGTATTGAAGCCACTTGTCGGTGGGAAATAGGTCAGGTCATTTGACCGCGTGTGAACGGTTTCGAAAGTAGGGGCGTCGCTTGCGACGCCCGGTTTGAAAATCTTCCCCCTCGCCAAATCGGACAGACAAGAATGTCTGTGCCACCTTACGGGACGCGATAAACCGGCACCTCTTTAAAATCGCTCCAGGTGAACTCCAACGGGTTCCCGAATTTGGACATCTTTACGCGCGCCGTGCTGCCTGCGGACACGGCCGAGGCCGGCGGCGGTTCGTCTGAAGAGGCCTCGAATTGCACGTCGAGATCCACGTCGATGATTTTGGCCAGGCCGAATGCGATGCGCATGGGTTCCCGCAGGTAGCCGCTGATGTGGTGGATGGATTCGCTCGTTTTATCGACGATCAGGTAGAGCACGATTTTGTCCAAAGGGACGAAACGGGCGGCCTCAGGCTTGATCCCCACTTCGTAGTTTGCTGATCGATCCGTTTCATGGACGAGGCGGGCGGTTTCAAGGTCGAGGTAAGCGGCGGGAGGGTTGCCGGCGGGTTTGCGGGGCTTGCGGTTCCGTTTGACCTCGATGTCTTGCCGCTCCTCCTCGGTGGGCGGCTTCCCATTTACTTCAATCAGCCGCCAACGGCTGTTGTCTGGTTGAGAGGGATCGTAGCGCTCCACCCGTTCGTATTTGACGGAGTGGTCGTCGTTGAGGGCGCGGGTGCGTTGGGTAAAGGCGAGTTCCTGCCGGCCCTCCGCCCAATTCGCGACCGCTTTGACCAGCAGAGCCGGGGGTTCGGCGCGGATCCCTAAGGGGAGTCCTAAAACGGCAAAAACAAGGAAGAGAAAACGAGACCACATCCGTGGAATAGACCCGATACGTCTACGCGGGTTCATTCACTGGTAGATACCTGGTCGGTTCGTCGGGCCGGGTGTAGGAGCGACTTTACTTCGCGATGACGCGCATTGTTATTTGGGGTGGATTTTGGAGGCCCGACGACCTCGTCGGGCTTGTGCGGCTTGCGCCAGCCTCAACCGGGGGACCCGACGAGGTCGTCAGGTCTCCAATTCAGACCTGTTCGTGCGCACCTAACAAAGTAGAACTAGAGCCGTTTTCTATTCGTAGCCGCGAGCGTGAGCGAGTGGTAGTTCGTCCACTCGCTCACGCTCGCGGCTACGACTTTTTTGAAATGCGCTAAAGAGTCGCGGCGTAAAGCCGCGACCACGCCGGGCACAAAAAAACCGCACCTTTTAGGGGTGCGGCTTTTTGGGAAACAAGACGGGTTACGGATTGGCGGCCGGCACGGTGGGGGCTGCGGGCTTGTCCGACTTCGCCGGAGCCGGCGCAGTCTCGGCTGATTCAGCCGCCTTTTTGGCCTGCATAGCGTCCATCTGCGCACGGCGTTCGGCCTGCATCTTTTCCTGCTTGTCCTTCATTTTCTGCACAATCGCAGCCGCTTCGGGGCTGATGGCTTTGAACTTCTCTTCAGCCAACTTCGCGCGTTTTTCCATGAGCGCTTTAATCTGGTTAGTGATCTCCGCCAGTTCCGGATCCTTCTGTAGTTCCGCCCGGGCTTTGTTGAGAATTTCACGCTCTTCTGCTGTCAGCGCGGACTGCGGTCCGCCAGACGGCATCATCTGCGGATTCATGCCCATGGAGGGCTTAACTTCTTTGGGAGCGGCCGAAGGAGCTACGACCGGCACGGGAGCTTGTTCGCCGGCCGATTGCTCAGCGCGCATTCCAAGGGTAGCCAAACCAGAGAGACCAAGGGCAAGGATCAGGGCAGATTTATTGATGAACATAGGGTGGGTGGAGGGTTAGTGGGTAACGCTGAATTGATAAGAAAAAAGTTGATAGAAAAGTGCGAGAGAGCGTCCGCAGAGACGCCGAACTCCCTCGCGCTCGCCTCTTCACGATCAAGACCCGAGGGTCTTGATCAATCCAGGCTTTGATTTTTTCCAAGAGAATCGTCGAGGCGTTCCGAGATTGATGATGGTTCCGAGCCGGAACGCCTGAGGACGACCCTCGCAAAAAAGCCTGCCGTGTTTTCACACAGCAGGCTCGGAGAATGCCTCTACCTCGCAAAGGAGGCGTTTACTCGTTCAACGGGCGGGTCGGCGGGAGGAGGAAGCTTTTGCGGATCGTCACTACTCCCGGGGTGCGCCAAGGCCAGGCTTGGTCGGCGGCCAGTTGCACCTGGTGGCGCAGGTCCGCGAGGGTCGCAATGTCGGTCTCGACCTGCTCCAGCGTCGCGGCAGCCTCGGTCTTTTGGTCGCCTTGGGCGTTGCCCTTCGCGCCATAAAGGGAGATCGCGGTCGCGAGTTTCGCGATATTGTCCTCAGCCGTGATGCCGGGGAGCTTGTCGGTTGGCGGATGGCCTCCTTCGCCGGGTGAGAGGCGGTTGAGCACCCCCCGCGCAAGTGTGAGCACACCGGCCAAGGTCTCGCCGGAAAGCGCTCGGCCGATGCCATAGGCCTCACGCAGCTTTGACTGGTCATGGGCAAACGCGCGCTTCGCGGCAGTCTGGATCGGCTGGAGCACGGCGAGGAGCGCCTCACGGGCACTGCCCTCCTCCACCGTGGCGGTTTTCTTGGCGGCGCGCGTGCCAGTGAGCTGGCCGAGAGCGGTCTCAATCTCATCGGCGAGCGTCTCCATGGTGGGGGCCAAGGTGGCGTCGCACTCGACGCTGGCGAGCTTGGCGGCATGTGCGGCCTCTTGGGCGGAAGCCGCGACTTTGCGTGCGGCTTGTAGTTCATCGAGGTAGGCCTTGTTAATGGCTCCCCGGGTGAATTTCGACGTGGTCGAGGTAGTCGCCGCGGTAGCGGCAGGCTGGGCTGTCAGTGTGTCAGACATGGTATCTATCCTTTGTTTTTAAGGAATGAGATCACAGACGCGTGACCTCTGTGTGTATTGAAGTGGAATGGCGTTCCCTTTAATAGCTCAAAACATTTGCCGATTCAGGAAAACAATGCCCAACAACATAAAACAATGCCGGACAGCGGAAAAACGGGGTCCGACACCATCTCGGGGTTGGCGGATAATGAGATAACATCGTCGATCCGAGCACCCGTCTTGTCGGACAGGCCGCCCGCCTTGATGGACAATCCGTCCACATGCCCGAACAGGCCACCTACAATGTCGGACAAGCGATCCACATCGCGGGACATGGTTTTAACATAGGCCGACAAACCGACTACATAGGCCGACAACCCGTCGATGTCGCCCGACAACGTCTCCACATTGCTCCAGAGGTCTCCCGCCGACCCACTCCGAATTCCCCCATTGTATTCGGCATGGGTAACTGGTCCCGACATCTGTCTCGCAGAGGCCATCTCAGCGGAAGCTGCCCGCTTCATTTAGGCCGCCTGGGTGCCTGTTTGCCGTGATCTATCATGCACGTCGCAAATATCCAAAAACTCACAAAACACGGCCACTCCGCTTCGGGCTTACTGCTTACTGCATCGGCGCGCCAATTTCGGACGCTCGCATCTGGATCACTGCGACGCGCTCCTACGCCACGGCAAATGCCCCGCCGCCTATCTGCGCGACGTCCTCGCCCGCCTGCCGAACCAAATCGATCTCGACACGCTCCCTTCGTCTCTGGCAACCGGCCTCCTTCCTATCTGCGTCGTAGAGGTAGCCTCTACGACGCAACCGCGCCTTCTTCAGCAATCAAGGAGGCACTCGGCCGCTCGCTTACGCGAGCTCACGGATCATCTTCTATTAACCCAAATCCACAAACATCGGCATGACCCCTTATGGCTCTTGCCGTTCCTTAGCCTACGAGGCACCCGAATGGACGCTTACGCCCATGCCGCTCGACGAGGGTTGCACTCCACCGGACCGGAGGAGTGTTAACGACGGAGGGAGAAAGCAGAGGACATGACAGCCGCTCGGGGCTGCCGTGTCCTCTGCCGCTTGGGATCATTGGGGACGTTGCAAACCGCCAAGCTACTTCGCGTAAGGCAACTTTCGACCGTGAGCGTTCATCGCGCTTTCATACTCTTCGAGGTAACCACCGAGCTTGTTCTTTAGCGCGATGATTGATTCACGAAGCTCCTCGGCGTCATCGGTGTTGCTCGCTTTCTCAATGTCTTCAGCGATTCCCAAAAGGCTTTTTAGCGAGTCTCCTTGAATCACGACCCCGGGAAAGTTACGCCCCGGCACAGTGAGCACTGGGCAGTTCGTCGTCGTGGAGAGCATTTCGATTTCTACGCGTGTCATGATGATTCCTCACGGGCTAACAACTGGCGGTTGATTTGGCGTAAACTGAATAAATGGGCGCGAAGGATCAAGCGGCTCCTTGAAGATATCTATACCCCTGTTGTTCGCTCCACCCGCAGAGCCACGCGGCAAATAATGTTCCGCAGAGTTGCGCAACTTAGCGTTGCCCTGAATCGCATAGTCAAAGTCCGATGTTGCGCGCGCAGTGCCGGAAGCTCGGCTGCCTACAACATTCACCTCAGCACCAAAGCGATCGGTGAACGCTTGTATCTGTCGTGTTTGTGAGGGCGTAAGCGGATTCACCCGCACTGCTACATTTTCTGCGGCTGGATTTGCTGTTGGGGCAGGAGCCGTCCCCGCCTTTGCCTGCCGAGCTCCGACATTCGCTTGTGCGGCCTCTTCTGCCACAGGAGGCATCATACTAGGACCGCGCAAAGGTTCTGCACCGTTCCATGTTCCAACAAAGCCAGCAGGAGCCAGGCCCTTGGTCATAATATCATAGGCTTGTGCATGTTTTTCTTCGGGTGACCGTCCCTCCATCCTTTGGCTTAGCAACTTACCATTATAGACCTGTTCGTAACCGGTGGAGCCCGGGGGCAAAAATACCCTATTCGGATCTTTGGAAGCGGTAATATTGAAATTGGCGCGAACACTTTCAGGCGGGCGTCCTTTAATTTCGTGAGCATAGATGCGCCCATCGTGATTGGTGTCATGCTCATCAAACCACTTTCTATCGTTATCGCTGGCCTCCAAACCCATCGGATCAAACTTTGACCACGGGTTCTGGACCACGTAGGCATACATGTTCGGGCCGTCCACGAAGCCGAGCGGATCGCGGGTGATGAAGGCGCCGGTCTCTAGGTCGCGGTAGCGGAACCCTTCATTCAAGAGCCCGGTGGGGTCTTCTTCCTTGGTGTTGGCTTTCTGGCGGTCCTGCGCCGTGCCGACTTCTTGAGTGCGTTTGCCGAAGGCTTCGTAGGTGCCTTCCCAAGTGGCCGCGCCGGTGGCGTTGGTTTCACTGATGACGTCGCCTCGGCTGTTGTAGTGCTTGAACGAGGGAACGCCGGAGCGCACCGAATAGAGCAGGCCGCCCACGCCGCCGCCCCAATCGGAGCCGCGGATGTATTCCGCATTGGGCGAAGGGCTATAGGCGAGAGGCGATTGGGTGGTGGCGGTGTATTCCGCCACGCTCAGGCCACCGCTGAAGATGGACTTGGTCGTCGTGCCGCTTTCCGTCCGTTCCACGCGGCGGGTGCGGTAGTCGTAAACGTAGGCGTAGGTGCCGGCGCCGCCGGTCGTGGCTTTGGTCAAGCCTACGAGGCGGTTTTCGTAATCGTAGCTGTAGGTGTCGGTCAGCGGGGGCGCGTTGGGTGCGTTAACCAGCGTGGCGGTCAGCCGGCTCCCGTTGAGGTCGTAGCTATAGCTGGTGACCGCTGTGCCGGTGGTCGCGGTCTGGAGCTGGTTGAGGTTGTTGTAGGCGTAGGCGGTCTCGACGAGGGCCGTGCCGGAGCCAGTCGTGGTGGCCACGGCTTTGGCGGTGCGGTTGTTGGCCGGGTCGAAGCCGTAGGTGGTGGCAACGGTTTTGGTCCCTTCGACGTTCACTTCGCCGGTGAGGCGGTTCACGGCGTCGTAGGCGTTGTTCACCGTGCGGGGAACGAGCGTCGAGCCGTAGTGGCGTTCGGTGAGTTTTACCAAGTTACCCACCGGGTCGTAGGCTTGCGTGAGCTGCGACAGGAGCGCGCCCGAGGACTTGCTAGTCGTGATCGCGGAGGCGCGGTTGAGTGCGTCGTATTGGGTGTCCACTTCCTCGCCGTTGGGCAGTTGCTGGAGCACGCGGTTGCCGTTCAGGTCATAACCGTAGGTGGTTAGTCGGGAAACCTGAGGGCTGAGACCTGAAACCTGAGTTTCGGTGAGGGTCTTGAGGCGGTTGAGGGCGTCGTAGGTCGAGGCGAGCACGGTGCCGGTGCCGCCGTAGGTGACTTTGACGCGGTTGCTGGCGAGGTCGTAGCCGTAGGTGTGGGTCTGGCCTCCGGAGGTCTCGGTGAGCTGACGGCCGAGGGCGTCGTAGGTGTAGGCGACGTCAGCTTTGCCGCCTTTGCCTGATTCGGTGACGGCGAGGAGCTGGCCGGCGAGGTCGTAATCATAGTGGCGGTTGTCGGCGGTGCGGCCGATGTAGGTCACGTCTTCGAGCCGGTGGCGACCGTCGTAGGTGTATTCCGTGCGGTGGGTTTCGGAGTCCACGCGGGCGGTTTTGTTGACGGCGTCGTAGGTGAAGGTGACGACTTTGAGCGCCGGGTCTTTGACGGTGAGGTTGCGGTTGAGGCCGTCGTAGGTGAACTCGGTGCGCTGCGACTTCCCGTCGATCACGGCCGTGCGGTTGCCGGCGGAGTCGTATTCGGTGGTGACGAGGATGTCGTGAGCTGCGTTGGCGTCCGGCTTCTGGATGGTCGTCTTGAGGCGGTTGAGCGCGTCGTAGGTGTTGGTCGTGACGTGGCCGTTGGCATCGGTGACGGTGAGGACGTTGCCGGCCTTGTCGTAGGTGCTTTGGGTCACCGGATGCACGGTGGTGCCGTTGGCCAAGGTCATCGGCGGGGCGGTGACTCGCCACGGGCGGCGGGCGTTGTCGTAGTCGGTGGTCGTGATCCAGCCGCGGGCGTCCTGCACGGCGATGACGTTACCTACGCCGTCGTAGGCGGTGGTGTGCGTCGGCCGGGAGGCCAGACCAGTGGTGGCGTCAGTGACGGAGGGGAGTTGCTCGGTCTGCCGGCGGTTGAGGTTGTCGTAGCTGTAGTCGGTGCGCTGGAGGAGCGGGTTGATCACATAGCTGACGTTGCCGGCGGCGTCGTAGTGGGTCTCGGTCACGGGGGAGACCGGCGTGGTGCTGGTGCTCAACGCATCGACCACGGCGGGGGCATAGGTTTTCACCGGGCGGCCGGCGTGGTCGTATTCGATGGTGGTGGTGCGGCCGAGCGGGTCCACGGTCTTCCATGCGAGGCCCGTGGAGGTGTAGGCCTTGGTCGTGGTTGCAGCGAGTGACGTGCCGAACCCTTCGGTGACGGAGGTCGGGCGGCGCAGGGCGTCGTAAGCGGTCTTGGTGATCGTGCCGGTGCTCTGGCCGGTAGCGGCAGGCGCGGTCACTTGCGTGAGGTTGCCAACGTCGTCGTAGTCTTTGGTGGTGGTCGCGTAGGCGCCGGGAGCGTATTGCACAGTCTCGGTCTTCGGGCGGTAGAGCTTGTCGTAGGTGACTTCCGTCGTGTAGCCACGCGGATCGGTCACCTTGGTGGGTTTCCAGCCGGAGCTGTCGAAGACGGAACCGCCGGGGTTCTTGGTTTTGTCGTATTCGTAGCTCGTAACGTAGTTGAGGCCGCCCAAGTCGTCGGTCTTCCTGGTGAGGCGTTGCAGGGCGTCGTATTCGAACTTCGTAACCGTGCCCTTCGGGCCAGTGGTCGTGAGCTTCGCGTTGAGCGCGTTATAGGTATAGCTGACGACGATGTCCTTGGTGCGATCGGGGAGTCCGCCGGCCAGACGGTCAATCACGCCGTTGCCATTGAGATCAGTGACTTGGTTGACGACGCGGTTGAGTGCGTCGTATTCCCAGAACGTGGCCACGCCGTTTTCGTCGATCTCCTTGGTTTTGTTACCGCGGTCATCGTAGTAGAAGCGTTTCTGGTGGTGGTCGGCGTAGGTGACGTGGGTCAGGCGGTTGCGAACGTCGTAGGAGAACGTGGTGACGTTGCCGCGCGGGTCGGTGGTCGTGAGCTTGTTACCGTTGGCGTCGTAGGTGTGGGCGGTCACGAGGTCGATGGAGGGCTCGATCGTGCCGTTGCCATTCATATCGACGACTTCTTGGGCGATGCGTCCGTTGGCGTCGGGCACATAGAGGGTCACGAGATCGGTCACCCAGGATGGATCGGCGGTCCCTTGTTTCTTGACGGTTTTCTTCGTCATGAGGTTCGGGAAGGTCGTATTCCCGTAGGTGAAAAGGGTGTCTTGAAGCGGAGTCTGTTCTTCGGTTCGGCGGCCAAGAGAGTCCACTGTCCACTGGGTGGTCACGCCAGCCTCGTCCGTGGACGAGGTCATGATGCGGTTCGCGCCGTAGGTGAAGTGTTTGCTTTTCCCGAGCGCGTTGGTTTGTGAAGTCGGATCGCTATAGCGATTATAGAGGGACGCTGCATCGGCCTGCGCGAACGCATCATTGGTGAATACGTCGTCGTAGGCGTATGTTGTAGTGTTGCCGCTGAAGTCGGTGGCGCTCGTAACGGACATACCGGACTCTGGACTGAAGGTGAAGGTTTCAGAGCCGCCTGCGGCAGATATCGTCATGGTCTGGTAATAAACCAGGCGAGGATTATCAAACTTCACCTCGTGTTTGTAGGCCGTCGCGAAGCTGGGCAGGGTCTCGACGGAGGGGTTGGTGAAATTATAGGTCCGCTGGTTGCCTAATGCATCGACCACGTAATTCCGACGCACATAGCCGGCCATCATCGTCTCGACACCGGTGGTTGTATTATGGGCGACCTTGAGATTGCTCGATTCATTGGTGAAGGTTGCATGGGTGCCATCGGGCAACGTTGTTTGTCTCACCTGCAACGGCAGGCCTGTTTTAATGTAGTAGCAATCGCCCGGTGCATCGGAGGAGTAGTCGTATTTGGTGTGATCGACGACGTAGCTGAATCCGTAACTATGATTCAGCGGATCGGTAATACCGGTGAGATCCAGATGATAATAATTGCCGACGTTCGCCCGGAGGTTGGGGTTTTGGTCAGCCTCCGGCGTAATTTGGAGATTGTAGTGGGTTTGTTTCCCGTCTGCGGCCGTAACCACGTTCAGGGTGGCGCAGCTGATCGTCGTGCTTGTCCCTGTGATCGGTGCTGCGTCGGCGTAGCTAACCGCAGTGTAGTCGTAATGCACCTTGTAGCCGCTCGGATCCCAGATGTCGGTGATGTGGCCGTTCGTGTTCTGGCGAATCGAAAGAACCGCGCCGGAGCTGCCGTTTGCTTTACGCACCCTGATCGTTGCCGGAACAATCGTGTTACCGCTGCTGTAACCATAACTAAGCCCGTTGCCGTAACGATCATTGATCACATCCAGCCGAGCATAGGTGTGATTGGTGCCTGAACTACTGCCGTAGATGCGATCAGCGGCAACCCCCATCTTGAGAGCTGTCATCGAATAGGTCAGGATCGATCCGAACTTCCGTCTAAAGATATAAGTATTGTCTGGGCCTTCCGTCAGGCTGCAAAGATGGGTGCTTTGCTCATGATTGGAGTTGGGCAATGGCACAAAGGTGCGCGTGCCCGTATAGCCATCGTCATTGGTGTAGCTGGCGTCGGGACCATAAAGGATCGCGAACGTGTATTCCGCACCGTTTTCATCGGTCACCGTGGCGGTATCAGGATTGGAGCCGTCTTCGTTGGCCTCCCCTACTCCATGTGTAAAATGAATATTGGCCGCAAGGTTCGTGGTCCAGCCTGGCCCAAAGGGACGGTCGGGGCGCTCCTCCGGACGCAGGCCGTTTTTCAAATTCCAGATCTCCGTGGACGCACTGCGGCGAACGCTCAGCGACAGGTCGGAGGCCGGAACTGACGTATAGATATCCGTCGTGTCATGGCGCAGCCCCAGAGTAAGGGCATCGATAAAGGTCTCTTCGGACGGCTGATCGGATTCGGATGCCTGCTGAGGCTTTTCGTCGGACAGCGGTGCGCCGTTGAGCGCTATCTTACGGTATTTGGCACCGGAAGACTCAGAGGCTGGAATGTTTACACCTGCATCATCGGAAGCCCCGACATATGAAAACTTCAATTCAGGAACTGACGCCAAGCTGACCGCTGTATCGGGGGGGTGCAGAGTAAATGTCGATGAATGCCCAGGCTTCGCATTATCATTAAATTCTACAACGAGGCGATCGGCGGAAACTCCAGAGCCAACTGGGAGAACTGAGCCATCCAGGTCAACTGTAGCGCTAATACCAGTCCCTGACCAAGTTGCCTGGCATGGCAATACAGATGTTGCTCCATCATAAGGGTCCTTCTCGATGAAATGTCCCTCAATAGAGACATGCTCTCCACGCCTTACCTTCAATCCGTCTGTCGGAATGGAGTAGGCAGACAGGCGTGCCCCACGATAATTAACATAATAGGGTGAATCATCGAACATATCCACAATCCCAAAGTGGGTGATCACTACAGAAGAAGATGCCCCGGATTTTTGGGCGAAAGTCGTCGCATCGTAGTCCGTCAGGAGCCTTTGGATCCACGAGATAGGCCTATCCCCCCCATAGCAATCCATCGAATATTGATAAAAAACCGAATTGCCGTCTATAGTATACTCGGGACTAGCCTCTCCCCCCCAAGAATGCATGTCGGTGAAGCCCCCTATGGCGTTGTCGGAGGTCCATCCCGCTTCATCCCCCCAAGCTGGATAAGAATCCTCCCAATAATAATACCAATGAGTCCACTCCCCCGAGTCGTCAGGCACGTAGGGGTCAGGGTCAACGTATTCATCTCGGCCCGAGTAGTCTCCAAAATAAACCCACGGCGCCCAACCTCCGGACGGAACAGGAAACCCATCCGCAGAACGAGCCAAAGGAACATCGTAGGCGCGAATCCCGCTCGGCGACGTGTAGGCATGGGCGCTCTCATTTAAAACACCCAACACACGATACTCATACACATGCCCTGTCAGCAAAGAGCCATCTCGATATTCCTTGGATGAGACAATCGCCATATCAACCCACTCGTCCGAGCAATCCACACGGCGTTGAATGAGGTCTTGCTCGTAGGAGGAATCCCACTTCAAGAAGGGCGCATCGTATTCTTTAAATTTAGCTACGATCCTAGGGGTGCTCGGCACCTCTTTTGGGTCCCAAGTATTTGAAAGCGAGTCATTGATTGCCATGCCGCTCGGATCGCCGCCTGGATTAGGGCTTTCGCCACCAGAACTCGTTGGCGGTTGAGATCCTCCGATTTCAGAAACTACGGCCCCCTGTATATATTCAAAAAAAGACACTGACTGAGACATTGCCGATGCGGTCACTATGTTGACTGCACCAGCACTGCCAACAACCTCCAGATGAGCAATCGCTTGGCCGGCCAAGCCGGAGACTGCCGTTATCGTAACCGCAGTTCCTCCAGCACCAGTGGCGCCCAACGTGCCCGAGCCGGTCGTCACTGTGAATACCACAGAGACTCCCGCGACCGGAATCCCCTGCTCGTTTAGCACGCGAACGGTCAGCGCTTGCGGGAGCACCTGCCCACTGAGGCCTACTTGCTGGTCACCACTCAGCAAGACGAGGATGTTATTGTTGGCCGGCGCAAGCGCACTGAGATCAAAGCTAAAGAGATTTTTAACTTGGCCAACGTTGGCTAGGGCAAAGTCGTCGGCCGTGCCGCTCCAGGGGCGGGTCTGACCGGAGGCGAGGGGCTGGCCGGTATAGCTCAGTTCTTGCAGGCGGGCATAGAAGGGCTCGGCCACATTTTTGAGCTGGCCGAGGTTGATGGCCCGGTAGTCATCTGTGCTAGTAGCAGGAGTTTCCCAGATGGCGCTGAGCGTGGAGCCGGCGCCTGTGGGGAGCTTGGCCTTCATCTCCTCGTAGGCCTGCTTGGCTATATTTTTGACTTGGCCTTGATTGACGGCGGCATAGTCGTCCGGTGTGGCTCCGGGCTTGAGCACTCCGCGCTCGGCCCACCACGCAGGCGCATCGGCCCAGAGGAGCGCGGGGATTACCACTAATGCGGTGAGCGCAAGGCTCAGCCCTACACGCAGAGAGCCACGTGTCTTTTTCAACCAACCGGAAGCGGAGCGCATGGGATGTCGGCGATGGGGGCTTAATTGGCCGGATTGGTGCCGGAGGCAAAACTTCCCATGGAGAGGTCGCCGGCGGGCGGGATACGCAGGACGGCTTTCACCGTGACGGTGTTTACAGTCAGAGTGGTCGTGGTGACGGCAGCCGCTGAGACTGTGCCGGACACCTTGGCGTTACCGGTCACGTCCAGTTTTTCAGCGGGGACGGTCGTGCCAAGGCCGACGTTGCCGCTGGCGTCTATCCGCATCTGCTCGGTGCCTGTATTGAGCGTGTCGGAATTTTTATAAACCATCCCGTTTTTGAAGATAATCGGGCGCGCGCCTTCGTTACCGATGATAAAGTCGCCCATCCGGTCACCTAGGAATGCGGTGCTGAAATTGCGGGAAGCCATCGAGATCATGGTTGATCCCTTGACGCCCGGCGACGCTAGGTGAAACGACTTATAGGTGCCATTTCCGACCACCCCGGGAAGGTTCGCAAAATCATCGCTCGCGAAATTCCCCGTGCTATACACGCGAAAGCGCTCAATCCCATTGGTAGCGAATGAAACGGAGTTCGTCCCGCTGCTATAGAGGCCTGTATTTAGATTATCGTTAAACGTGTAGGACGGGGCCGCTGACGAACCTGCGGGCACGGTCAACTGGCCACTACCGAGAGTCAGTGCGCTTTGGGGCGTCGTGGTCTGAATACCTACATTACCCGACGTGGTCGTTGTCCCGGTGAGTGATACGTTTTGGAGCGTCTTATTGCTCAATGTTTGGGCCGTCGTCGTCTGCACGACCGAGGCGGGAAGCGCCGTAGTCGGCACGGTGCCGGTCGTAAGTTGAGCGGCATTCAGGCCGGTCAGACCAGCCCCGTTGCCGGTAGTCGTAAGCACCGGCGTGCCGCCGACTGTGAGTGTGCCGGAAACCTTGGCATTGCCGACAACGTCGAGCTTGGCCGCAGGGCTGATGGTGCCGATGCCGACGTTACCACCTTTATTTACGGTAAAGACCTCTGTTTCCGCCCAAGCTCCTCCATTCAAAGAGAAAAAGCCCAAGCGCTCACTGGGGCTATTAATATCATTTACCTCAATTTTAAAGCGGCGGCTGTCATCGGATACATGGAATCCTATGCGAGGCCGTTCGGCCCCCTCTGCACCCACTTGGACACCCACCTTATAGCCTGGAGCTATTTCGGTCTTCACATCGCCTACAACTTCCAGTTTAGCGGCCGGTGTTGAGGTGCCGATACCCACATTACCGCCGGCAGTTATCCGTAAACGTTCAATAGGATTGCCCATTGAAGCTGTCGTAAAATATAAATCCATCGCCTCGGCACCGGGCGCATTATTCATGATCTGGCTGACGATTTGTGC
This sequence comes from uncultured Opitutaceae bacterium, assembly GCA_967755175.1. Taxonomy (GTDB): domain Bacteria; phylum Verrucomicrobiota; class Verrucomicrobiia; order Opitutales; family Opitutaceae; genus Rariglobus. The sequence goes on along the minus strand of CBRAFO010000003.1, from coordinate 26,004 downwards.
ACCAACCACATCATCACCTGCCCACGTCTGCGTTGAAAAGCCAATTACAGGCCAATTATAACTCGGCGCCATTCCTTTGATAAGAAGTCCGGCAGGACCTCCAAACTTTTTCTGCTCAATGACAATTTGCCGGCTCACGTCAAACGCCCCATAAACACCACCTGTCGTCATCCGCGCCGCTTCCGTCTCCCCATCGGTCCTGAAAACAAGCTGGCTTCCCGCCACATTGAGATCCGCCCATGCGTTAAGCGCCGTGCTATGCGCGCCAATGGTGGCCCCCGTGTAAGTGCTGGCCAAGGGGCCAATCACGACTTTATCGAACCCACTCTGGCCGATCACTTCCGCGCTCTTCCACGCAGGAGACAATGCCGATGCGGTATCGCCTATCCCTACATTGCCCGTGGAGATCGGGCCAGAGCCTGCCAAATTACTGACGATGGAAACCCGGTTGGGGTAAATAGCCTGATCACGAGGGAAACTGACATTGGGCTCAGAGCCGTAATAGGAAACCGTAGCATTGCCTACACCGCCATTCCGGTTGGCGATAGTGACAACAAGCTGCTGATTGGCTCCGTCGGCCGATTGCATGATTCTCAAATCAGTCAACACCGGAGCTCCGTTGTAGGCACGCTCACTGAGCACGGTAATGTTCGCCCCTTCGAATTGCTGGCCGGTCGCGGCAAATACGATATTATGAGACCGATTGGGCCCTTCCCAATTAAGAATATATATTCCATTCCAACGATTCGTTCCGCTGGTGAGCGCGACTGGACCGTCTGCGGTTACGGGCACAGTCCATGAGCGGATTGCCGCACCGCCCTTGCCGAAGGTTGCGCTGCCATCACTGTCAATGGCTACAGTTTGTGTGCCCGCCTTCACTCCCTTAAAAAAATAATTGAGCGACCCCGGAGTCGGATTTTCGGTGTTGGCCGTATAGATAGCCTGTGGATTGATAAAACCCGTGCCGAGCTGAGTTCCTACGAAAGCCGAATTACCTTGGCTGCTATTAGAAATCACATGGCTGGCCGTCAAATCGCTCTGCACGTTCACATTACCCGCCACCTGAAGCTTGGCCGTAGGCGAAGCGGTGCCAATGCCGACGTTGCCGTTCCCATCGATTCTCATCTGCTCGGTGCCCGTATTAAGCGTGTCGGAATTATTATAAATCATCCCGTTTTTGAAGATGATCGGCCGCGCGCCCTCGTTACCGATGATAAAGTCGCCCATCCGGTCGCCCAGAAACGCTGTGCTGAAATTCCGGGAAGCCATCGAGATCATGGTTGATCCCTTCACAGTCGGCGACGCTAGGTGAAACGATTTGTAGGACCCGTTCCCGACCACGCCGGGGAGGTTTGCGAAATCATCACTCGCGAAGTTTCCGGTGCCATACACCCGAAAGCGCTCAATGCCATTGGTGGCAATGGAAACGGAGTTCGTCCCGCTACTATAGAGGCCCGTGTTCAGGTTGCTATTAAACGTGTAGGAGGGGGCCGTGGCTGACCCGACCGGTGCAGTCAATTGCCCGGCACCAATCGTCAGCGCACCTTGGGGTGTCGTCGTCTGAATCCCGACATTGCCCGATGTGGTCGTTGTCCCGGCAAGAGATACGCTCTGCAGGGTTTTATTTGTCAGGGTTTGGATGGCGGTCGTTTGAACGACCGAAGTGCTTGTGGTTGTGAGCACGGAAGCGCCGGCCACCGTAAGCGCGCCACTGACCTTGGCATCGCCCACCACGTCGAGCTTGGCCGTCGGACTAATCGTGCCGATGCCGACATTGCCACCTTTGTTGACCGTAAAGACTTCGGTTTCGGCCCAAGCGCCGCCATTTAACGAGAATATCCCTAAGCGCTCATTCGGTGTATTGATGTCGTTCAGCTCTAGTTTGAAGCGACGGCTATTGTCAGATACATGAAATCCGATCCGGGGGCGTTCATGGCCTTCTGCGCCCACCTGTATGCCTACTGGATAGTCAGGCGCTATCTCGGTTTTTATGTCCCCCGCCACTTCAAGCTTCGCTGTGGGTATCGTCGTGCCAATACCCACGTTACCGTTGTAATCGATCACCATCTGGGTTCGTGTGACCGCATCGACTGCGCTCTGCGTATTAAATCGAATTTGGCCTTGCCCGAATTCATCGGCGACATTTGTCAGGTCAAGATTTGACCGATATTGGGAGCCTGATGATGCGGTAATTGAGGCGGCATACGGAAACCCATTCGAATTATAGCCACGCATAGAAATACCTGCATAACCTGAATCATCCGGGGTCCCGTTTCTGAAAATGGCGGTAAAATTATTTGAAGCCGGATTTACGGCACCAGACAGGCCATCACTGCATACATCAAGTTTTGCCTGTGGATCGATTTTCCCGATGCCTACATTGCCTCCATTAAAATAAGAGTCACCGGCTGTGTTTAGATAGACGAGTTTACTTCCTTGGTTTGAAATACCGAAGCCATGGCGATTGGCGTAGTTGTTGGTCATCCATTCCAAATCGCCGTCGGCAGGTGAATAGAGTTTTTTATCTAAGGAATTTAGGGTGGGCCCGGAAAAACCGATGCCGCCATTGGAGCCGATTTCAAGCTGTTGGTTAGGCGTGCTTGTTCCCAAGCCGACATTGCCCGCACCTGTCGTGAACGAAGAGAGGCGCGTCAACGTGCCGTCGGCATTTACACCCAAAGGGGAAGTGCCGCTGCCGGCCAGATTTGCGGATGTAATTTGTCCGTCGGCACGGATGGAAAAGGTTTCGGTTCCTTCAGGTCCACCAATGGTCCCACGGAAGAACCAATTGGCTAAGCCGTTGGGGTGATCGCTCACTGCCTGAAATATAGGCTGCGAATTCGTGAAGGTATCCCCGAGCTGGCGCCCGTAAAAAGCGGAATCTCCTTGGGCACTCGCGGAAAGAACATGGCTGGCCGACAGCTCTTCAACAGCAGTTGTGCCTGATACATCGAGGCTCCCATTGATAAAAAGGCTGTCGTCAAGGACCTCGGCCGAGGCGGCGACGGGCAGGGAAATAGCAGCCAAGGATAAGGTGCGAAGAAGCGTGCGGGAGAGGTGCAAGTTCATGATGTGGGATGATGCGATATGCTCGGTGGAGCGGCGCAATAGACGTGAAATGGACGTAGTTACGGTCTTTGTGCCCGGTCCTGCAAATGGCAGTCAACGCGTAAGTGCAATTTTGAAGCCATTTTTTAAAATTCTCATGGATCTGAATTCCCAATGGTTAGATGCGTAATGGGATTGGGGAAGGAAGCGGCCAAACGGCAGCTTCACTCGACTTACAAATCGAGGCCCTCGGGGAATCGGGTCGCAGTCACGCCTTCTGCGAATTTAGCCGACAAAAAAAGCCGCGCCCTTTTGGGGCGCGGCTTGGGTCCCTGAGCGATGAGCTCGGGGGCTATGTGACTTGGGATCAGGCGATCAGATCGCGACGGGCATCTTGGCGGCGTCGAAGCTGTAAACGGGCTTCGGGGTGTCGGCGGTCGGGGGATGCGGGACGACTTTCCAGAACTTGCTGACGGCCTTTTCCCAGTTCTCCACCAAGCTCTGCGCGTGGGGGCTGGCGGTGATCTTGAAGTGCGTTTGGATCAGCTTCTTGAGGCTGTCGATTTCCTCCTGCGTGTTCAGGCGCTCCAAGCCAATCATCGCCGGGTTGATGTTTTCGGAGAACGTGTCCTTCGCGTCGTAAACGAAAGCCAAGCCGCCGGACATACCCGCACCGAAGTTGGTGCCGGTCGGGCCGAGGATAACCACGAGACCGCCCGTCATGTATTCGCAGCCGTGGTCGCCCACGCCTTCGACCACTGCGGTCGCTCCGGAATTGCGGACGCCGAAGCGTTCGCCGGCGCGGCCTGCTGCGAACAGCGTGCCGCCGGTCGCACCATACAAGCAGGTGTTGCCGAGGATCGACTGGGCCTGCCACTGGAACGTCTCAGACGGCTTCGGGCGGATGATGATCTCGCCGCCGTTGATGCCTTTGCCGACGTAGTCGTTGGCTTCGCCGATGAGCGTGAGGCGGAGGCCATTGACGAGGAACGCACCGAACGACTGACCGGCGGAACCGGTGAACGTGAGGTCGATGGTGCCGGCGGGGAGGCCTTCGTTACCGTGTTGGTAAGCGATTTGGCCAGAGAGCTGGGTTCCCACGTCGCGGTTGACGTTGGTGACTTTGTAGCGGGCGACGAGGCGGGCGGATTCGCCGAGGATGACGTCGCGGGCTTCTTGAAGGATGGCTTCATCCAGAGAGCCTTCGCCACCGAAGCGTTCGTTGCGCTCGCGGGTGTGGTAGCGGTCCATCTCGCCCGAGGGATCGGGGTTGTGGAGGAGGCCGGCGAGGTTGACCAACTTGGTCTTCGGGTTGGCGGGATCGTCGATCTGCTCGAGGAGATCCACGCGGCCGATGATTTCGTTGAGGTTGCGCGCGCCGAGCTTGGCGAGGTAGTGGCGGACGTCTTCAGCGACGGCGTTGAAGAAGTTGATGATGTTCTCGGGCTTGCCGCGGAACTTGGCGCGGAGGTCTTCGCGCTGCGTGGCGACACCGACCGGGCAGGTATTCAGATGGCAAACACGGAACATCGCGCAGCCGCCGGCGATGAGGGCGGCGGTGCCGAAGTTGAACTCTTCGGCGCCGAGGAGGGCGGCGATGACGATGTCACGGCCGGTCTTCATGCCGCCGTCGGTGCGGAGGACGACGCGTCCGCGGAGCTGGTTCATCATCAGCACCTGGTGGGCTTCGGCGACGCCGATTTCCCAGACGGAGCCGGCGTTCTTGATGGAAGCGAGCGGCGACGCGCCGGTGCCACCGTCATGACCGGAGACGAGGACGACGTCAGCGTAGGCCTTGGCCACGCCGGCGGCGACGGTGCCGACGCCGGACGAGGACACGAGCTTCACGCAGACCTTGGCGCGCGGGTTCACTTCCTTCAGGTCGAAGATCAGCTGGGCCAAGTCTTCGATCGAGTAGATGTCGTGGTGCGGGGGCGGCGAGATGAGGGTGACGCCGGGCACGCTGTAACGGAGACGAGCGATGAGCGGGGTGACCTTGGCGCCGGGCAGCTGGCCGCCTTCGCCGGGCTTCGCGCCTTGGGCCATCTTGATCTCGATTTCCTTGGCGGAGGAGAGGTAGGCGGCGGTGACACCGAAGCGGCCGGAGGCGACTTGCTTGATGGCGGAGTTGGCGTTGTCGCCGTTCTCGCGGACGTTGAAACGATCCGGATCTTCGCCGCCTTCGCCGGAGTTGGATTTGCCGCCGATGCGGTTCATCGCGATGGCGAGGGCTTCGTGCATCTCGGGCGAGAGCGCGCCGAGGGACATGCCGGCCGTGGTGAAACGCTTGCGGATGTCGTCGATGGCTTCGACTTCGTCGAGCGGGATGGCCTTCGCGCCGTCAAAGCGGATCTTGAGGAGGTCTTTGATGGAGACGGGTTGGTGTTCGTCGGCGTTGGTCTTCCATTCGCCGTAGGCTTCCTGGGTGCCGGCGCGGACGAACTTGTTCATCGAGGAGACGACCTTGGGGTTCCAACCGTGGAACTCGCCTTCGCCCTTCTTGTTGACGCGGTAGTAGCCTTCGTTGCCGAGGTCGGCCGGACCCGACGGGGTCGTCGGGTCTCCAGCCGGAGCGGCAAAGGCGCGGGCGTGGCGGCGGAGGGCCTCTTCGGCGATCTGCGCGTAACCGATGCCGCCGATGGGCGACGGGGTGCCGGTGAAGCACTCTTCGATGACTTTGTGCGAGACGCCGAGGGCTTCGAACATCTGGGCGCCGCGGTAGCTGAGCAGCGTGGAGATGCCCATCTTGGCCATGACCTTGAGGAGGCCGGCGTCGATGGCGGTCTTGTAGTTGACGCGGGCCTGCTCGGCGGTGACGGGCTTGACGGTCTTGCCGGAGGCGGCGATGGACGCAACGACGTCGAGCGCGAGGTAGGGGTTGACGGCGTTGACGCCGAAGCCGAGGAGCGTGGCCAGGTGGTGGACGTCACGGGCTTCGCCAGTTTCGGCGACGAGGTCGCACTTGAGGCGGAGGCCGGCGCGCACGAGCTGCTGGTTGACCGCACCGACGGCGAGGAGCATCGGGATGGCGGCCTTGTCGGCGGTCGCACCCTTGTCGGAGAGGATGAGGACCTTGGCGTTGTTCTGCTCGACGGCGGCTTGGGCGCGGGCGGCGAGTTCCTTGAGGGCAACTTCGAGGCCTTCGGGACCCTTGGCCACGTCGAAGAGGCCGCTCAGGCGGACGACGCGGTTCTTGAGGAAAGGAACGTCGAAGAGGGTAACGATTTCGTGGTCGAAGAGGACGGGCGAATCGAGTTCGACGAAGCCGGTGGTCTTCGGGAATTCCTCGAAGAGGCCGAGACGGCCGCCGAGGTAACCGGTGAGCGACATGACCGCTTTTTCGCGGATGGAGTCGATCGGGGGGTTGGTGACCTGCGCGAAGAGCTGCTTGAAATACGTGTAGAGCAGGCGCGGACGGCGGGAGAGAACGGCGAGCGGGGTGTCATCACCCATCGAACCGGTGGGCTCAAGGCCTTCGGCGAGGGGCGTGAGGACGAGTTCGGTTTCGTCGTTGTCGCAGCCGAAGGCGATCTGGGCGGCGACGGAGGGAGCGGCGGGCTCGGCGGCGGCGGGGGCCTTGGCGACCTTGTGCAGGTTAACGAGGTGTTCTTCGCACCACTGCTTGAAATGCGGATCGGCGGTGAAGCGGGCCTTCACGTCTTCGTCGCGGAGGAACTTATGTTCAACCAAGTCGAGCGCGAGCATGCGACCGGGCCCGAGGCGGCCGGCTTCGACGACCTTGCCGGGGAAGTCGTGCACGAGGCCGGCTTCGGAGGCCAAGATGAAGTAGCCGTCGTCGAAAATCTTGTAGCGGGCCGGGCGGAGACCGTTGCGGTCAAGGGCGGCGCCGATGGTGCGACCGTCGGTGAAGACCACGGCGGCGGGACCGTCCCACGGTTCCATCATACAGGCGTGGTAACGGAAGAAGGCGCGCGTCTCGGGGGAGAGCTTCTTGTCCTTTTCCCAGGCGGGCGGCATCATGAGCATCGCGGCGTGCAGGGGGCTGCGGCCACCGAGGGTGATGAGCTGGAGGGCGTTGTCGAAGGAGGCGGAGTCCGACATGCCGGGCTGCACGAGCGGCTTCAGGTCCTGGAAGCGGTCGCCCCAGACGCCGTAAGCGGTGGAGTTCTCGCGAGCGCGCATGAGGTTGCGGTTGCCGCGGATGGTGTTGATCTCGCCGTTGTGCGCCATCATGCGGAACGGGTGAGCCAGGTGCCACGTGGGGAACGTGTTGGTCGAGTAGCGCTGGTGGAAGATCGCGAAGGCGGTGGTGAACTTCGGCGACTTCAGGTCCACGAAATACTTGCGGATCTGGGTGGGCGTGAGGAGGCCCTTGTAGATGATCGTGCGCGAGGAGAACGAGCAGACGTAGAAGCCGGGGATCTTGGCCTCGATGACTTGGCGCTCGGCGGAGTTCTGAGCGAGGAAGAGCTTACGCTCGAATTCGTCGTCGGTGATCTCGTCCTTGCGGGCGACGAGCGCCTGCACAATGAGCGGCTGGGTCTCGAGGGCCTTGCGACCGAGGCAGGAGGAATCGGTGGGGACATCGCGCCAGCCGAGCCAGGCGAGACCTTCGGCCTTCACCGCGGCTTCGACGATCTTCTTGGCGTGGGCTTGGGCGTAGTCGTCGCCCTTGGGCAGGAAAATCATGCCAACGCCGAGGTCGGCGTCTTTGAACAGCGGCTTCTTCTTCTCGGCGAGATAGTCCTTGAAGAGCTCAACGGGGATCTGCGTGAGGATGCCCGCGCCGTCGCCCGTGACTGCATCGGCGTCGATGGCGCCGCGGTGAGCCAAGGCCTTCAGCGCGGCGATCGCGCGATTGAGGACGTCATAGGAACGTTCGCCCGTGAGTTTGGCAATGAACCCGACGCCACAGGCATCGTGTTCTTGTTCAGGGGAGTAGAGCGGTGACGGGATGATCTTGGCCATGGGAAAAGGGAGTCGGGCGGGCTGGAGGGCGGGTCGTCGAGGCGGGAGGTCTGGCGCGTTTAAAAGGAGGGCGGGTCGGAGCAAAAGAAAGGCCGGTCACTCGTTAGCGAGAGCCGGCCCAAGGAGTTTTGCTTTGGCGCCCTCGATGATCAGAAGAAGCGGATCGTTTTGGTGGCCATCTTGGCGTGCTCTTCGTCGGAGCAGCCGGCGTTGGTCGGCGCATCGACCGGGTGGTCGGTGGGCTTAACCAAGTCGTTGGAAAGGAGATAGTTTTCGACTTCCTCACCGGAGATGTCGGCGAGCATCACGCCGTCGATTTCGACGCAGGGCGAGAGGGGCTGGCCGGACTTCTGCACCATCTCCGCGTAGTTATTGCGGTTGTTGATGATGTCGATGTCCTCGAACGGCAGGCTGTATTTGCGCATGATCGTGCGAACTCCGTTGGACCAGCCACAGGAAGGCTTGAGATAGGCTTTGATTTTCATGCGTAGAGGAAATTTAAGGCGAAAAACGGGGCAACCTATAGAAAACGTTTAGGGACGTTCAAGAGAAAGGTTACCCTTTTTAAGCATTTTACGAGCCGCCGAACGCCATTGTGCGGCGGTTTGCGTTGAGCGGTTGCAACCGCCTGCCGGACCGCTCCACTGGCGAGCTCGCGATTTTCACCTTTTCCCATGAAAACCATCCTTCTCCTCGTGGCCTCAAATCTCTTCATGACGCTGGCCTGGTATGGCCACCTGAAGATCAAATTTTTCGAGGGGAAAAACGTGTTCTGGATCATCCTCTTCGCGTGGGGAATCGCCTTCTTCGAATACTGTCTGATGATCCCTGCCAACCGCGCCGGTTACCTGAGCGGCACGTTCACCGGCTATCAGCTCAAGATTATCCAGGAATGCGTCACGCTGGGCGTCTTCGTGCTCTTCGCGTGGGCGGTCCTTAAGGAAAAACTCACGTGGAATTACGCGGTGAGTTTTGCGTTCATCGTGGGCGCGCTCTACTTCGCCACTGCTTTCAAGCCCGGCGGCACGCTCCCCGGCGGACACTGATTTTGCCGATTTGCGGCTGATCCTTTTTGCAGCCGTCGCACGTCCTCGTATCGATCCCGCCCCTGTCGACCTCCCGTCCAGCCCAGTCGATTTAGTTTGTCACTTATTAAGCGACAAACCGGATCGGGATATGGGCGGGAGTGACGGTGATGGGGGTGATGGGGCGTGGTGGTTGGCTGGACGACTTTGCGCTGGCCGGTAAAAATCGCCGCGCGCGCCACGCTTGGCTTGCTTCCGTCTTCGCGCCCGCTTCACGTTGCCAGCTCTTGCAGCGGGGCGATTGCCCCGCTTCCTCAACCATAATAACACCCGTCAGCTCCCCTCGTATCATGTCCAAAGCCGCTCCCGCCAAGACCGCCTCCTCCGCCCTTGCCACCCCCGACGTTGCCGCCCGCAAAAACGTCGAACTCGCCCTCAGCGCCATTACCAAGCAGTTCGGCGAAGGCTCGATCATGCGCCTTGGCGATAACAACAAGCTCGCCGTCGAAACCGTCTCGACCGGCTCGCTCGCCATCGACCTCACTCTCGGCGGCGGCGGACTTCCCCGCGGTCGCATCATCGAGATCTACGGACCTGAGTCGTCCGGTAAAACCACTTTCTGTTTGAGCGTCATCGCCGAAGCCCAGCGCCGCGGCGGCCTCGCCGCCTTCATCGACGTCGAGCACGCGCTCGATCCCAAATACGCCCGCGTCGTTGGCGTGAAGATCGACGACCTCCTCGTCTCCCAGCCCGACTCCGGCGAAGACGCGCTCAACATCACCGAGACGCTCATCCGCTCCAACGCGATCGATGTCATCGTGATCGACTCCGTCGCCGCCCTCATCACCAAGGCCGAACTCGATGGCCAGATGGGTGACATGACTATGGGTAGCCAAGCTCGCCTGATGTCTCAGGCCATGCGCCGCCTCACGGCCGTCGTCAGCAAGACGAAGTGCATCTGTATCTTTACGAACCAGATTCGTGAAAAGATCGGCGTCATGTTCGGCAGCCCCGAGACGACCTCCGGCGGACGCGCCTTGAAGTTCTTCTCCTCGATCCGCATCGACATCCGCCGCAAGGACCAGATCAAGACCCCGGACGGCAAGGTCATCGGCAATCGCACGAAGCTTAAGGTCGTTAAAAACAAGATCGCCCCGCCCTTCACCGAGTGCGAATTCGACATCATGTATGACGAAGGCATCTCCGCCTCCGGTTCGATCATCGACCTCGGCATTGAGCACAAAATTTTGGAGAAAAAGGGTGCCTGGATTTCCTACCAAGGCGATCTCATTGGCCAAGGCCGTGACGCCGCGAAGGCCGCCGTGCGCGAGAAGCCCGAGCTCGCCGCCAAGCTCACCAAGGCGATCTTGGAAAAGGTCACCGTGACCGGCGGGACCAGTGTTACGGGTTCCGAACCCGCCGAGTAACGCGCATCTCCCGCGTTTCCAAACGTCGCAGAATTTCAAAACCCCGAGTGAACCAACGCTCGGGGTTTTTTCATGCCCTTCGCGGCCCCTTCTCTGTCCGTCCCCTGCCTTCCTTCTCAGCCCCGTTCTCCGTCTCTGTTTCTGCTTTTCTACTCACAACCTCATGATTTCCCCTCGTCGTTTTCTATTATCCGGCGTGAGCGCTTTGGCGCTCGTCGCCACGTTTACCCTGTCCACGGGGTGCAAGCCCAAGAGCCACCCTGCCCCGTTCACGGCGCGCCTGACCGAGATCGAAGGTGTGCAGGCCGTCTACACGCTGCGCCACCCAAAACTCATCTTGGGTGACCTCGAAAAACTCATGAAGGAAGTGCCCGAGGCCGCGTTGCTCCGCATGGGCTTCATGCAGCTCACGCCCTACGGATATCCGGAGTTCTCTGAGCTCGCCACAGGCTCGAATATCGGCATCGCCCTGCTGTCACTCACCCCGGAAGAGCTGGAGGCGGGCAAGCCCACATTTGTCGCCTTCGCCAAACTCAAGGAGGGCGGCAAAATCTGGACGGCTCTGACGCAGGGCGGACTCGTTCTTCAAAAACACGACGACTGGACCTGGATCGCGCAGGACGCCTCTGCGTTCGCTAAGGTCAAAGCCCCCGCCGCTCTCACGGCCTACATCGACCGGCCGCAAACCGAAGAAGTGCGCGGCTGGGGTCGTCTCTCGCCGGCCCTGTTGACACGCGCCAAGGAGGCTCTCCTCCCTAAGATTCAGTCGAAGTTGGCTAGCCGCCCCGCCGCTGAACAGAAGGCCTTCGTTGCCTACGTTAACGTGCTCTGGAGCTATCTTGAGCAACTGCACTCGATGGGAGGCTCCCTGGATTTTAACGACCAAGGGCTCACCCTTGTCTCGTCCGCGCAGTTCCTTCCTGAGAGCAGCACCGGCACGATGCTGCGTTATACGCCTGGCCCTGCTCCTGAAATCGCCCAGTCGGTGCCCAGTGACGCGTTCGTGAGTGCTGTCGTTCGGCAAAATATCACCGGCCACGTTGAGTTTGTGCGCGGCCTGATGGATGCGTTGATCGCCGTGGATTATCCCGCGGGTGCGGAGCCGCTCAAGGCCCTCAAGACGAGCTACCTTGCCATGGTCGAACACAGTGATGGCGGTGGCGTTTTCACCCTGAATGTGGCGATGCCCAAGGATGGACAGCCGCCCGCGTTTGATATGCTCGGCGTAAAGTCCGGCCAATTCACCGAGGAGCAGGCCACCAGCTTTTTCAAAAACAGCTTCGCGTTCTCGCAGACGTTTACCAACGCAACGATCGCCGCGATTTCTTCGTTCACGCCGGCCGCTTCCTTGCCTGAGGTTCACCAGCAATTGACGGAAAACGCTCTCACTATCGACGGGGTTCACTTCGGTTCCATCGTTACCACCACGAAAATCCCCGGCGCTGGGCGCGCGCAAACCATGACGACCACCCAATACTACGGCATCGTGGGCGGAAACCTCGTGTATGCAGCCGGAGAAGCCGTGTTGCGCGCGAAGATCCCTGCTCTCGCCGCCAAGCGTCCGGTGGCCAATCCCGTGGATCTCGTTTTCAAAGACGATGAGCTGGCGGTCATGGCGCTTCACGGCAGCAAGGTGGTTGATATGATCGTCGATTCGGTAGGGGGCGACGTCAGCGACGCCGACATCCAAGCGCAGCTCGCCACGCTTAAGCAGGATTACGCGGCGGGCGGCCCGGTTAAAATCACCCTTGCTGGGAGTCAGGCGCAGGGAACCGTGACGCTCTCGATTCCCTATAAGTTCATCGCCCAAAGCGTGCGCTTGGGCCAGTTCGCCGCCTCTTACAAGAAGCCCTCTGCGGCAACCGCTTCGTCTGCGGTGCCAGCATCCGCAGCGACGGAACAGACTGAGTAATTGGGCCAAGTAAACGGGCCCTACGACCGTCCTTGGCTGTCCCGGTCCCCTTCCCCGCCGTGCGCGCTGTCGCCGGCGGGTTTTTTGTGCCGTCTATGCGGGTGGTTCCGCAGCCAAGGGGATCTGTTCGGCGTGGATGGGGTGCGGGCGCCTGTGCTCAGGCGGTTGTTGTGTGGGAAGTCGGACGCTGGTCAGGCTGGGCGATAGACGAGCTTGCGACGGCGCGCGGTGTTTGGGATCTGCCGAGCCTAGTCCGCGGATCTTTACTTTTGCGCTTTGTCGCTCCGCCGCTTTCCGTGGGCCGCATGTCTCGACCGACCGACACCATTGCCGCCCTCGCCACGCCTGTGGGGACCTCTGCCATCGCGGTGGTGCGCGCCAGTGGTCCGGATTGCGCGGCGTTGGCGGCGGCTATTTTCGGTGCCGCTCCCCTGCCCCCTCGGGTTGCACGGCATGCGGATTACTGCGATCTCCGCGGTGCGCTGGTTGACGACGTGTTGGTTACGTTCTTTCGCGGGCCGCAGTCCTATACGGGCGAGGATTCGCTGGAGATCTCTTCGCATGGTAATCCGTTTATTGCTCAATCGATTCTGAATGACCTGCTTGCGCGCGGGTGTCGGGCGGCCGAAGCGGGCGAATTCACTCGCCGTGCCTTCCTTGGTGGGCGCATGGACCTGAGCCAGGCGGAGGCGGTTATGGATCTGATTCACGCTCGCAGTGAACGTGCGCTCGCCGCCGCGAATCAGCAGCTGCGTGGAAGTCTGGGGCGGCACTTGGGTGAGTTAACTGAAGGACTGCTTCTGGTGCTCGCCCGGATCGAAGCCTACATCGACTTCCCGGATGAGGATCTGCCGGCCGAGGATCGGCGCATCGTTTTGAAGGAATTGGAGAATGTTCTACGTGGAACGGCTCGTTTGCTGGCCACGCATCATTACGGTGAACTCCTTCGTGACGGCATTAAGACGGTGATCATTGGCGAGCCCAACGCCGGCAAAAGCAGCCTGCTGAACCGCCTGGTTGGTCGTGATCGTGCGCTGGTGAGTCCTGAGCCTGGCACCACACGAGACTTCATCGAAGAACGGATCATTCTCGGCCCGCATTGCCTGTGCCTGATTGATACCGCCGGCCTTAATCCGGCGCCGGCCGCTCTGGAGCGGTTGGGCATGGACAAGACGCTGGAACGGGCCGCCGAGGCGGATCTCTTCTTGTGGGTGCTCGACGCCACTCGCCCCTGCCCTGCCCTGCCGGCCGAGGTGGCTTCGCGTCTATCTCCGGCCAATACGGTGGTGCTGCTTAATAAGGCGGATCTTCTGTGCGGCGAACCGGGGTCCGCGCTCCTCCCCTCGCCTGCTTTGCCGTCGCTGAGGATCTCTGCCGTGACGGGCGATGGATTTGCTGAACTTACGGATCATGTCGTGGGATTGGCGGATTCCTTCCGTCAGGATCAGGGAGGCGAAATCATCGCGATCAATGCCCGTCACGCCGACGCGTTGCGCCGTGCGCGTGAGTGCCTTGAGGCTGCGCGCCAGAAGGTTACTTCCGCTGGGGCGGTTGAGCTTTTGGCGAGCGATCTGCGTGGCGCGCTTGACGCATTCGGGGAGATCGCTGGCAAGATTGATAACGAGCGAATGCTTGATCATCTGTTCTTAACATTCTGCATTGGAAAATGATATATAATCAGGCTCCCTTTGATGTGATCGTTTGTGGCGCTGGGCATGCTGGTTGCGAGGCGGCGCTCGCTGCCGCCCGCATGGGTGCCTCTACTCTGCTGCTTACGGGTAATATCGATACTATTGCTCAGATGAGCTGCAACCCGGCTATTGGTGGACAAGCCAAGGGCCAGATGGTGCGGGAGATTGACGCCTTGGGCGGTGAGATGGGTATCAATACCGACCTGACGGCGATTCAGTTTCGGCTGCTTAACGAGTCTAAAGGGCCGGCGGTTCAGTCGCCCCGCGCCCAATGTGATAAGAAGGCTTATCAGTTCCGGCTTAAGCACACGTTGGAGCTTCAGCCTAATTTGCAGGTGTTTCAGGCGACGGTCACGGGACTCGTGTTTACGGGGCAGAAAGTCACCGGTGTTCGCACGAACTTGGATATTGAGTTCGCTGGTATGACGGTGGTCGTGACGACAGGCACCTTTCTGCGTGGGCTGATGCACATCGGGCAGAATAAGAATGAGGGCGGTCGATTAGGGGATTTTAGTGCGAAAACGCTCTCGGCGAGCTTTCTGGAGGCTGGAATTGAGCTTCGGCGCCTTAAAACCGGCACGCCCCCTCGCCTACTCGGTCGGACCATCGATTTCACGAAGATGGAAGAGCAGCGCGGGGACGCCTCCCCGACTCGCTTTGCTTTCTATGATAGCCGCGATCCCGAGGATCTGTTCCACGTGGAACAGACCGGCGAGCAGCGCATCGGCTGGCCGCATAGCACCAATCAGGTCTCGTGTTGGATGACGCACACTACCGCCGAGACGGCTCAGTTGGTGCGCGATAACCTGCATAAATCCGCGATGTATTCCGGTGAGATCGAGGGCGTCGGGCCGCGTTATTGCCCGAGTATCGAGGACAAGTTCGTGCGTTTCGCTGATAAGCCGCGGCATTTGCTCTTTTTGGAGCCCGAGGGGCGCTCGACCAACGAGTATTATGTTAATGGCCTGTCCACGTCGTTGCCGTTCGATGTGCAGCTCCAGATGGTTCACAGCGTTCCTGGCCTCGAGGAAGCCCAGCTTTTGCGTCCGGCCTACGCGGTTGAATACGATTTCGCCCCGCCCACGCAGCTTTTCCCGTCATTGGAGTCCAAGAAGGTCGAGAATCTCTTCTTTGCTGGCCAGATTAACGGCACGTCCGGCTACGAAGAGGCGGCATCCCAAGGCCTGCTGGCTGGTGTGAATGCGGTGAATAAGGTGCGCGGTCAGGCTCCGCTGATTATCGGTCGTCACGAGGGCTATATGGGCGTGTTGATCGACGATCTGGTCACGAAAGGCACCAATGAGCCGTATCGTATGTTTACGAGCCGGGCTGAATACCGGCTTTTGTTTAACCACGGGAGCGCGGAGTTGCGGCTGTTGCATCACGCCAAGGCCCACGGGTTGGTTTCGCCGACGCGGCTGGCGCGAATGGAGGAGTCCAAGCGGCAAACGGAGCACTGGATCGGCTTTTTGGAGGGGCAAAAAGCTCCGGCGGGGCAGGGGACTTTTGGTGATGCGATCCGTCGCTCCACTACGGGTGGGAACTCGACGCATGTTATGCCGGTGCTGCCGGCGGAGTTCCTGGCGCAGCCCGAGGCATTGCGGCAGGAGGTGCTTTATCGCGTCAGCCATCAGGGCTATCTCTCCCGTGAGCAGCGGCAGATCGATAAACTGAGCGAGATCGAGAAGATCAAAATTCCCCCGCACATCGACTTTATGCAGGTGCGTGGGTTGCGTAAGGAAAGCGCTCTTAAGCTCACGGAGATACGGCCTTATACGCTGGGCCAGGCCAGTCGTATTAGCGGGGTGAACCCGGCGGATATCAGCGTTTTGATGGTTTTAATCGAAGCGGGCAGGGGGCGGAGCAAGTCCGAGTAGGGTCGGCCCTTGTGGCCGGACCGGTTCGGTTGTTTGTGTGCGTAGGAGCATGTGGTTGGCGCCGCGAGCGGGTGCCGAGGGTTCCGGAGGGTCCGGCCACAAGGGCCGACCCTACGGAGGAGGGAGTGCCTGCACGGCTCCGTTGTAACATTTGTGAAACACGCAGGAATTTCACTAGGAGCCGCCGTGGGCATCCGCTAACGTGCCGCCTATGGCCGAGATCAAACCCAAGAAAATCCTCGTGGTGGACGATGAATCCGACGTGACCGCGTTGGTCGCGTATCATCTCAGGGCCAAAGGTTTTGAGGTCGAGACGCTCAACGATCCCAATAGCAGCATCGGCACGGCTCGCTCGTTCCTGCCTGATTTGGTTATCCTTGATGTAATGATGCCGGATCTGAATGGCATTCAGATTTGCCGAATGATCCGGGCCGATCCGAAGCTCAAAAAGGTGCCGGTCATCTTCCTGACCGCCAAGGCCGAGGAAAATGACCGCGTGCAGGGGCTCGAAACGGGAGCGGATGATTATATTTGTAAGCCTTTTAGCACAAAGGAGTTGGTTCTTCGTGTGCAGACGATTCTGCGGCGTTTGACGGAGGCTGAACCGGCCGAGCAGAAGTTTCTTTTAGTCGGTGAAATCGCCGTGGATACCGAGCGCCACGAGGTGAAGATTCATGGCGCGCCGGTCGATTTGACCGCGACGGAGTTTAACCTGCTGCGGCTCCTCATGGAGCGTCGCGGACGGGTGCAAACCCGTGAGCATCTCCTGCTCAATGTGTGGAATTACGAGACCGAGATTGAGACGCGCACGGTCGATACGCACGTCCGCCGGTTGCGCGAGAAGCTCGGCACCGAGGCCGATTGGATCGAGACGATCCGCGGTGTCGGTTATCGCATGGCTGAACGCCGTGCTCAGGTGACCGGCGGCGACCGCGGTTGACCCCCGGTGCTTCCGCACTCATTCCTCCGCCGCTCTCGCGCATGCTCGTCGCCATTACCATAGCCTTGGCCATCGCTCTTGGCGCCGCGCTTTTGAGGATCTTATCCCATCGACGCGCCGTGCGGGCATTGCAGCAGGCGATTTTTCGCAAGCAGCCGCTTTTGAATGAAGAGCTGCCCGGTGCTTCGGGGCCGGCTTGGGAGCAGCTCCGGATCGCGAGCAATGAGCTCATTATCGAGGTGGGGCAGTTGCAGCAGCAGCGGACCGGGCAACTGGCTCAACTGGAGGCGACCTTGGGCAGTTTGCAGGAGGCGGTGCTCATCGTGGATGCGAGTAACTACATTCTTTTGGCCAACAAGGCATTGCAGGCGATTTCATCGCGTGCGGCTACTCAGATTATCGGTCAGCGCCTTGAACGAGTTCTGCACAGCGCGGAGTTTCTGACTTACGTGGACTCGGTTCGTCTCGGCAGGGCCCAACCGCAGCATCAGGTGGAACTCGTGGAGGGCGGGCGCACCACGTGGCTGGAGGTAACCGGCACGACGGTTCAGAGCCAAGGCAGCTCGCGGGGGCCGTGGACGCTTTTCGTGCTCCATGACATCACCAAGCAGAAGAAGCTGGAGGCCGTGCGAAAGGATTTCGTGGCGAATGTCTCCCACGAGCTGCGCACGCCGCTCAGCGTTATCAAGGGCTACGTTGAAACCCTCGTGGACGGGCATCCCGATATCCCGCTCGAAGACCAAGAACGTTTTCTGAAGACCATTCAGCGCCACACAGAGCGGCTGAATTCGCTGCTCGAAGACCTTCTGGTGCTCTCTCGTTTGGAATCGATCAATCCGGGGCTGCAACGCGAGCCGGTCGATTTTCAGGCTCTGCTGGCGTCGATTGTGGACGATTATCACGGACGGCCCGCATGCGCCGACCACAAGCTGGCCATCGAGGTGGATCCGACGCACGGAGATCTCCTCGTTGATCCGCTTAAGATCACCCAAGTCGTCGAAAACCTGCTCGATAACGCGCTCAAATACACGCCCAAGGGTTCGCGTATTCACCTCGCGACCCGGCTGCACGGGCAGGGAGAGGTGATTGTCTCCGTGCGCGACAACGGCCCCGGAATCCCGGCGGAGGATATTCCGCACCTCTTCGAGCGTTTCTACCGCGTGGACAAAGGTCGCTCTCGTGAGACCGGCGGCACCGGGCTCGGGCTTTCCATCGTGAAACACATCGTGCAGCTCCACGGCGGCCGAGTGTGGGTCGAGAGCAAGCAAGGCGAGGGGACCACCTTCTTTTTTAGCCTGCCTCTGCGCACGAATAGCTAGGTTCGCGGAGGCCTGAGAGATGGACGATACGGAACGCGTCCCATCCCTGTTGGGCACGTTGACCATCTTCGTTGTTGAGCGCGCCCGCCCCACCGCATAATCCCCCACGCTCTTCATGCCGCTGGAAATCGCTCAAGCCCTCACCACTGCCCGTCTCGCCGACTTGCGCGCCCGACTGGAGCCTTTGCTGCAAACGACGCTGCCCATCACTTTGGAAATAGGCAGCGGCCACGGGCATTTTTTGACGGCTTACGCCCAAGCGCATCCGGAGCGTTTTTGCATCGGGATCGACCTGATCGGCGACCGATTGGAACGCTCCGCCCGCAAATCCGATCGCGCCGGCCTGAAGAATATCGCGTGGATGCACGCCGATGTTCGCCTTTTCTTGGAAGCGCTCCCGGCAGAGACGCGTCTCGCCGAAATCTTCCTGTTGTTTTCCGATCCTTGGCCCAAGCGCCGGCATTGGAAAAATCGCGTCCTGCAGCCCGAGTTTCTGAGTAACCTTGCTACGCGGGCGGGGGAGGGGGCGCGCTTTTGTTTTCGCACGGATCACGCGCCTTATTTTTCCCAGGCACACGGTTTCGTTGCTGAGCACGCCGATTGGAGCCTCGCGCCCGAAGAACCTTGGCCCTTCGAACTCGCGACGGTCTTCCAGCTACGCGCCGAGGGACACCAGTCGTTTGTCGCCCGTCGTCAGCCCGTGAAGCAGTAGCTTACCGCGTCGATTTTTAATTGGGTGAATTAGCAACGCCACACGGGCGAACGTTAGAACTAATTACTCTCGTCCCGGTTAGCTGCGCTCATTTCAGGGGTTGACGACGTCAAAACCGTCAGCCTACGTCTTGTCTTTTTCCAATCACGCCTTGCCTTTCCGCGCACCCATGTCCGCAGTCAAAACCTTCGCCCTTTCGACGCTATTGCTCGCAACTGGCGCGACCGCGTTCGCCGCTGAAGGCGGACACGAAGCCGCTCCGTCCCTGAAGAACGTGCTCGGCGTTCCCGTCACCAATTCCATTCTCACCAGCTGGGTGATCACGATTTTGATCATCCTCGTTGTGCGCTGGATGGTCGGCAAACCGAAGATCGTTCCAACCCGTGGCCAGGCGATCATTGAGGACGCCCTCACTGCGCTGCGCGACCTCTACGAACCCATCGTCGGCAAGAAGGCCATGCCCATGGCTTTCCCGGTGCTCGTCACGCTTTTCATTTTCATCGTGCTGCACAACTGGTCCGGACTGCTGCCGTTTGTCGGCACGATCGGCTGGGGCCACGAGGTTGACGGCCATTTCCACGTCATCACGCCGCTGATCCGCCCGCACACCTCCGAGCTGAACGGCACCATCGCCCTCGCGATCGTCTCCTTCGCAGCGTGGTTCATCATCGTCATGCGCTACGCCGGCCCGGGCCTGCTCATTAAGGATCTCTTCGGTAACAAGTCCGACAAAAAGGAACTTCACCCCGCCATGTATTGGGGCCTTTCGCTGGTGTTCCTGGTCGTTGGTTTGATCGAGGTCGTCTCGATCTTCATCCGCCCGGTGACGCTTTCGATGCGTTTGTTCGGTAACGTGTTTGGCGGTGAAAACCTCCTTCACGCGATGCACTTCCTGCCTCCCTTCTATTTCCTCGAGCTGCTCGTCGGCTTCGTTCAAGGCCTCGTTTTCACCCTACTGACCGCCGTTTATATCGGCCTTATCTGCAACCACGGTGACGACCATGCGCACGATGACGCCCATGGCGACGACCACGGCCACGCCAAAGAGGCGGCTCACTAAGTTTCCCAAATTTGTCCGCCCGCTTCCCGGGCCCACGCGCCACACCAAACGGGCACGAGCGGACGCAATCCAAACACACCAAATCCATCCACCATGTTCCTCGCTGAAATCACTGGTAATATCGCTTCCGCTGCCGGCCTCATCGCCGCCGCTATCGCCGTCGGTCTGATCGGCACCAAGGCCGCTGAGGCTGTTGGTCGTAACCCCGGCGCGTCCGGCAAGATCCTCGTTCAGTCCATCCTCGGTATGGCGCTCGCTGAAGGTCTCGGCCTCCTCGCGCTGTTCCTCGCCAAGTAAGCTCGTTTAGCGTTACCGGCTCCGGCGGCCTCATGGTCCCGGAGCCACCCTCCCTTTTCCTCCGCTTTGCCTCCCACCATGTTCTCTTCTTTCCTGGCTGAAATCACGCCCGCCGTTGAACACGCGACTGCTGCCCACGAGGCCGGCGCGGAAGGTGGCGGCCTCGTCCACGACCTCGTCACCAAGTTCGGTATCGACGGCGTCAACGTCGGGATGCAGCTCCTGAGCTTCAGCATCCTCGCGGTTGTCCTCTACTACTTCGCGATCAAGCCCGTGCTCGCCACCATGGACGAGCGCAACGCCAAGATCGACGCCGGCCTGAAGAACGCCGAAGCCACCGCCGCCCAGCTCGCGCAGGCCCAGGTCACCGCTGCCGCCCAGCTCAAAGAGGCGCAGATCGCCGCCAACAAGATCATCGAGGAAGCCCGCAAGACTTCCAAGGAGCTCTCCGAGCGCGAAACCGCCGCCGCCACCGAGCGCGCCGCCGGCCTGATCGCCAAGGCTCAAGAAGCCTCCGTTCTCGAGCACAAGAAGATGCTCAACGAAGCCCGCGCCGACATCGCCCGCCTCGTGATCGCCACGACCGAGCAAGTCCTCGCCAAGAAACTCACCGACTCCGATCGCGCCGCTTACAACGAAGCCGCCGCCCGCGAGCTCACCAACGCCTAATCACCCGCCATGGCCACCGGCAAATCCCAGATCCAGCAGCTCGCCCGCCAGCTCTTTAAGCTGAGCTTCGTGGACGGCCGCCTCTCGAACGAGCAGGTTGCCGGTGTCCTCGGCTACGTGGAGAAGACCCACGGCGGCAGCGCCCTCGCGATCACCAAGGCCTACCAGCGCCTCATCGCCGTCGAAGTCGCCAAAGGTGTCGCCGTCGTCGAGCACTCCGGCGCGGTCAGCCAAACCACCTTGGCCTCGATCGGCGCCAGCCTCTCGAAACGTTACGGCCGTCCGGTCACCACGACCGCCAAGCCGACTCCGGGCCTCCTCGCCGGTCTCCGCGTGCGCATTGGCGACGACCTCTTTGAGTCGTCCGTCTCCGGCCAGCTCGCCGCTCTCTCCGCCAGCGTCTGATTTTCCAGCACACCCTTTCTAAAAACCAAACCCTCCCGCCCGACATGAGCACGGTTATCGAACAAATCGAACAGCAGATCGCGAAGCTTTCCAACAAAGCCGTCCGCAAGAACACTGGTGTCATCCGCACCGTCGCCGACGGCGTCGCCAAAATCGACGGCCTCTCCGACGTTGCCTACAACGAGATGATCCAGTTCCCCAACGGCGTGATCGGCATCGCGCTCAACCTCGGCACCGATGAAGTCGGCGCCGTCGTTCTCGGTGACGTCTCCCAGCTCAAGGAGGGCGACGAAGTCTCCACCACCGGCAAACTCCTCTCCGTTCCCGTTGGCAAGGCCCTCCTCGGCCGTGCGGTTGACGCCCTCGGCAATCCCGTGGACGGCAAAGGCCCGATCGACTCCAAGGAAACCTATCCTGTCGAAAAAATCGCCCCTGGCATCATGGCCCGTAAGTCGGTTTCCCAACCGCTCTTCACCGGTATCCAAGCCATCGACTCCATGATCCCGATCGGCCGCGGCCAGCGCGAGCTGATCATCGGCGACCGTGGCACCGGCAAGACCACCATCGCGATCGACACGATCATCAACCAGGCGAAGATCAACAAGGTCGGCGCCGCTTCCGGCGACCCGAAGTTCCGCCCCGTTTACTCGATCTACGTCGCGATCGGCCAGAAGAACTCCAACATCGTCCGCACCATCGCCGCCCTCGAGGCCGCTGGCGCGCTCGAATACTCGATCATCGTCGCCGCTCCTGCCGCCGACAACGCCGCCAACCAATACCTCGCGCCCTTCTCTGGTGCCGCCATGGGTGAATGGTTCATGGAAAACGGCATGGACGCCCTCATCGTGTTCGATGACCTCTCCAAGCACGCCGTCGCTTACCGCCAGATCTCGCTCATCCTGAAGCGCCCCTCCGGCCGCGAAGCGTATCCTGGTGACGTGTTCTACCTGCACTCCCGCCTCCTCGAGCGTTCCGCTCGTCTCGATGGCAAAGGCTCGCTCACCGCGCTGCCCATCATCGAAACCCTCGCCGGTGACGTGTCCGCCTACATTCCGACGAACGTCATCTCGATCACCGACGGTCAGATCTTCCTCGAAACCGACCTCTTCAACCAAGGTATCCGTCCCGCCGTCTCGGTCGGTCTCTCCGTGTCGCGCGTCGGTTCCGCCGCGCAGATCAAGGCCACCAAGCAGGTCGGTGGTAAACTCAAGGGCGAGCTCGCCCAGTTCCGCGAGTTGGCCGCCTTCGCGCAGTTCGGTTCCGACCTCGACGCCAAGACCAAGGCCCAGCTCGACCGCGGTGGTCGCATCGTCGAACTCTTCAAGCAGCCCGCCTTCAGCCCGATCTCCATCGAGCTCCAGGCCGTCACGATCTTTGCTCTCCAAAAGGGCTACTACGACGTCCTCGACGTCAAGAAGGTCACCGCTGCTGCCGTCTCGATCCGCGACTTCTTCGCTTCCCGCAAAGACGCGCTCCTCACCGAAATCCGCACTAAGGCCGCCTTGGACAAGGACATCGAGGCCAAGATCGTCGCCGCCATCGACGAGTGGAAAGCCACTTACGCCGGCTGAAAAAGTAGCGAGTAGTGAGTAGCGGGTAGCGAGCATATCGATCCTACCCGACACTCACCCTTCGGTCCTACTACTCGCTACCCACCACTCGCTACTCGCTACTTCTCCCAAATGGCTTCCACACGCGATATCCGCCGGCGCATCAAGTCGGTCAAGAACACCCGCCAGATCACCAAGGCGATGGAGCTCGTCGCCGCGTCCAAGATGAAGAAGGCGCAGCAGGCCGCCCTCGCCGGACGCCCCTACACGCAGCTCATGGCCAACATGCTGGCCTCGCTCGCTCCCCGCGTGTCCGAGCTGAACCACCCGTTCCTCGATCAGCGCGAAGTGAAGGTCCGCGGTATCCTCCTTGTCACTACCGACAAGGGTCTCTGCGGTCCCCTCAACGCCAACCTCTTCAAGCTCGTCACCGAGATCAAGACGCCGGTCAAATACTTCGCGATGGGCCGCAAGGGCGCCCAGTTCCTCGCCCGCACGAAGCGCGACCTCGTCGCCGATTTCCCGATCCAGGACCGCGTGCCTTTCGGCGAGGTCAAGGTCGCCGTCGAACTCATGGTGCAGAAGTATCTCGCCGGTGAAATCGACACCGTCGAAATCATCTACTCGCGCTACAAGAACACCCTCGTTCAAGAGCCGACCGTCCGCCCGATTCTCCCGCTCGCCAGCCTCGCCTCGTTCATCGCCGGCGTTCACGCCGATGCCGGCACCACGCCCACGCGTGATGACCGCGACATGCTCTTCGAACCCAGCGCCGCTTCGGTGTTGGAGGCTCTGCTGCCCTTCTACGTCAACCGTCAGGCCTACCAGGTCGTTCTCTCGGCGAAAGCCTCCGAGCACTCGGCCCGCATGGTCGCGATGAAGACCGCCAAGGACAACGCCACCAAGTTGGTCGGCGAACTCAGCCTCGAATACAACAAGGCCCGCCAGGCCGCGATCACCCAGGAAATCCTGGAAATCGCCGCCGCCCAGTTCGCCGCGTAAAGCTGCGATAATTTTAACAACTTCCAAAAACAAACCCTTCGCTCATGAGCAACACCGGCAAAATCGTCCAAGTCATCGGCCCCGTCGTTGACGTCCAGTTCGCGGATAACGCGATTCCCCCGATCTACCAGGCCCTCACCGTGGACTTCACCGTCTCCGGCAAGCAGGAAAAGCTGACCCTCGAGATCCAGCAGCACCTCGGCGAAGGCATCGCCCGCACGATCGCCATGTCGTCCTCCGAAGGTCTCGTCCGCGGCATGGCCGTGGTCGATACCGGCAGCCCGATCACCGTGCCCGTCGGTGAAGGCATCCTCGGCCGCATCTTCAACGTCACCGGCGACGCCGTGGACGGCAAAGGCGCCGTTCCCCACACCAAGCGTTATCCGATCCACCGTGCCGCCCCCGCGCTCGCCGATCAGGACACCAAGGCCGACATCCTCGAGACCGGCATCAAGGTCATCGACTTGATCGCCCCCTTCACCAAGGGCGGTAAGGTCGGCGCCTTCGGTGGCGCCGGCGTCGGTAAGACGGTCGTCATCATGGAGCTCATCAATAACATCGCGAAAGCCCACGGCGGTTACTCCGTGTTCGCCGGCGTCGGTGAGCGCTCCCGCGAAGGTAACGACCTTTACCACGAAATGTCCGAGGCGGGCGTCATCAAGCAGGACAACCTCGCCGAGTCGAAGGTCGCCCTCGTTTACGGCCAGATGAACGAACCCCCGGGTGCCCGTATGCGCGTCGCCCTCTCGGCGCTCGCGATGACGGAATACTTCCGCGACGAAAAGAACCAGGACGTGCTCCTGTTCGTCGACAACATCTTCCGTTTCTCCCAAGCCGGTTCCGAAGTGTCCGCGCTGCTCGGTCGCTCGCCCTCGGCGGTGGGTTACCAGCCCACGCTGTCCTCCGAAATGGGCATGCTCCAGGAGCGCATCACCTCGACGAAGAAGGGTTCTATCACGTCCTTCCAGGCCGTTTACGTGCCTGCCGACGACTTGACCGACCCGGCGCCCGCCAACACGTTCGCGCACTTGGACTCCACGATTGTGTTGGAGCGTTCCATCGCCGAGCTCGGTATTTACCCGGCCGTCGATCCGCTCGCCTCCGTGTCGAAGGCCCTTGAGCCCTCCATCGTTGGTGAAGAGCACTACCTCGTTGCCCGCGAAGTTCAGCGCGTTCTCCAACGCTACAAGGATCTCCAGGACATCATCGCGATTCTCGGTCTCGACGAGCTTTCCCCCGAGGATAAGCAGACCGTTTACCGCGCCCGCAAGATCCAGCGCTTCCTCTCGCAGCCCTTCACGGTTGCCGAAGTGTTCACCGGCGCGCCCGGCAAATACGTGCCCGTCAAGGACACCATCCGCGGCTTCAAGATGATCCTCTCCGGCGAGCTCGATCACGTTGCCGAAGGCGATTTCTACATGAAGGGCGGCATCGACGAGGTGCTCGCCGCGACCAAGAAGTAATCCGGCACGCCTTCTTTCCTCTTTCTCTTAATCTTTCTCTTTCGTCAGCCGAAAGCGGAAAGACAGAGAAAGAGAAAGATTAAGAGGAAAGAGAAAGATTCGAACCATGTCCCTCACTCTCGAAATCGTCACCCCCGAAGCCCGGGTTTATTCCGACACCATCGACACCGTCGTCATCCCAACGGTTGAAGGTGAAATCGGCATTCTGCCCGGTCACATTCCGTTGCTCACCCAAGTTGCCCACGGCGAATTGCGCGTGAGCAAGGACGGCAAGGAGCACCTCCTCGCGGTCGGCGGCGGTTTTGCCCAGATTGAAGGCGACAAGATCTCGATCCTCGCCGAGCGCGCGATCACCGAGGAAAAGATTGACGAGAAAGCCGTCGAAGAAGCCCTCAAGCGTGCCGAGGCGCAGCTCAAGGAAGCCGCCCACCTCGATCCCGCCGAGCAGGAGCACCTCTACGAACTCATCCGTTTCGCCGGCGTGCAGCTGGCCCTCAAGCGCCGCCATCGTTGAGCCATCGTTCTTGTCAGATGACGCAAAAAACGCGGTCCGCAAAGACCGCGCTTTTTTGTGCCTGAAAATGTAGGAGCCTGCTTGCAGGCGATGGTTACGTGGGAGCGAGCTTGCTCGCGAGGATCGAATCGCGAGCAAGCTGGCTCCCACCAAAATCGCCTGCA
>CBRAFO010000002.1:0-121731 GCA_967755175.1 uncultured Opitutaceae bacterium | reverse complement strand
GTGGCGATTCGGTGGGAGCGGCTCCGGCTAATCGCCTCCGCTGGACTGCCGAGGCGTCCGCTGATCGCGGACGGATTGAAGCCGGCCGGAGGCGTAGCTGTCTCAGTCGATTCACCGTGTTATTCCTTTGGGCAACCCTTCCCTAGTGAGCGCTTTCTTCTGGAGGCGAAGACGTATCCCGCGATGGCAAAGGAGAAAATCATCCCGTAGGTGGCGGGTTCCGGGATGGCGACAGCCTCAATATAGACTTTGGCGTCGGTCACGTGGACTCCGCCTGATCCGGAGGAGTTGGCGGCTCCATAGCCATAAATACGAAAAGTAACTGTTGATGACGTAGTGGGTAGCGAGGTGAGATCGAATGAGGTGATTGCGGGGGTGTTAAAGCCGGCGCTGCCGATATCGACGGCGGATCCGATGACGGAGGCATACCCGTCTAAGCTGGAGCGCACTTCCCAGAGGGTGGGGCCGGAGTCGTTTACGCTGGTTTCCCGCCAGAGAGGCATCTGTAGAAATTGGAAATCCAGGGATTCCCCAGACAAAGGGCCTGCGCTTAATGAAAAATATTTGGTCAAGTCGGCTTGGGAGTCGGTGGACCATTGGTTGCCCGAGAGCGTGGTCGGGGCCGAAGCGAAGGTGCCTTCATTCACCAGGGTATTCGCTATAGTGAAGTCGCCAGCGGTGAGGCCGATTTGGAATGTCGGCGCATCTGATCGGTTGGCCTGCGTGCTCCCGAGGAGTTCCCATCCCGCCATGGCCGCGGCCTGAGCACTGGGGCTCAGTATAAGGAGAAACGAGGTGATTAGCGTGAGGGAGGCGGGCAATTTCATGGGATGTGGGTCAACGTCGCGGATCGGTGGTGTAAGCAGGCATTATTGAATCACTCCGGCAAGTTGGAACAGTTTGGAAAACGGGCCCGGCCGCGATGACAGCAGGCGTGGTTTTAGCATAGGATGAAATGAGCCCGGGCTGGTTTAGTATCTAGGTTCGCAGGAAACGCGGGTTAAGACCGAATTGGCGATGAAGCATTCATCGTGAGCTTTGTGGTGCAGCGCATCGATCTCGGCGTGGTCGGGCAATCGCGGACCGGAGAAGTTTACTTTCGGTCGAAGCACCACGTGGGTCATCGCCAGCTTGCCCAAGGGATTCTTTTCCATCACGCCGCTGGCCTCGTCATGATAGTTGTCGGCCACAAAGCCCTGCTTGGCGGCAATCGAGAGAAACCAAAGCATGTGGCAGCTGGACAGGCTGGCGATGAAGGCTTCTTCGGGATCGACTGCATCCGGGGCGGAATAGGGTAGCGGAACGATGTGGGCGGAGGACGAAGCGGGAACCGTCACACCGCCATCAAAGGACCAGAGGTGCTTCCGGCTATAGCGATTGTCAGTGAAGGCCGCCTCGCCCCGGCTCCAGTGGATTTCCGCAGTGTAGGAAGACATTAGGTTAAGAAAGTAGGCGGGTGATCGCGGGCTGCGCAAAAAAGCCGCCGGACCTTGCGGTATCGGCGGCTTTTCTTGGGACGGTATGAGGTCGGTTATTTGCCGGCTTTAACGGCGGCGATCTGGGCCTTGTAGTCTTCCTTGATGGACTTGATCTTGGCGGGCTTGTCGGCGTCTTTCATTTTCTTGTCCTCCTTGACGTCTTGGATGGCCTTGTGCTCTGCCTTGCGGAGTTCGGCGATTTTAGCGAGTTGGGCTTCGGTGAGTTTAGCCTCGCTGGAGGCGGCCGGAGGAGTGGTGCCCTCGGCGCGCGCAAGCGGAGCCGCCACGACTGCGGCAAGCACGATAACGGACAGGAGAACTTTGAACGATTTCATTCGGATTATTGGGTTTTGATTGAAGCAAGTATGACTGCCGGCGGAACGACATGTGCCAAGGAAAACAGGGTCGCTGTCGTTTGGTGATAGCTAGCAGGTGTTGGCGGGGGAAACAAGGGGCGTGTTGGGTGAGCTATGTTCTAGCTTTTCTTTCGTGATTCCACTTCCTCCTTATATTTATCGATGGCTGCTTTGGCGCGTATGTTTCCGCGGGCGGCTGCACTGCCGAGGCTATCAGCCGCTGTTCCCCAAAGCGCTTTGGATTTATCGTTTTCGATGACCTGAATCATGAATTCCACGGCTTCGGGTATCATTTTTTCTGCGGAGGGCTGGAGGGCTCGAATCGCCGTGGATTTGGTAATTCCATTTTTTTCACATTCAATCAACACAGTGAGGGCCTTCTTGTTCCCTTTGGCCGCTACCTCGCCCAGCGCCATAGCGGCCCATGATTCCAAATCATGTTTGGTGATCGCATATTCGAGCGATTTGTAGGCCTTCTCATTACCACTGATAACTGCTTTGCTGATCTCCGTGAACGCAGCCCTCATCATTAGCATATTATTCCTGACTCGTTCGGGCTCGTTGCGGTAATCAATGCCTTTATAAAGGTCTTTCTTGGCGTCGACGAGCTTGTCAATCGCGTCCAGGTTTCCTTCCGCCGCACGACGCCCCAGCTGTTTCAACATGGATTCCGAGGGAGCGGCAACGAGCACGTTCCCGATGCAGAATAATAGGACAAATGAAAGAGCTTTAAGGAACGTAGTGATCATACGATATAGGAATATGCGATTTATCTTTTCGGGATTGGAAAGTATCTGAAAGCGGGGTCAGTATCTGAAGGCGGGGACGGGCCGAGTATTAATGTATTCGGGTTCGAATTTATTCTTTAAAATACAACAATACTCGGCCTGACCCTATCGGCTCGACGGCTACGTTCGGACCGGTGCCGGCGCCTTTCCAGAGGTAAAATCCAATGATTGAGGCGGCGATTGAGACGAGCCACGTGTATTCAACCCAGTTTCTCCAAGAAGGGTCGTGGCGATAAAGGGATATGCCCAAAGCTATTCCTAATATGAGAGCGAACACCGACAATGCGGTGATGATGGCATGCTTGTAGAGCATATCAGAGTTCTTGGCGTGGCAGGCTTGGGGCAGCTGGATTTCGAAGAAGGATGGCTTGGTTCTATCGGCTCAGTCTAAAATACAGCAATACTCGGCCTGACCCCGTTGGCTTGATGGAAAATTTAAAAAAAGATGATAGGAAATTATAAAATTTAAAATTCATCGTGTAATCGCAAGTATGGATCTAAAAAACGGACCTGGAATTAGATATAAACTCGCGAAGCTCGCTCTCGAATGGGTGATTAGCAATATACTATGGGAGGTAGTCACCTTTGTAATCATGGAGATCATAAGCCGATTCTTCTAACGTTTCAATGGATTTATAAATTATCTAAATCCACTAATATTTTCCGTGGTGACGATCCGTTTTCTGGCCCGACGGCTCCCCGTTCTTCCATCAGATTAAGTATTCTGGCTGCTCTATTATATCCAATTTTTAATCGCCGTTGGATAATTGATGCGCTTGCGATTCGAGTGGATTTGAGGGCTTGAATTGCTTCTTCATATAAATCTTCGTCTGCGCCATCTAGGTCTGTATCATCTTCGGGCTGATTGTCATTTTCTGATTCTCCTCTGTTTTTAATTTCAAATTCAGCTAGCGCTTCAGGGATTGAGTCCAACCACGAATCCATGTCGGTGATTTCCGGTCTTTGTTCGTTTAATTGGGCATTTGGATCAAAATTTGTGGCGCTTAATAAGGAGGATATTAAGGATGGATGCAGTAATAGCACATTGGCTGATGCTGCTAATTGATGTGCTGATTTCGTGAATTCTCCGGTGCTTATTACTGCAGCAAACTGCGCTTTTTCGAATTCCCGACCGGCAATTATTTCCTGAACCGCTTTATTGCCTACTTGATCTCGATATCTCTTACACTGAATTACCAATTTTGACTGATTGCTGACTGCAATGATATCTATTCCTTGGTCTCCACTGCCACTTGTTGTTTTGGTGTTCCAGCCCACAAGCATTAAGGATTTAGCGCATTGATGCTCAAAATCTATCGGTTCTAATTCTGACCAAATCAAAGATAATGGGTTTACATAAGTGGTGGCGGTATATTCTAAAATACGAAAAACTCTGTCATATAATGATCCGATTTGACGTCCATTTTTTGCCAATTCGAATTGGTGTGTATTGCCTCCGAATATGAAATTCAAAGAAAAATAATCGATTTCGTTAATCCAGTCGTCGTCGATTGTTTTTCCGTAATGATCTTTTCTGATCAATTGGCTTCGTCTTACGCTCAGTGTGGGCAAATATTGCTTTAAGATGGGTTTTAAGGCATTCATTAATTCATGAATTTCCTTATTTTCTTCAGATTTGTTAGTCATTTGTATATTATAATATTAGATTGGGTTTTTGGGTCGAAAATGGTGTTCGCCTGAGATGATTCATTTTAAGTGAACGAGCGGAGCTATTTTATTTGCTCTGGCTGGGCTATGGGTCCTTTTCATTCTAGAATTTAGCTCGATATTTGGCGTCATTGCCTAACACGTATACGGCAGCGCCCAATCTATCGAGAGCATGGGAAAGTCGCTCCAGAATGTGATCTACGGTTTTGCGGCTGATGAGTAATTGCGTCTGCCCAATATCAAATGCCTTTGTTTGAGCGCAATACCCCTGTAGCTTTTTTAAAGTTGGATTGTCGGGGGAAAATGCTCCATGGACTAGGCAATTTCTTATTTTGGCGATCTCTGTGATGTGCCGCCAATCTTCTTCTGATAAATCTATTTTGAGTCCTGCATAATCCTCTAGGTATAATTTTGCTCGGGTGACTCCTTGTCCCGCGAAGGCATCGGGTCTAAGGTCCATTCCTTTTACGTTTTTCACTATCATACAGGCCTCGTTGAATTGCTGCTCAAGCTTAGCATATAAATAGATTGCCGTGGATGCGTAGTGTAGGTCGGGAATGGTTGAGGTATAAAGTCCGAAATCATCATGCCCAAAGGCCGCCGCCATCTCATTTAGAAGCGTATCGACTCGCTTCATGTATTCTTGCGCGGCTTCACTAAAGTGAACGCACTCATAGTGGAAACGCGGGAGTTCTTGTGGGGGGCTGGATAGCATATTTCATTCTGCCTAGCGTTGGTCGTTCAGCCCGATGGGGTCAGGCCGAGTATTGTTGTATTCCGGTGTGAGGTGGGCATCGAAGCCGCAGCTTGTTGATTGGTGAGCTGCCTGCTTTTTAAACCGTTAAATCGCGGCAAGTGCTGATCTGCGAGGGACAAGGCAATCCTCATGCAGCTGAGCGGGGCATCTTCACTTGACCTCGGCAAGGCGTAAGTGGCCTTCACCAAAGATTTATGGGAGAGCGCCCGGTGGGCGCGAAGTAGCGAGTGGTGAGTAGCGGGTAGCGAGTAGGACGGAAGTGTCTTGGGTTTTTTTTGCGGATCGGGGGCACTCAGTCGAACCATCGCCTGCGTCCGCCGTCGCTTGCTGGCTATGGCGGGACAAGAGCAGGCTCCTACATTTCGATCCGCTATATAGAGGCGCTGGCGCCTTTGGTGAGAACGTAGCGAGTGGTATTCTTTTCGGATTGGTCACAGAGCCGAGCCGGAGTTCCGATCCCGAGTTCACAGAGCGAAGACCGCAGAGGGTCGGGGGCTGATTCTTCCGTGTGTTTTCGTGTGTTCCGTGGGCAAATGGATCGGGGGGCGAACTATCGCCTGCGAGCAGGCTCCTACATTTCGATCCGCTGTATAGAGGGGGCTGACGGTTGTTCGCCTGCACGAAAAAGGCGCACCGGTTGTGGTGCGCCTTGACGGGACTCGGGTCGGGAATCGTTCTCGTTCTCTTATTCTTTCTCGTTCTCGCAGTTCGACTGGGGACCGCAGAGAGAACGAGAACGATTACGAAGAACGAGAACGAGTCGGATTAGGTGGCGTCGGGGGCGGGCGGGACGTCGGGCACGATGGGAGCGCCCGCTGCGGCGGCGGCTTGCTCCTCATCTGTCTCCACCACGCGAGCAATACTGAGCAATTTATCGCCCTCGGCTAATGTGAGGAGCTTCACGCCCTTACCTCCGCGGTTCACTTCGCGGATCGTGTTCACCGGGCAACGCACGCTTTGGCCCTTGGCCGTGAGGAGCATGATTTCGTCGGTGTCTTTGATACTGAGCGCGCCCGCTATATTAATAGAGCCGTCTTCGGGCAGGTCGATCGCCCACACGCCCGTGCCGCCACGGTTAATCAGGCGGTAATCTTCGAAGCGGGTGCGGACACCGAGGCCGGCCTGGCTGGCGACGAGGAACTTGGAGCTGTGATCAACCACTTCGAGGACTTCGAGGTAGTCGCTGTCCAACTTGAAGCGCATGCCGGTGACGCCGCCTGTCGCGCGTCCGGTGTCGCGGAAGAGGATTTCGCCGGTTTCGGCGTCCTTTTCGCGGAAGCGGACCGCGAGGCCTTGATGGGAGACGAGGATGAGTTCGTCGGCACCGGTGGTGAGCACGCAGCCGATCACGGTGTCACCTTCGGCGAGGTTGATGCCGATGAGGCCGGATTCGCGGGTGGCGTTGGTGTAATCGGTGAGGGCGGTCTTCTTAATCGTGCCCTGCTTGGTCGCCATGACGAGGTAGCGGTCGGGCGTGAAGTCGGGCGTGGTGATCATCGCGGCGATCTTTTCGCCTTCGTCGAGGGCGAGGAAGCTCTTCACGGATTTACCCTTGGCGGTGCGGACACCTTCCGGCACGTCGTAAACTTTCTTCGCGAGGCATTGGCCGTGGCTCGTGATGAAGAGGATGTAGTCGTGGGTGGAGGCGGTGAAGAGGTGCTCCACAAAATCCTCTTCGTAGGTCTCGGTGCCGATGATGCCTTTGCCGCCGCGTTTCTGGGAGCGGTATTCGGCGACGGGGGTGCGTTTGATGAAGCCGAGGTGGGAGACGGTGATGACGCAGCCTTCGTTGGGGATGACGTCTTCCATGCGGAATTCGCCGGCGGCGGCCACGATCTGCGTTTTGCGTTGATCGCCGTATTTCTCCTTCATGGCGAGGAGCTCGGTCTTGATGACTTCCATCAGGCGGGAGTCGGACTCGAGGATCTCGCGGAGGGAGGCGATGAGGGCTTGGAGTTCGAGGTATTCGGCTTCGATCTTGCCGCGTTCCAGGCCGGTGAGCTGGTAGAGGCGCAGCTCCAGGA
Organism: uncultured Opitutaceae bacterium; assembly: GCA_967755175.1. GTDB lineage: Bacteria > Verrucomicrobiota > Verrucomicrobiia > Opitutales > Opitutaceae > Rariglobus. The sequence goes on along the minus strand of CBRAFO010000002.1, from coordinate 114,660 downwards.
TGGCGTCAGTCTGGCGCTCGGAGAGCGGATACTTGGCCATCAACTTGGTCTTGGCTTCGTCGCGGTTGGAGGACGCGCGGATGATTTTGACGAAGTCGTCGAGGTTATCGAGGGCGATGATGTAGCCTTCGAGGATGTGCGCGCGGTCGAGGGCTTTGTTGAGGCGGAACTGGGTGCGGCGGGTGACGACGTCGCGGCGGTGTTCGATGAAGCACTCGATGAGCTCTTTGATGTTCATCTGCTTCGGGCGCTTCTTGTCGATGGCAAGGAGCGTGACGCCGAAGGAGGATTCGAGGGCGGTCTTTTGGAAGAGCTGGTTGATGACGACGCGGGACTGTTCGCCGCGTTTGAGCTCGATGACGATGCGGGTGTTTTCGTCGGACTCGTCGCGGAGGTCGCGGATGCCTTCGAGTTGTTTCTCGCCGACGAGTTCGGCGATGCGGAGGACGAGATTGGCGCGGTTAACGTTATACGGGATCTCGGTGATGATGATGATTTCCGAGCCGGTCTTCGTTTCTTCGGTGTGGGCTTTGCCGCGGATGCGGACGATGCCTTTGCCGGTCTTGAGATAGGAGAGGATGCCTTCACGTCCGGCGATGATGCCGCCGGTGGGGAAGTCGGGGCCTTGGATGTAGCCGCAGATGTCGTCTACCGAGATGCGCGGGTTGTCGATGATGGCGCAGGTGGCGGCGATGAGCTCGTGCAGGTTGTGCGGCGGGATGTTGGTCGCCATGCCGACCGCGATGCCGGTCGAGCCGTTCATCAGCAAGTTGGGCAACGCCGAGGGGAGGACGGTGGGCTCGGTGGTGGACTCTTTGTAGTTGGGCGCGAAGTCCACGGTGTCTTCCTCGATGTCGGCGAGGAGGTCTTCGGCGATGTTCTTGAGGCGGGCTTCGGTGTAACGGTAGGCGGCGGCGGGGTCGCCATCGACGGAGCCGAAGTTGCCCTGGGGGTCGATGAGCGTGTAGCGCATGACCCAGTTTTGCGCGAGGCGGACGAGGGTGTCGTAAACGGAGGAGTCGCCGTGGGGGTGGTAGTTTTTAAGGACTTCGCCGACGACGCCGGCGCACTTGTCGAAGCTGCGGTTGTGCAGGAGGCCTTCGCGGAGCATCGCGTAGAGGATGCGGCGTTGCACGGGTTTGAGGCCGTCGCGGGCATCGGGCAGAGCACGCGAGATGATGACCGACATCGAGTATTCGATGTAGGCCGACTGCATGATGTCGGTGATGTTGGCGGTCGCTAGCTTTTCGTTAGCAGTAAACATGAAGGAAAAAGAAGTAGTGAGTGGTGAGTAGCGGGTAGCGAGTAGTCGGATCGAGCCGCTGAATTCGGAAGTAGCGGACTAGGCGGTGTTGCGCTCTAGGGAGGACATGTAGGACTGGAGCATGCGGGAGACTTCGGCCAGGTCGGCTTGGAGGGCCGTCGTGTCCAGATAACCAAGGTCGTTAGCGAGGATCAGCTGGTAGAGGCACTCGTCGGCTGAACCTTGGGCGATGTTGTAGAACTTGAGCTTGTCGGGCGTTGTGCGCTTTCGGAAACCCTCGACGAAGTTCGAGGGAACACTCACGGCCGCACGGCGTAACTGAGAGGTGAGCGCAAACTGCTCATGCTTCGGGAAACCTTCGGTGGCGCGATAGAGCGCAAGCGTGAACGCATGCGCTTTCTGCCACACGAGGACGTCCTGAAATGATTGTGAAATGTTTGCCATGCTTAGTTCGGAGAAACGGGGCGTGTCGGCCATGCTCGCTACTCACTACCCGCTACTCGCTACTTCCGCGCATTAAACGTCCAGATACTGGACGTTTAATGCATTGTCTTCGATGAACTGGCGGCGCGGGGGGACTTCGTCGCCCATCAGGAGGGTGAACAACGCGTCGGCCTTGGCGGCGTCGGTGATGTCCACCTTGAGGAGGCGGCGCTTGTTGGGGTCCATCGTCGTTTCGAAGAGCTGCTTCGGGTTCATTTCACCGAGACCTTTGTATCGCTGAATGTGCAGGCCCTTGCGTCCGTTGCCGCGGATGTGGGAGACGATGTCGAGAGGCGAGTTGAGTTCGACGCGGGTCTCGCTCTTCTGGCCGGGGTTTTCGGTGATGGCGTAACGCGCCTCGGCGGTGGCGGTGAACTGGCCGATTTCCAAGCCGATCGCGGCGATGGCGCGGAGGAGCTTGGCCATTTCGTTGGACTCGAAAATCTCGTGCAACGTCACGCGGCGGATCGGGCCGGTGGGCTTGGGCGCGGTGGCGTCGGGGGCGAGGTCGGCGTCGAGGCCTTCGCTGGTCACGAAGTCGGCGCGGGCGTGTTCGTCGCGGAGGAAGACGTGGTTCTCTTTATTTCCTTCGCGGATGCGGGCGATGTAGCGGGGGAGGACCTGCGTGTCTTTGTCATGCTGATCCAAATACACCGGCAACTCGACGCCGTAACGGGTGACGCCGCCGCCGAGCTTTTCCAGGGCGGAGAGGTTCTCGACGATCTGGTCGATCTGCGCGGGGGCGAAGATGTGGTTGTCCTTGAGGCGCGTGAGCACGACGTCCTCGGAGCCGAGTTCGAGGAGGATGCGGTTGAGCTGTTCGTCGTTGTCCACGTATTGCTCACGCTTCTTGCGCTTGATTTTGTAGAGCGGGGGCTGGGCGATGTAGATGTAGCCGCGCTCGATGAGGCCCTTCATCTGGCGATAAAGGAACGTGAGGAGGAGCGTGCGGATGTGGGAGCCGTCCACATCGGCGTCCGTCATGATGATGATCTTGTGGTAGCGGGCCTTGGCGGCGTTGAAGCCGCCGATGGACTCGTCGCCCTCGCCGATGCCGGTGCCGCAGGCGGTGATAAGGGTGCGGATTTCCTCGTTGGAGAGAACCTTATCCAGGCGGGCTTTCTCGGTGTTGATGAGTTTGCCGCGGAGGGGGAGGATCGCCTGGTAGCGGCGGTCGCGGCCCTGTTTCGCGGAGCCACCGGCGGAGTCACCCTCGACGATGTAGAGCTCGGTCATCGCGGGATCGCGTTCGGAGCAGTCGGCGAGTTTGCCGGGGAGGCCGCCGCCGGAGAGGGCGCCCTTGCGGACGGTCTCGCGGGCCTTGCGGGCGGCTTCGCGGGCGCGGGCGGCGTTGAGGCCTTTGTCGATGATGCGTTTGCCGAGGGACGGGTTGGTCTCGAAATACATCATGAGGCCCTCGTAGGTGGAGGAGCCAACGACGCTTTCGACCTCGGGGGAGAGGAGTTTGACCTTGGTCTGCGACTCAAACTTGGGGTCGCTGTGCTTGATGGAGATGACGGCGGCGAGGCCTTCGCGGACGTCGTCACCGGTGATCTGCGGGTCCTTGTCCTTGAGGAGATTGTTGGACTTGGCGAACTGGTTGATGGCGCGGGTGAGGGCGCTGCGGAAACCGGAGAGGTGCGTGCCGCCGTCAGGATTGTTAATCGTGTTGGTGTAGCAGAGGACCTGGTCGTTGTAGGTGTCGTTGTATTGGAAAACCACTTCGCAGTGGATCTCGATGGGTTTGTCGTCGAGCTGGAGCTTGGTCTCCTTCGTCATGCGGACGGGCGTGGGGTGAATCGGGTTTTTGCCCTGATTCAGCTGCTTCACGAATTCGGAGACGCCGTCTTTGTAGAGGTAGGTCTCGACCTTCGGCTCGGAGGGGCGTTCGTCGGTGAAAACGATTTCGAGGCCGGAGTTGAGGAAGGCGAGTTCGCGCAGGCGCTGGGCGATGCGGGCGGTGACGAAGACGGTGGTCTCTTTGAAGATCTCGGCGTCGGGCTTGAAGGTGACGTAGGTGCCGGTGCGGGTGGCCTTGCCGATGACTTCGAGCTTCTTGATGGTCACGCCGCGCTCGAAACGCATGTGGTGGACCTGGCCGTTGCGCGAGACCTCGACTTCGAACCACTCGGAGACGGCGTTGACGCACTTGGCGCCGACGCCGTGGGTGCCGCCGGAGAACTTGTATCCGCCCTGTCCGTATTTGCCGCCGGAGTGAAGGGTCGTGAGAACGAGTTCAACGCCGGGCAGGCCGGAGTCTTTGTTGATATCGACGGGAATGCCGCGGCCGTCGTCGCGAATGGAGATGGAACCGTCGACGTGGATGGCGACCTCGATGCGTTTGCAGTGGCCGGCAAGATGTTCGTCCACGGAGTTGTCGAGAACCTCGGAAACGCAGTGGTGGAGCGCGCGTTCGTCGGTGCCGCCGATATACATGCCGGGCTTCTTGCGGACGGCTTCCAGGCCCTTGAGTTGGCTCAGTTTGGAAGCGTCGTAATTTTCTTCACCCGCCGCGTTGAGGGTGGGGATGGAGGAGTCGGATTGGTCGGACATTTAAAGGGGGAGAACGTGATAAAATCTAAAGGGAAAATCGCATAGCAAAAGGTAGGGAGTCACAACCCCTTTTTCGCGGGTTGGGCACCCTATTTTCGGAGTATTTCGGACTATTTGGGGTTGCGGACCTAAGATTCGGAAATAGGGTGCCGTCCCCGTGAAGCTCTCCGTCAAAGTCGATTACGCCTGCCGAGTGTTGGCGCAGATGGCCAAATACCATGGCACCGATGAACTCGCGCATATCGAGCAATTGGCGGATGTGGAGGCCGTGCCGGCCAATTATCTCGTGCAAATTCTCAGCGAGTTGCGCAACGGCGGGTTGATCATCAGCCGTCGTGGCAAACAGGGCGGGTATGCGTTGGCGCGTCCGCCGGCGGAGATCACGCTCTACGATATCGTGAAGCTGATCGAAGGCGACTTGTTGGAGCTTAACGGCACCGGCGAGGGGCATTCGGGCCGCCGCGTGAATGCGATCTGGCGCGACGTGCGCGCGACGCTGGAGACGAAGTGCAAAAGCTACGCGCTCGATATGTTCGCGGCGAAGAGCGAGGACGAGATGTATTACATCTGAACCGGCAGCCGGTTCAGATGGGAAGTAGCGAGTAGTGGGTAGTGAGTAGCGAGTAGGCGGAATCGGAGGTAGTGAACCGTCGGAGAACGGATTTGACCGGGTGGACGTGCGGGGCAGTGTCGGCTCTCGATGCTTACTCCTACGCTTGCCAAGCTGCTTGTTCTCCAGGATCGCGATAGCAAACGGTTGAGTTTGGAGGCGCAGTTGAAGGCGGTGCCGGCCGACATCGCCGCAGTGGAGAAGAAAATCGCCTCGGAAAAGAGCGCGATTGAGACGGCCAAAGCCGAGTTGATGGGCCTCGAATCGAAAAAGAAGCTCATCGAAACCGAGATCGGTTCCGCCGAGACGAAGCTGGGTAAATACAAAACGCAGCAGGTGCAGGTGCGCAAAAACGACGAGTTTAAGGCGCTCGGGCTGGAGATCGAGCACACCGAAGCCGCCATCGCGGCACTCGAGGGGCAGGAACTCGAAGTGATGTATGCGATCGACGAAGCGAAAAATAAATTTGCGGAGGCCGAGGCGGTCTTGAAGCAGAACATCGCCGGCCACGAGACGCGCATCCGCAACTTGAGGGAGCGTGAAATCAACCTCGCCGCTGAGCTGAAGGCGGCGAAGGACGAAGTGACGGCGGCGCGCGTTCCGGTCGAGGAGCCGGCGTTGCGCGTGTATGACCGCATCGCGGCGCGGCAGCAGCCGGTGTGCGTGGCGGTGCGCGGGAACACCTGCGGCGGATGCCATTTGAAGGTGTCGGCCGAGGTCGAGTCAGCCGTGCGCGGCAAAGGCGATTCCGCGGGTAAGCTCGCGACGTGCGACCAGTGCGGGCGCATCGTGTGGTGGGACGCCGCTTAACGCGCGGCGCGTTAAGCGGAATGACCAATGACCAATGACCAATGACCAATGACCAATGACCAATGACCAATGACCCTTCGGGGTGTTTTCTGGAATTGGACATTGGTCACTGGACATTGGTCATTCCGCGACCGTATGGTCGCGGCTTGGTTTTGGGGCTGGATCGTCGCTCCATTGTTCTTTGATCCATGGAGAGGAAAGTCCGGACACCGTAGGGCAGGATGCCGCACGAGCTTCACGGCAAGTGCGGGCGGCGCGTTTCAAGGCGCGTCGACGGATAGTGTCACAGAGAATATACCGCCACGTGGGCAACCGCGTGGTAAGGGTGAAAAGGTGGGGTAAGAGCCCACCGCGTCGTCAGCAATGACGGCGGCAGGACAAACCCCTTCCGGTGCAAGGCAAAATAGGTGGCTGGGCGGCTCGTCCTATAGCCACGGGTATGCCGCATTCCGCTGAGTCGCCGCGCAAGCGGTGCTATGGCGGAACAGGTCCGCTGTGAGGCGGGCTTGAGAGAAATGACGGTCAACCCGCCGCAAGGTGGGAGACATAATCCGGCTTACAGGCCCCAAAACCAATTTACCCCGACGAGGGGCTGCAATCCGGAGGAATAATGTCGGCGAGAAAAGGCATGATCCTTGCGAAACGTGAACATACGGCTCTGGAGGAGGGAGCTTTAGTGGGGTAGGCCTGAATAGACATGTCTGTCTGCTTGGTTGTGGAGCAGGACTGCTTGCGGCATGGGTAATACACCCTAATTTATGGCCGCATTGCATACAGTTTCGCGGGTCGCCGTGGGGACGGGGCGGTATATCGGGTTGGGCCTTGGTTTGTGCGCGGGTATCTTGCCGGCGGCCACGGTCAGTGTGACGGATAATGTATCCACATTTTCCACTCTGGAATCCTTCTCAGGCGGGATCTTAAGCGACTTCACCTACGATCAGCAGACGGGCCAAGGCGCAGACGATTTTGTCGGTGACGGCACGGGCGGCTACTACGGCTTTTATTACAAATACGGCCAGATCGGTGGCGTGGATTCGATGGTGTTCCGTGTGCGGTTGAACGTGCTGGATACCAATCAGGGCGTGCCAAAGTTTACTGGGAATATTCGAATCGGTGTGGATGGCGATGGTGACGGCAACATTGATCTCTATCTCGGTGTTTCCACCGGTTCGGGCCAGACGCCTGAGATCGTGTTCCAAAATCCCACGGGCACGGGTGCGACTGCGAATACCTCTCCGAACACGAGCGCCTTGGGCACTTCTTACGGCACCATCGCCACCTCGACTTCGAATTTCGATTACTCTCAGGTCACCGATGGCTCGATGTTCGGCACGGGCAACAATCTTACGCCCGGCACGGATGCGTTCCTCACGTTCGCCCTTTCTTTTAGCACGTTCAAAACCTACCTTGAATCACAGATGACCGGCGTGACCATCACTGTGGACAGTCTCGTGCGCTTTCTGGCGTTCAGTTCCACTCAGGGTAACGCCGTGAATCAGGACACCTACGGACTGGGCAACACCTCGGTGAAGGCCAACGCCGACACGCGTTTCGACCAAGGCGGCGGCTTCACCAATTATTACAGTGCCAGTGGCAAGGTCATTCCCGAGGCTTCCACGGTGACGCAGGCCGTTGCCTTTGTATTGAGCGGATTGGGTGTGGTGTGGTTGCGGCGTAAACGCTCTGCCGGCAGCCGCGCCGCGTAAGCCCTCCGATGGCCGACGACCAATCCGGCGAGCAGGTATCCGTGGGGTGGCGCCGAGCTTGGCTTCTGGGTGGGTTGCGAGATGGAGTCCGTGCACTGTGGGCGTTGCTCTACTGGAATCTCCTTAAAAGTTGGCATGTGGTCCGAGGCGGCAAACATGTGGCACCCTGCCAGTCTGAGTATGATGTAGAGGAGGGTATTTTGCCTCAGTGCAAGGCAGCGTGGAATTGGGATGTGCCGGGGCGTTTTCGGCGAGTGTGCCCGGCACTCGTGCATACATCCGAAGGCTGGCGGTGCTCGGTGCCTTCCGCGAAGGTGAAGCCGTTTTGGGGACGTGCGTTCACGGTGTATGTTTTGTTGGCGGTCGTCCTCTACGCGGGGGCCGCTGGTAGCTTGTGGCTGGTGTGGCGAACAGTCGGCTATCGAGGGATATCGGTGGTGGACGTCGCTTGGCCGGGCCGGTGGTTGCGGGTGAAATCGGCCCAAGCGGGGTATTTCCGCGAACAGGGTAAACGGGCGATGCAGCACGGTGATTTTCCGGCTGCGTTGCTGGCGCTGTCGAACGCGGAGCAATTTGCGCGTGGTGGTTACGAAGATCGGGTGTTGCTCGCGCGTTTGTGGGCTCAGGCGGGGAATATTGATTATGCGAGCCGGTTTTTTAGCAGCGTATTGGCCGATTTCCCGGATCGCGCCACGGAGACTGCGATGGTCTGGCACGATCAGCTGTTGGCCTTGGGGAATCTGGCGGAACTCGCCGATTTGTGCGCCCAGCGAATTGGTGCAGGTGGGGGCGGAGCGGCGGAGGGGCTCTGGGAGCAGTCCCTTGAATTTGCGTTGGACCATGGGCGGCTGGCCGAGGCGATGACGCGGGAGCGTAAGCAGGAATTGGCGAAATTGCCGGCCCAGGTTCGCGGATTCATCGACGTGTTGGTGCACTGGCAACGAGGCGAGCGCGATGAGGCTGCGCGTTTGTTGGAGGCGATGCGGTTCACGCGTGCGGAACCATTGGCGGTGCGTCGCCAGGTGGAGTGGCTGGCTCGTCTGGGTCGGGCGGGTGAGGCCGGGGTGGCGCTGAACCGCCATGTGGCGACGCTGGGGAAATTCGAGGCGGCGACATTACGCTACTACATCGACATGGTATCGGGAGATCGCGATGCGGCCCGGGCGGATTTTATCGGGGTGCTGCAGTGGCCGTTGACGCCAGCGCAGGCCGACCGGCTGTGCAGTCTGGTGATCATGGCGCGCGATGGGGCGAGTTTGCGGCGGATGCCGGGATTTTTTGCGTTGGAGCCACTGAACGCGCAGGCACCGGCGCAGGCGGCGTTTTGGGTGGCGGCCTTGGCGTGCAAAGCCCCGTTGCTGATGGACGGGGCGCGGGTGCGATACGCGGCGGCATCGGGTGGGGCGACGTTGCCGGACGTGACTGCGTTGGACTTCCGAAAGCAGAACCCGGCGGATCGCGAGTCGCCTTTGTTTATCGTGAGCTATGTGCCGCTACCGCGAGAAACAATCTACGCACTGATCGCGGCCGGAGCGGATGCGGCTCGATGAGCGGGCCGCATTTCGCCTATTGGCCACCTAGGTGGTTGATTAAAAACTCAGGACAGAGGAGTAGGCTGCGCGATCCGTGGAGGTCGTCAGCTCTTTCCATTTGGAGACGCGGTAGGGATTGTTGCCGCCGAAATTCCCCAGTGATTCATCATAGTGGAAATTGGCGTTGCCGCTCAGCGTTATATTGTTGGCCACAACCGATCCGGATACGCTGCCGTTACCATTGATGGTGACCGACCCTTGGGGTGCGTAAATGATGCCGCTGAACGTTCCGTTACCGGTGATAGTAATATTCTGTGTGCCTGATGTTTTGGTTCCCCAGAATTGGAATTGAATGGGCTGGCCGGCCTCGCTGTCTGATATGCTGCCATCGCCGCTCGTATCTGTTCCGTTGGAAACACCGTTGCCTGCAAGCTTCACGTCGCCAGGGCCATAGGTGATGAGGCTGCCGCCGGTTTTTGCGACGGAGATCACGCCGCTGCCACCACCCACATCGATGGCGGTATCGGTATCGGTCAGAACGAGCACGACCTTTCCAGTGATACTGAGAGTCTCATTGGTTAGATCAATTTTGGTTGTTCTATAATAGTAGTAACCATCATCGGAGGGACTGGCGGCGTAGGCTCCCGTGGTAGCCGGGAGGATGGTGTCGCTGTTGATTACGGGCACATCGGTGTAGGTGATGGTAGTTTTGTTGGCGGTTTGTGTAGGCACGGTCACGGCGTCGAAGGTGGCGGAGAAATCCGTTGAGACTCGGGTAGGATCGACATTGGTGGAGGTCCAAGTAGATGCATCGTATACTGAGTCGGTTCCGAGCACGGAGCCGTTGCTGCCAACAGCTGAGGTGGGGTTGGATCCGCCGGTCGATACATAGCCCCACACGTCAGCCTGCTTCACCAATACTGCGCCAACCGACACGGAGATGCTGCCTACGCTGCCGTTGTCGCTGCGGACTCCGGCACTATAGGGGATCGCGGCGGTTGCAGAACTATTGTCCGGATCGGAGTTCCAGCTGTCTACCGACGTGTTGGTGCCGTTGAATACAATGCTGTTTTTGGCTACCAATCCATTCGCGAACTTCGATGTCTTGCTTAGGGTCACCTCGATCCATTTTTCGATGGATGTCGATGCGGCGCCGCCAAGCGTGATGGTCGAGCGGGCCACGATCTTGGGGGCGGAATCACCTTTGTAGTTATAAACGAAAACACGCACGATGCCGGTGGTGTTCTGGTCGTAGGAGTAGGTCCCGCTGGTCGGAAACTGACGCCACGCGTCGGATGAGCTGCCCGTGCCATTGTTCGACCAGCCGGGCCATGTGTAGTTACTGTTGGTGGTTAGCTGGTTGATACAATACATCGCTTCTTCCAATCCATTTTCAGCGAGATTCATGGCTCCATTATTATAAAATGCCCGGTTGGCTATTTTCATGCTGGTGCCGGCAAGCTGCATATAAGTAGTGAGGGCGATGGCGATAATCGCGCTGAAGAGCAGGGCCACGATCAGCACTGAGCCGCGTTGGGACTTGATACGATTGAATGATTTTTTCATAGGGTGGCCTCCACGCGATTAAACAGTGACGATTTTATTTCGAAGGATGAAGCGGGCCGAGATCACCGTGTTTGTTGAGGTGGTCAGCGTTGCTCGGTTACGAGCGGCTTGCAGCGATACCTGCAGCTGCTTGGTGGATTTCCCGGCAGTAGTTAATTCCGCAGCCGTGCTGAGGGCGGTGATTTCCGTGCCGGTGATCGTGTAGGCCTTGAACGAGAACGAAGTGATACCAGTAACCAAGTTGAGCGTTTGGGTGCTGTCTTGCCGACTAAGTATTTGGGTGGCGCTGCTGTATGAATAGGTGACCGAGGCGGAGTTGACGGTCAGGGTCACGCTGGTGCTGCTAGTCCATGTGATGGCACTGGCTTGACGCGTATCTTCGGCGAAATATTCCAGCATTTTCCGCCCTTGGGACTCCATGTCATTATAGTTAGCCAAATTGGCGCCGCTGCGTCCCATAAATAGAAATGCAGTCAAGACCCCAAGGAGAATGAGTGAGCCCAAGGTGGCGCCGATCATGACCTCAACCAACGTGAAGCCTTTGCTCCAGCGGTGGGGCTGTGGATGCGGAGTGGACACCGATGTCGTCCGCTTATTTGGCATTGGTGTAATAATAGTCATAGAGTCCGTTTTTGGCATACATGGTCTGGAATGACCGGGTGTGGCTCTGTCCGTCGGATGACTGCCAGGTAACGGAGACCTTGATATATTTGACATCATCGGGGCGTGTAGCATCGGCCGTCACTGTTCGGGTGACTGTATAGTGGGAACTGAGCTGCGAATTGGTCCCGAACATGGTGGATAGGCTGACTACTTCGGAGGCCGGCAATTCGCAGATACTATCCACGGCAGTGGTGGACGTGTTATTCCATGCCATTAGCCGGAGGCGCTCCATCTCGCTTTGGATAATTTGGGATGCCAGCGTCGTGCCTCGTGCGACATCGGTGTTCCGGAAACCAGCTTGTATCGTCGTTATCGAGCCAGCTAAGGCGAAGGTCAGGACAAACCCGGCCAGCGCGACTTCCAAGATGGTGAAGCCCCGTTTTCCTCTGAGGGGACGAGGGGTTGGACCGGAGCGGCATGACGAGGGGATCATGGCGCTACTCTACGGTAGTCGGCCTTTGTAGGTTAGGGGCCAACAGCCCCTGTTTACGGGCCTAGGTTGTCAGGCCTGAATAGACGTGTTCTCGCGCTCAATCGGCTACCATCCTGCAAACAATCCGGCCTTGGTCTTCTTCTCCGTCGAGGCGGTGATGAGTTGCCACGTATCCAGTCCGAAGGGGGCATTGTCACTGAGATCGGCCAGGGATGCATCGTAATGGAAGGTCGCGTTGCCGACGAAGGTGAGGTCGCGAGCCACGACCGAACCCATCATGTCGCCATCCCCTCTGAGCGTGAGGTCGCCGTGAGGAGCATATACGGCCGCCCGGAGCGAGCCGCGTCCGGTGATGTCGATCGATTGGCCAGCCTCGGTGGTGTTGGTGCCCCAGAGGATGCACGAGCCGGGTTGGACGTTATCATTGCCGAGGCCTTTACCGGCGATCTTCAGGTCGCCTTCGAAGTAGATGGTGAGACTGGATCCGTCAGGGATCAAAATGGAGGCTGATCCGGTAGTGGAGATCGCAGACGTGCCGGCTGGAGCGGTGATTACAAGAGTGACGTGACCCAGGATGGTGAGCGTTTGCTTGCCGGAGAGTTGGAGGGTCGGTGTGCGCCAGCGAGTCGTCTCGCCGGTCACCCCCAACGTATCGCCCAAGGGGGAAACCCACGTGCCGTCGGTGGGCGCGGTGATCGTGGGAAAGGAAGCGTTGAAATCCTTCGTTACACGGGAGGCATCAACCACCCCGGCTGCGGTGCCGAAGGGGCCGATGGAGCCATCGGAGCTTACCTGAGGCGCCGCTCCGGCAGTCGAGACGAAGCCGTAGATGTTGGCGTGGTTAATCTGTAGGGCGGAGCTGTCGGTCGCGCCGCTGGCAATGCCGCCGCGGTCGGTGCGAGTGGTATCGCTATAAGCGAGGGGCGGAGTGGCTGAGTCGCGGTCCGGATCGGAATCCCAACTATCGAAAGACGTGCGAGTGCCTCGGAAAACCAGGTTGCGCAGGGCCGTGAGCCCATTGCCGAAAAAGGAGCGGCGACGCAGCGTGACTTCGATCATTTGGGTAACCGGGCCGGTGTCTCCGGTTTGGACGGACGACTCGGCGACAACCATCGGATGGGACGTGGTGGTTGGAGTCGTGGTGCTGGCGTAAACTTTGACTGAACCAGTCGATCCTGCGGTGAGGGTGAAATCGGTGAACTTGCGCCAGGCGGCGATGCCGTCGGAGTTCCATCCCGTCCAGCCACTCGTGGAGCCGGCGAGCGTTTGATTGTAGGACCACACGGCTTCTTCGATGCCGGCTTCGGCGAGGTGGAACGCCGCATCGTGATCGAACGTGCGACGAGTCTGGCGGCTGGAGGTGAGGGTGAGGTTGAAGTAGCTGCCAAGGACCAGCGCGAGCATGGCCGTAAGCAGCATGGCAACGATGAGGACGGAGCCTCTGCGGTCGAGGTGACGAGTGCGCGAGTTCATCGGCTGACGTGTTTGTTGCGCAGAATATAGCGGGCGGAGATCGCCGCTTGGGTGGAGGACGGACCACCCGTGGTTACGTGAAGGGTGCGGAGGCTGAGCTGGAGTTGTTTGGTTTCCAGATCGCTGGTCGCCGTGTTGTCGGACTGGCCTGGTTGCTCGAGCTTGTAGCGCTGGAACGTGAAGTCACTGGAGACGTCGTGAACCAGCAACTCGCGTCGTCCATCCCCGTGGATCCGATACAGATTACCGGTAAGCGAACCCGTCTGTGCGGGCTCAAAGGCATACGCGATCGTCTCGGACGAGCCGTCGGACGCAGGCACGGTCAAACTTACCTGCCATGCGCCTCCCCAGCGAACGTCGGTCGCCATGCGGACGTCTTCGGAGAAGATCTCCAGGCCGCGACGCAACTCGGATTCCATGGTTTGGTAAGCGCCGGCGGCGAGGCCGGTGCGACCGAAAAAGAGGAAGGCGCCGAGCACTCCCGTGATCACAAAAACGGAGAGGGTGGAGGCGATTATCACTTCCGAAAGCGTGAATCCGAGCCGGCGGCTACGTATTCGTTTTTCGGATGCGTTGGCCCCGCGACTAATGCGATGTGTAGAAATAGTCATTCAGGCCATTGCGGGCGTAGCGGGTGACCAGCCGGGCGGTGTGCGGGCGTTCGCGCGAGCCGCCCCAGCGAGCTTCGATGGTAATCTCCTTGAGGCCATCCCGCAGGTCGCTGATCCGGCGCGAGCAGGTGAGGTTCGAGCCGGCGGGAACGTTGGTGATGGCGACGGTCTCATCGTGCGAATCCTGGATGGCCTGCAACTGGGACCAGTTGCGCAAGCGCAGGCGCTCGAGCTCGCTTTGCATCACTTGCGAGGTGGCGCCGAGATAACGCGCATGGCTGATTGTCTCCATGCTCGTCTTGATTGTGAGCGCCGTGCCGCCGACTCCCAGCATGAGCACGCACGAGGCCGTCATGACTTCGACGAGCGAAAACGCCGCACGGCCAAATCGAACGATACGCAGAGGCCTCCGGGCCGGTGTCGCAGTTCGATGAAGTTCAGGCATGGGCCTAGTCCGTATACCAAACGGGCTCGCTTGCACCCCTTGAAACAGGCCTAGCCTAAACGGGCCTGTTTATTTGGGCCCCGGTGGCGTTGATTGCACGTAAATGGCGGCGGCTTGCGAGCGACGTTTCACCTGCAATTTGTCGAAAACGCTCACGAGGTAATTTTTGACCGTGTTATCGCTAAGGCCGAGGTCCATGCCGATTTCCTTGTTGGTCTTGCCTTCGGCCACGAGGGCGAGGACGCGGCGCTCTTGGGCAGAAAGAGAGGCGAGGCTGCGATCTTCGTGCGGGCCGCCTCCGCGGACTACACGCATGACGCCGGCCATGACGTCGGGAGAGAGGATGGATTTACCGGCGGCAATGTCGTGGATCGCCTGAACCAAACCGTGCGGATCGATCTCCTTCATCAGGTAGCCTTGGGCGCCGGACGTGATGGCGTCGTAGATGAAGCTGTCGTTGGTGAACGAAGTAAGGATGAGGATGCGGATTTCGGGCTGCCGCTTGAGGATCTCTTTGCAGGCGTCGAAGCCGGAGCCATCCGGCAGGCGGATATCAAGGAGGACGACGTCGGGCTTCAGCTTGGTCGCGACCGCGATGGCATCGGCGACATTGGCGGCTTCGCCGATCACGGTGATGGGCGGCTGAGGGGCCTGCGCGGTGAGCACGGCCTTGATGCCTTGGCGCACGAGGGCGCTATCATCTACCAGAACGACTCGGACGGGGGGTGTTTTGGCGTGGGCGGTCATGCGGTGGAATCGCTAAGGGGAAAGAGGAGGATCGTGCGAGTTCCTTTTCCAATTTCGGAGGATATATAGGCGGTCGCGCCGAGGGAGCGCGCTCGTTCGGCGATGTTGTTGAGTCCATGGCCGTGTTTAACAGTAGCAGAATCGAAGCCGCAGCCATCGTCGTTGATCGCGAGGCGGGCGGATTGGCTGTCTTGGGACAGGTGCAAGCTCACGTGGACATGGGCCGCTTTACCGTGGCGAATGGCATTACTGGTGCATTCTCGGATCACTTGAAGGGCTGCGGTGCGGGCGGAGAGGTGCATCCGGTTAGCGATGGCTTCGTCTATGTCGAGATGGCTGACCGTAGGGCCGGAAGTCCGAAACAAATCAAACAGCCCGCCGACCGCGCTGGTGAAGGTGTGGCTCTGCAACGCTTCGGGTTCGAGGCCGATAATGAAGTTACGAACGTCGCGAATGGTTTCGTTCAATGCCGCGCGAACTTGGTCAACACGCAGGGATGCTTCGGCGGGATCTTTAGGGATAAGCGTGTGGGCGGCGGCGAGGCCCATTCCCGCGGCGTAGATCGACTGGATCACGCCGTCGTGGAGATCGCGGCCGAGGCGAGCGCGTTCCTCGACTTCACGGCGAAGTTCTTTTTTTCGAGCGAAGGAAACCTCCACTTGGCTGGCGATGCGGGAGAGTTCGGTATTTTGCGCGATCAGCGGAGCCAGAGGGGTGGCATCCTGACGAGCCAAGCTTTCACCAATCATGTTCAGCGGTTTTAAAACCCAGGTCTGGAGACTCAGGGCGAGTGCCCCCATGACCAGTAATCCGAAAAGGATAAAGACGCGCGCCTCAAGCACGTCCGTGTGGAGTCGCTGCGCGATGGCGGGCATCTCGCGGGTGACGTAGAGCATTCCGATGGTTTCTTCCCGCCAGTCGTTAAGTGGGCGGATCAGTGTCAGTTTGGATTGGTTCGGTGCGGCTGTCTGCTTCCCGGGCGAGGTGAGCGCGACTGTGCTTTCGGTGAGCCGCCCGAGCGCTTTCAAATGTGCTTCGTCCCAGAGGCGGGCGCTTACCAGCCAGCCTTGAGGGGGCGATGAACGAGCGGTGTCGGCGGAGGGTTGGATCGGTGCTCCGCGGATTTCCAGCACATCATCACCGTGCCGCTGGAAAAAGTGAGGGAAGGGGTTGCCGGCCAAAAGTTGCCGCCATTGTGCCGGTTCGAGAGGGGGCGGGCCTGGCAGATCCGGGAGGGCGTGATAAATCAGTGTGCCGTCAACGGCGAGGACCCAAGTGTCATAGATGTTAAACCCGGGAAGGCTTGCGCGCACATTGGGGTCCGCCCAGCTCATGTCGCGCGTTTTGAGGAACGTCACGAGTTCGTCCCATCGGGAGTAGTCCTCCGTAAACTGTCGCAGACTCGATCCGTTAACATCGAGCCAGCGCTCCAGGGTGCCGGTGGCATCGCGCTGCGAGGTCGCCAGCGCCTCGGTCAATTGCTCTTTCTCCAAGAGTCGAAGCGTGGCCAGGCACCCGAGAAAGAGAAGCAAGAGCATACCCAGCAGTAGGGCGAAACGCAGTTTGATGCTCATGTCGTTTGCACCGAGGGCTAGTCCCGGATCGGGAGGCTGCAACCTCAAAGACTGGTCAACATGGAAATCGCCCTTGACTCAGGCCTGCAGGTTTGGGTTTCTGTCCGGCTTTAACTTTTAACTGTCATGGCCAATACGAAATCCGCTATCAAAGCCGCTCGCAAATCCGAGCGTCTCACCACCCGCAACAAGGCCGTCAAAACCCGCCTGAAGACCCTCCACAAGAAGCTGGAAAAGGCTTCCGCTGGTGAAGACAAGGCCGCCGCCAAGGCCGCTGCCAGCGCCTACGTGTCCGCGATGGACAAGGCCACCAAGTCCGGCGTCGTCCACAAGAACGCCGCTTCCCGCGCCAAGGCGCACACCGCGAAGATCGTCTTCGCGAAGTAAGCACCCGACGGCCGCAGGCCGTTGCTCGCTTCCTTTACACCCTCCGTCAGCCTCGTGCTGCGGAGGGTTTTTTGCTGGTCGCATTGCTAGGCGGAGCCTCGATCGGTTCATCACGTCTCGATTGGCCGGGTAAACCGGTAAACCGACTCCGGCCTTGTATGCGTGGCGCAATCCTCGTGAAGCTGTCGGCCGCTTTTCGGATGCCGTCTCCACGCCTTCACGTCCTTCCTTGGAACCAGCCGCTGGTTCACGCCGTCATCGCTTGGCTGGCGCGCGGGTGGGCGGGTGACGCACCGCTCGATCTTTCCGACACCCTGCTGATCGCGCCGACGCGCCAAGCCGGCCGACGCCTCCGCGAAGCTCTGGCTGGTCATGCGGCGACCCGACGCCAAGCGGTGTTTCCGCCCCGCGTTATCATGCCCGAGGCCTTGGCTTCGCTCGACGCGCCGGCCGCCGGGATTGCTTCGCGCACCGAGTCGTTACTCGCGTGGACGGAGGTTCTTCGCGACGTCGACTTTGATTCATTTCGAGAGGTGTTTCTGCTCGATCCCCCGGCGCGCACGTTTGCCTGGGCGGCGCGGCTGGCGCGCGAGTTTCAACGCCTGCAAACCACGCTTGCCGAAAATGGCCTGCGCATGGCCGATGTGTCTGAACGCGGTGGCGATGATTTCCCCGAGGCCGAACGCTGGCATCAGCTCGGCGAGTTGGAACGGGAATGCGACACCGTGCTGGCGTCGCGCGGACTACGCGATTCGCAGGCGGCGAAAATCGCCTTCGCCGCCAACCCGGACGCGCCCGCTGGAATCAGACGCATCATCGTGGCGGGCACACCCGATCCGCTGCCGTTGGCCGTTAACGTGCTCGCGGCGCACGCGGCGGCCGGCTTGCCCGTCGAGGTGTTGGTGGCGGGACCGGCGAATCACGACGCCGAAGGAACCGCGCTTTTCGATTTATGGGGACGGCCGGATGCCGTCGCGTGGGCGACGCGCACGCTGGTGCTGGAGGAGTTTGAGCAACGCGTGCGGCTGTGCGCCGATCCGGCGGCGCAGGCCGAGGTGATCGTGTCCTGTGCGTCCGAATACAGGACGCCCGGCGGACGCTTGGGCGTGGGCGTGGCCGACGCAGAAGTGCTGCCGTCGCTGGAAAACGGTTTGGCGCGCGCAGGCGTGCCGGCTTTCAACCCCGAGGGGCGCCCGTTGCGCGCGGAGGCGTTGCACACGTTGCTCTCGGCGTTGGCGGAGATGGTGCGGGAACCATCGTTCACCGCCATGGCGGCGTTGCTGCGCTGTCCCGATGTGCTGCGCTGGCTCGGTGGCTCATCGACGCAGCTGCTAGCGGCGCTGGACGAACTGCATGCGGAGCACCTGCCACCCACGCTGGCGGCGGCGCGCACGCACGTAACAAGCCACGCGCGTTGGGCCGAGTTGGCGTCGGCGTTGGACTCGCTCGCGCGTTTGCGGACAACACTCCTTGGCGGCGAATTTCCCGCGAATGTGCGCGGTGCGTTGACGGAAATTTTCAAGAACCGCCGCTTCGATCTGGAGAAACCGGACGATGCCCGCGCGGTCGAGGCGGCGCAGGCCTGGGGGGAGGTGTTGACGGAGTTGGAGACGGCGGTGGGGCGGTTCCCCGGGCTGGCGGCGGCCGATGTGTGGGAGCTGGCGTTGCGCGCCTTGGGCGACAGCCAACGGTTCGACGACAAGCCCGAGGGCGCGGTGGAATTACAGGGCTGGTTGGAACTGCTCTGGGACGACGCGCCGCATTTGATCGTGGCCGGGCTCAACGACGGACGCGTGCCCGACGCGGTGGTGGGCGACGCCTTTCTACCGGAATCGCTGCGCGTGCGCTTGGGCCTCAAGACCAACACTGGGCGCTTCGCACGCGACGCGTATTTGTTGCAGACGTTGGCGGCATGCCGTGTGGGTGGGCGGGGGCGTCTCGATCTTTTGGTGGGCAAAACCTCGTCGGCGGGCGATCCGCTGCGGCCATCGCGATTGTTGTTCCTGTGTCCGGATGCCGACCTGCCGGCGCGCGTGGCATTTTTGTTTAAGCCCGCCGAAGCGGCGCGTCCGAGCCTCGCGTGGCGGCGGGCGTGGAAACTGGCGCCGCGCGCCGATGCGAAAATCGAGCGGCTTTCGGTCACGGCGTTTCGCGATTACCTGAAGTGTCCGTTCCGGTTTTATCTGAAGCACGGCTTGCAAATGCGGGCGGTTGATCCGCACAAGGCGGAGTTGGATGCGATGGACTTTGGCAACCTGTGCCATGCGGCGCTGGAAGCGATGGGGCGTGCGGATTCGCCGGTGCGTGATTGCACGGACGCGAACGTGTTGCGCGGGTTCTTGCTGGGTGAGTTGGAACGCACGGCACGCGCGCGCTACGGTGACAAGCCGGTGCTGCCTCTGGTGGTTCAGTTGGAATCGGCGCGTCAGCGGCTGTCGAAGGCGGCGGAGGTTCAGGCCCAGTTGCGCGCCGAAGGTTGGGTGATCGAGCGCACCGAGTCGAAATTTGAACTTATGTTGGGCGGCTTGCCGGTGCGCGGGAAAATCGACCGCATCGACTGCAACGAGCTCACTGGTGAAGTCCGGGTGATCGACTACAAGACGTCGGACAAGCCGGTGAATCCTGCGGATGCGCACGTGCGCGCACCGAAGCGAAACGAGGACGTGGAGGCGTTGCCGGCGTGCGCCCGGTTCACGGCCGGCGACGACGAGATGATCTGGATCGACCTGCAACTGCCGCTCTATCTGGCGGCGGTGGCGGAGGAGTTCGGACACGCGGTGACGTGTGGCTATTTTAATCTGCCCAAGGCGGCGGGTGAGACGGGCATGTCGCTGTGGAGCGGATACGATTCGACGGTGCAAGCGGCGGCGATGGCCTGCGCCGAAGGCGTGATGGCGGCGGTGCAGGCGCGCCGGTTCTGGCCGCCGGCTGAGATGCCTCCCGACTACGACGACTTCTCCGTGCTGTTTCAGCAGGGAGCGGCATTGAGCATCGAATGGGAGGCGGAGGAAAACGCATGAAGCCGCTCG
Organism: uncultured Opitutaceae bacterium; assembly: GCA_967755175.1. Classification (GTDB taxonomy): domain Bacteria; phylum Verrucomicrobiota; class Verrucomicrobiia; order Opitutales; family Opitutaceae; genus Rariglobus. The sequence goes on along the minus strand of CBRAFO010000002.1, from coordinate 94,774 downwards.
GTCATAAAATGATTTTGGCGTCGGCCGGCTCGGGGAAAACCTACGCGCTGACGAATCGATTTGTGCAGTTGCTCGCGTGCGGCGCGCCGCCGGAGCGGATCGTGGCGCTGACCTTCACGCGCAAGGCGGCGGGCGAGTTTTTCGACGAGATCCTCAATAAGCTGGCGCGGGCGGCGCGCGACCCGAAGGAGGCGACGCGCATCGCCGCGGAGATTGGCGTGCCGGGGTTGGGCTCGGCGGATTTCTTGCGGATGCTCCGCGCGATGGTGAGCGCGATGCATCGGTTATCGCTGGGCACGTTGGACGGATTTTTTGCGCGGGTGGTGCGGGCATTTCCGCTGGAGCTCGGGCTCGGCGGAGATTTTGAGATCTTGCAGGAGCATGGTGCGCGGCTGGAGCGTCAGCGGGTGTTGCGGCAGTTGTTCGCGCGTTCCGGCGGAGAGTTGGACGATGCGCAGCGAGAGTTTGTGGAGGCGTTTAAGCGCGCGACGTTTGGCGCGGAAGAGAAGCGGCTGGCTGCGCGATTGGACCAGTTTATCGACCTGCACCAAGAGGTTTACCTCAGCGCACCGGATGAGGGCGCGTGGGGGAATTCAGCACGGATCTGGCCGGAGAAGTCGGTATGGCTGGAGCCCGCCGGCGATGCCAAGGGCGCGAGTGCGGTGCTGCGTTGCTGGGCCGAGGGCGCGGGGCTGGGCGAGAAACAATTGGGGCGCTGGCTGGAGTTTTTGGCGGCGCTTGAGGTGTGGTCGCCGGGTGCGATGATGCCGCGTGAGCTCGTTTATGTGTTGGAAAAGGCGGTGGCGGCCTGGGCTGAGTTGCTCAAAGGCGACGCGGTGCTGGAGTTTGATCGTAAGAAACAGACGCTCACGGCCGAGGTATGCGCGGCGTTGGCGGCGCTGACACGCACGGTGTTTGGCGGAGAGCTGGCGCGCCGACTGGAGATGACTCGCGGCATTCACACGGTGTTGCGCGGCTACGAGGTGGTTTATCACGATCTGGTGCGGCGGGCGGGCAAGCTGACGTTCGCGGATGTGCAGCGTTTGCTGATGCCGGATGCGGGCCACGGTTTCGCGGGGCAAGGTGGCGCGCCGCGACTGACGAGCGGCGGCGATGCGAAGGACGGGCGATTGCTGGTTGACTGGCGGTTGGACGCGAAGTTCGACCACTGGTTGCTCGACGAATTTCAAGACACGAGCCACGGGCAGTGGAGCGTGTTGCGCAACTTGATCGACGAGGCGGTTCAGGATCCCGAGGGGCGGCGGAGTTTGTTTTACGTGGGAGACGTCAAGCAGGCGATCTATGCGTGGCGCGGAGGCGATCCACGGCTGTTTCGCGAGATTTTCGATCACTACAACGCGGTCGCGCCCGGGACGATTGAGGAAGGGCGGTTGGATCAATCGTGGCGTTCGGGACCGGCGATCGTGGCGGCGGTGAACCGGGTGTTTGGCAACGCTGCGGCGCTGGCGCGGCTGGTGCCTGTGCCGGCGGCGGAAACGTGGACGCGCGAGTGGCGAGATCATGAGAGCGCTCGGCCGGAACTGGGCGGCCACGTGGCGTGGCTGCACGGTGACGACGACGAGGCGCGGGCGGCGCTGACGTTGCGTTTGCTACAAGAGATTAATCCGCTGGAGCGCGGTTTATCGGTCGCGGTGTTGGTGCAGTCGAACGACGCGGCGACTTGGCTGGCTGATTATCTGCGGCGCGAAGGCGGGCTTCCGGCCGTGGCGGCGTCAGACTTGAAGGTATGCACGGATAACCCGTTAACCACGGTCGTGCTCGCGGTGTTGCAGGCGGCGGCGCATTCGGGTGACCGGTTCGCGTGGGAGCATGTGCGCATGACACCGCTGGCCGATGCGCTCGCTGCGGCCGGACTAGGGCAGGGAGACGCGTTAACGAAGGGCGTGCTGGGGCAGGTGCATGCAGAGGGGTTTGCACGGACGGTGGAGGCGTGGCTGCGGCGATTGGAGCCGGTCCTCTCTGCGGACGATGCGTTTAGCCGAGGGCGTGCGCGACAGCTGACGGATGCTGCGCAATTATTCGATGAAACCGGCAGCCGAGACGTGGCGGAGTTTGTGCAATTCGCTGGGCGACACGTGGTGCGCGACGCGGAGACGGCGGCAGTCGTGCGGGTGATGACGATTCACAAATCGAAGGGCTTGGGCTTCGACGTCGTGATGTTGCCCGACTTGGAGGGGAATTCTCTCTCCACGCGACGTCGGGAGGGGCTCGGCGTTCAACGGACACCGGAGCGCAAGGTCGAGTGGGTGCTGGACCTTCCGCCCAAGCTGTTTCACGAAAATGACCCGGTGCTGGCCGCTCACGTGGAGGCGGCAGAGGCGGATGCAGCTTACGAAAAACTGTGTTTGTTTTACGTGGCGATGACGCGGGCAAAGCGCGGGCTTTATCTGATCACGAAGCCGGTCAGTGCGAAGTCGGTGTCGGCAAATTTTCCTCGATTGCTGGCCGAGACGCTGGGCACGGCCGGGCTCGCGGACGGAGTGCGGGTGGGTGCATGGAGCGGCGATGGCGTGTTCGCAGACGGAGATGCGACATGGTTTGAGCGGGTCGCGTTGATCCAAGAAACAGTCGGAGATCGCGAGACCGAGCGAACTCCGGGCATCAAGATACTGTCTCCAGAAGTGAAAGTGGTTCGTTATCAAGCGCGGACGCCTTCGGGGACGAAAGCCGGAGTGGTTACAGGAGCATCACTGTTCGGCGCGGGCGGAACGAGCGCGGCGAGCTTTGGCACGGCGGTGCATGCGGCATTGGCGACCATCGAGTGGGGCGGGGCATCACCGGAGATCTTGGCTAAATGGGATGACGCCGGGCTGGGAGCGTCCGTGATCGAAGAGGCTCGAAAGTGCTTAGCTGAACCAATGCTGGCCGAAGTATGGGCTATGCCGGCCGACGGAGGCGAAGTGTGGAGGGAGCGGGCCTTTGAAATCGTGCTCGACGGAGCTTGGATCACCGGGGTTTTTGATCGCGTGGTCTTGACGCATGGATCTGACGGAAAGGTGCTCGGTGCGACTGTTTACGACTTTAAAACCGACCGGATTGGCCCGGATGAGATGGCCCGTGTCGAGTCGCGTTATGCGGGCCAATTGTCAATTTACCGGCAGGCTGCGGCGTGGTTGACGGGGTTGCCGGAGGCGCGAGTCCGGTGTGCTTTGGTGATCACGGCGATGCGGCGGCTGGTAACTGTTGAGGTGGCTCGGGTAGATTGAGCTTTACAGGAGGGGGCGCAGGCTGTTTCACGGACGGTTTCTACTCGAACCTTTCAATTCAAACCTGATACCACATGGGCAACCTCAAAAAGAAACGCCGTCTGCAGATGAACAAGCATAAGCGCAAAAAGCGCTTGAAGGCTAACCGCCATAAGAAACGCACGTGGCAGAAGTAAGGCCAAGCCCTCCTTCCTTTTAGCAACCCGCTTAACCCGCCTCCTTATCCAAGCAGGCGGGTTTTTTTTGGGCGGATTCAATTAAAGGAAGAGTAAATCCTCCCCGGAGAAATCACTTAAGGGGAATTACCTTGAAATGCGGAGCTTCTACTAAGAGCGTCCACAGCTCAGACCAGTAGACACTTATCTGGCACTAAATCGCCAATAACTAAAGAAAGCCGGCCTGGGCCAGCGCCAAGACGCATGTTCCTCTCAGCAAAGACCAAAAACTTCTTCGTCGATTTTAACGACTACTGCGTGCTATTTGCCCGGACTTCCAAATCGGAGGCGCCATTTGTCGTTGAGGAAATTGTTGAATGTGCGCCCGGTGATAAACCGGCCATTTCTGAAGTAGTAAGGACGTTGCAGACGAGCAAGAGCCCAAGTGGCCATATGCATACGACCTGTGGAGTAAATGCTCCTCGGCGGGTTGTGCGAAAAGTGACTTTTGAGACCAAGCGGCTGAAAGAGCCTACGTATTTGAACGAAATTGCTGCTCAGCAATTACGTATTGAGCCGGATCAATATTCCCTAGCTATTCTTAATCCGAGCCAAGGAACGGATTACGATATGGTGAAGGCGACGCAAAAAGACGCGCTCATCTGTGGTTTGCCCCTTGTGGATGTTAATTCAACACAAACCGATCTTTTAGACGCGGGGATTTATCCGGAAAGCATGGAGCTGGCTACTGTGGCTAGCCTAGGGGCGATGGTTAATTATCTGAATTTTGCGAAGGTTAAGACACCAGTATTAATGCTGGAGATTGAAGCGGAGGCGACGAACTCATTTATAGTAACGGCCTCTGGAGTGGAGGCATCGCGGCCCATTCAGCAGGGGCTCAATGCAATGATTCCTGTTGTCCAAAAGGAGCTGGGGCTCAAGGACGAGGATTCTGCTCGTAAGTTATTTTTATCTAACACATTCGATTTTACCGGGATGGGCTCTGTGTTGATTAAAAAATTGATCAAGGAGCTGCAGTCATCAATCGGTTTTTATGAAGTGCAGACAGGGCAGTCGATCGCTCAGGTTGCTTGCACGGTTTTGCCGTCAAAGCTGAGTTGGCTCGAGGGGGCCATCGCCGCAGACCTCGGTGTGGCGGTTTTCAAGGCAGATATACCGGCGTGGTTGCAATCTCACCAGATAACCTTGGCGGACACATTGCCTGTTAATGCGCAAGATACCCGCCGTCTCGGTCTTTTTGGCTTAATGGTTCAGTATACTAATCATGCTGTCGTTTCTGAAAAATCCCAATGATAAAAAGTCGGCAGTGATGGTGCCGGCTTGGCATCCTGACTTCCGTAATATAGAGCGGCTTCCTGATACCAAGGTTGTCCGCACGTCATTTTTCTTGAACAGTCTGGCGATATTTGTCGTTGGCGCATTAGCGATTTATGCTGGATATAAGGAGTATGGATTACGGATATTGCGTGCTGATACGGCTGACCTTGTGAGCTCAATTCAGTTAAATAAGCCTGCAAGTGATCGGTCGATTACGGCCTATAAAAAATTCAAGGAAGAGGAGGCAAAGATAACGGCACTACGGGAGTTCTTGTCCGCGCAGTCGTTTGTTGCTTCGGATTTGATATTGGAATTGGGCGGGACTCTGCCTTCGGTAATTCATCTTTATAGTATCGATTGTCGATCGAATACAGTAACCCTGCGGGGTGGCATTGATGGAGCGGCCGATGAGGCCAGTGGTCGTGCGGTGGCTTATGTTGATTCTCTGCACAAAAATGAGATAATTACGAAGGTGTTCGAAAGTGTTTCGCTAACCAATATTGTAAGGGATCCTGGCACCGGAAAAATTCAATTCGTGATCGATCTCAAGCTTAAGGCGTCCACAAGGAATCTGACTGGAGGTAAGAAATGAGTATTAATGCACAAGTAATCACGGGTGGTTTAAAAAAATATCCAATATTGGTCATTTCTGGGCTCCTTGTGCTCATATTCCTGGCAATTTTGTATTTCCGTTCTGATTTGATTGATACGCAACAAGCCGAGCTTGATAAATATTCGATTGAGAGTGGTCGATACCGAGCCAATATCGCTAGTTCGGCTCAATTACAGGATCAGTTGAACTTCTTGGTGCAGGCCAATAGTGCGATAAGAGATAGGGCTTTGACGGTTGATGGTTTAGCTCAAAACCTTCAGTATTTTTATAAGTTGGAGGCTGAATTTGGCATTAAATACCTCGATCTTCGTCCGGGGGCGCGGGCCGGTGTGGTGGGCAAGGCGGACTCTTACGTGCCATTAAACTACATTGTTAATGTGCAGGGAAGCTTTGTGCAGGTCATGAGTTTTTTGAGGCGTTTGGAGCAAGGTGCCTATTTCTGTCGTATTAATAGCGCGGTTGCCTCGGCCCGCGACTCAAGCGTTACGCTCAATCTCAATATTGATTTCCTTGGAGTTCAATGAGAACCCTTTCCTACATTCTTATATTTTCGGCCATTCCCTTCGGGCTCCCGGCCCAAACGGCTTCGGAGATTTCGACGCCGCAGAAGCGCATGGAGGTAGTAGACACTGCACGCGCATTGCTTACAACAAAGCCGGCGGAGATCTCCTCTGAGGAGATTGCGCAAAAAGACCCGTTTAATGGGGCTAGGCCGGTTGTGGATCGCGGGGTGGGAAAAACCGAGGCTACATCGAGTGTCTTGGATGACCGTGATATGCTTGCTGCTCTTGCATCTCATATTAATCCGTCGGGCACAGTGAAGCTTGGTGATACGTATATTCTGCTTTTTGGTCAAAAAAAGCTTAAAGTCGGTGACTCAATCCCAATTGTATTCCAAGGCGCTACCTATGAGCTACAACTTAGCGGTATCGAACGAACCAGCTATACTCTCCGTTTGAATAAAGAAGAAATCACTCGCCCCATCAAATCTGTAACTGTAAATAAGCCATGAGAACGCGTCTAATATTGTTGGCCTCACTTGCCGCTGTCGGCCGAATTTCGGCTCAAGAGCAGCCTGCTGTATCTCCTGCCTCGGCAATCCCGCAGCCTGAAGTAGCTGCTCCAGCTAATCCTGTGGCTGTTGTTGCAGAGGCCACTCCTCCTGTTGCTGTCGCAACTAAGGGTAAGGATACTTTGTCGGTGGATTTTCCTGATGAGGAAATTCGCACGATTCTTCGGAATGTCGCCGATCTTTTTGAGTTGAATCTCGTTATTCCTGATACCCTACAGGGGCGCACCTCTCTAAAGTTGCGTGAAGTTACTTGGCGGCAGATCTTTCAGGTAATTCTTTCTCCAATAGGTTACACGTTTGTGGAGGATGGTAATATAATTAAAATCGTCAGTCAGGATAGCCTTCAGGCGGAACCTGTCTCTACGGAAATATTTATTATCAACTATGCTAAGGCGGATGATATCGTTAAAACGGTAAATACGCTGGTTGATCCTGCGGCTGGCGGTAAAATTATCGTGGATCAGCGCAGTAATGCGTTAGTTATCACCGAGCGCCCCTCCCGAATGGGCCGTATTCGTCCTATTATCGAAAAATTGGACAAAGAGACCGCTCAGGTGATGATTGAGTCTAAGTTCATCGAGGTTTCTGACGGCGATACGAAAAACTTGGGTGTTGACTGGTCCTCTCTTAGCCAGGTTGGTGTTAAAAATCTAAGTTTTAAGGATAACGGGACAGCAGCGCCTGCACAGACCCCTGGCGATATTTTTAAAGCATCAGCAACCACTGCTATTCCGTATACGACAACTTTTACTTCTACCAATTTTGCGCTTTTCCTGAATGCTCTTCAGACGAAAACGAAGTCCCGTGTGGTTTCCAATCCGACGATCGTCACTCTCAACAATACCGAAGCGACTATCAATATCGGCCTTCAATATCCATTGCCTGACTACACCTATAATGCGCAGACGGGCGCCTTCGCCATCAGTGGCTTTACATATAAGGACATTGGCATCAATCTGAAGGTTACTCCTCAAGTGAATAACCAGGGATTTATTCGCATGGCGCTCGAACCCGAGATCAGTGATTTGGGCGATCCAGTTAACTTGGGTGCTGGTGCTGGCGGTGCAAACATTCCGATCATCAACACCCGCAAGACGAAGACCGCAGTCTCTTTGGAGGACGGCCATACATTGGGTATCGGTGGTCTTATCAAGTCTTCTAGCAAGCAGTCTCAGAGCAAAGTTCCATTCCTCGGGTCCATTCCGATTTTGGGGCGCCTGTTCCGCACGGATAATCCGACCAACGATAACACTAATCTGCTGATCTTCATCACTGCTAAGACGATTAGTGGAAAAGACGCGAAGATTCAGGAAGTCTTTGATCCACGCGCACTCAAGGCGGCGGACCTCAAACGCTCCGACCTGCCTGGCTTCCGCGCTGATGAAGTAATTTATACGCCGGAGACGCCTGTCCAAGGTGACAAGAAAACCGATAAGAAGTAATAATCGAATTCAGGCAGTTCGCCGAATTTGCGAGGGTGGCCAAAAGCCACCCTCGTTTTTTTTGACCGGGTCAAGCTCACCACCAGCCGGCTATATGGCCTTGGGCTACTTTGATCGCTAGGACACCGATGTTTTTGGTAACGTGAGCAGCAATACAGGGAAGCAGGGATCGCTGGGGGTTGAACGAGACAAAACGCATTGCGTAAAACCACAGCGAGCCGATGAAAACCACTGTCGTGCTGAACCAGCTCTTGGTCGTGAATATCCAAGTAAACTCCCCATGCTCCGATTTCCATAAGAAGGGGTGCAAAGCGGCGAATATTACCGATGCACCGAGGATGCCGGCCCAACGCCGTCCGCTTTGCTCGCTGTCGATCACGATGAAGCCGCGGAAAATCAGTTCCTCAGTAAATGCGGCTACCAACGTAGAGAGACCGAACAGCACGGTAATATTCGATTGTTCTTGGCTGATGGCGAGGTGGAGCTCTCCCCATGTTTCTCCTGCAAGAAGCACGAGTGCACCGAGGGCGGCGATCACACAGGATTTGATGGATGCAGGCGTGGCTCCGGGCAGGGCACGAGGATTGGGCTGACCAGAGCGTCGGGCTAGGTAATCTTGACGCCACAGGGAGAATACATACAGGCCGACGGCAATCATGAGGACGAGGACGGCGGGGTGATCGTTCATGGTGTGAGTTATTGGTTAGCCATTTGTCGGCTCATTCCTAGCCTGCAAGGAGTTTATGTCCGCCACGACTATCAATCCTCCCGAACAAGCGACCGCACAGGACTTCGCCACCGTGTTTGCCCGGTTGAAGCCCCACATGGGCGCGTTGGATGTTTTCTTGCGCAGTCAGCTCACGGCGTTTGAGCCCGAAATCCGCGAGATGGCGGAATACTGCATTGATACGTCTGGCAAGCGCATCCGACCGGCTCTCGTGTTCCTGAGCGGCTGGAGCGGCAATGATACGCCGTCGGTGGATCTTGTGCGGGTGGCGGCGGTCGTGGAGCTCGTGCATCTCGCGACCCTCGTGCATGACGATATCATGGACGAGGCGGACTTGCGCCGCAGTCGCCGGACGGCATCGCGACAGTATGGGCCCGAGGCGGCGGTGCTTCTCGGTGACGCGCTTTTTGCTCACGCGCTCCATCTCGCAGCGCAATTTCCTACGCCGGAAATCTGCCACGCCGTTTCAGACTCTACTCGCAAGGTGTGCGCCGGCGAGATCGTGCAAACGCTACGCCGGGGGACGACCAACATTACTCGCGAGGATTATTTCCGCGTTATCGATCTGAAGACCGCCGAGCTCTTCCGTATTTCGTGTTTCCTCGGCGGCAAGCTCGGAGGCTTTTCACCGGCATTCGTCGAGGCGGCGAGCCGGTTCGGTCGGCATTTGGGAATTGCCTACCAAATCTACGACGACCTCGCGGATTTTTTTGGCGAAGAGAAACGCATCGGCAAGACCTTGGGCACCGACTTGCAGAGTGGCAAAGTCACGCTTCCACTTTTGGCGTTGCTGGAGCGTTTGCCAGCGGAAGATCGGGCGTTGCTTGTGGACGAAATCCTGCACCGGCGCGAACCCGAGTTGCCAAAGCGCATCCGACAGATGGTGGAACTCGGGATCTTCGATATCGTGTCCGCCGAGGTGGAAGCGGAGCTGGCGCAGGCCGAGGCGGCACTCGCTCCTCATGCAGCGCTGGCGCCGGTGCCACTGTTACGTCAATTGTGCGACACGTTGCGTTATCAAGTGCGGAACTTGCGGGCACCGGCGGGCGTCTAGGTTTGCGCTTGGAACCTAAGAATCCATCTTGGTTTCTCCTGTGAACGTCGCCTCCAAAGCTCTCGCCAAAACGCTGGTGGCGTCACCCGAACGCCAGCAGGAGGCGGGTTCGGATTGGATGGTGGTGCAGCGTGTGCAAGCGGGTGATGTGGCCGCGTTCGACCAGCTGATCCTTAAATACCGCGAGCGGGTTTATGCGATGGTCTATAACATGACCTCGAATCGCGAGGACGCGGCTGATTTGACTCAGGATGCCTTCATCAAGACCTTTCAGTCCATCAACCGTTTTCAGGGCCAGTCATCGTTTTTCACCTGGCTTTATCGGATCGCGATTAATTCCGCTCTTACGCATCTCCGCAAAAACAGGTTAAGGACATTTTTCAGCTTCGATAAGGTGCATGAAGACGCTGCGGTTTCGGCAGTCATCAACCAGTTGACCGACAAGAAGGATGTGGAACGCGAGGTGTTCGTGGGCGAACTGCAGGAAAAATTGAACGAAGCCATGCAGAAGTTGTCTATCCCCCACAGAACCGTGGTTACCTTGTTTGAAATAGATGGCCTCAGCCATGAGGAGATCGCCGAGATCATGAACTGCTCGGTGGGCACGGTGCGTTCGCGTCTTCATTACGCGAAGCAGCTTTTACAGGCAGAACTTCAATCCTACATCCGCTGATGATGAGCCATCCTGAACGCGCCGAATCTCAGCCCTCGCAGGTTTCGCTTGAGGATATTTTACGGCTCAAGCGCTCTGAGCGTCCGTCGCCCGAATTCTGGAGTCGTTTTGAGCAGGAACTACGGGCCAAGCAACTCGCCGCCATCGTCGAAAAGCGTCCATGGTGGCTCACACTTCATCTGCCGGTGGTCGCGCGTTCGCTCTCGCGTTTGCAAGTGCCGATGGGGGCGGCTGCGGTGTTGGCTTTGAGTTTCGTGGTCGTGCGCGAATACCGCCCGGATTCATCGACCTTCAACGTCGCGACGCCTTCGCCTGCGATCCAGCCCGTTGTGGTGGCTTCGCCAGCCCTGTCCAATGCGGTCGCTGGCTCTGCGGTCGGCTCCGCGAATGCAATTAATACAATCGCACGCAACGGGGCGTCCGCTCACGTCGGCATCGTATCGGCGACCACATCTGCGAGTGGACGCGTTTCTGCGGAGGCTGCGGATTTACCGACCGCCGAGCCAGCTGCGGTGGGGCCGGGTGGCCTCATGGCGATGATCCCGTGGGCTCCGCAAGCGGTGGCAGCTCCGCAGACGGGCGAGTCCCTGGCTTTGGGCGAACTTTCTCAAGTTCACTTTAGCTCAGCTGTGAATCCCGGTCGGGATCACGATTTCGAGGGACGTGTGGAAGTGCAGCCTGTGGTGATGCCGGTCGCGCGGAACGCAGATATGGCCATTGCCTCAACCGTTCCAATGCCTCCTGCGGCGTCGCCTCGTGAGGTGCGGAGGAATCACATTCTCTCCAGTTTGGCCGGTGCCGACAATGCCTCGGATGCCGATCCAACGCGTCTCGTGCAGGTGCGTGAGGTGTTGGCCAGCGCACTCGATGACGACCGCATATACGACAGCGTCCGTCGTCTTGGCATGGGTGGTGATCGCCTGACGCTCAAGTTCTGAGGATTTTTGTTTGTCCCATCCCCGCACGAAGACATCGGGCGGCTTTTTTGCTTTTGGGCCGCTCTCGGGCTAACTTGCTGCGCATGAGAACCGAAAAAGACTCCATGGGGCCGATGCCCGTTCCGGATGATGCGCTTTACGGTGCTTCCACACAGCGCGCGGTGCTCAACTTTCCGATCTGCGGACGCCCTTTGCCGGAGGGGTTCATTCGCGGTCTGGGCCTCGTGAAGATCGCGTGCGCCCGCGCCAACGAGGAGCTGGGTAAGCTCTCCGTCGAGAAGAGCCGGCTTATCCAGCAAGTGGGCCGTGAAGTGGCCGACGGAAAGCTCACGGCGCATTTTCCCGTTGATGTGTTCCAGACCGGATCGGGCACTTCGACCAACATGAACGCCAACGAGGTGATTGCGAATCGCGCGAGCCAGCTCACGGGTGCGGCCATTGGTTCGAAAACGCCGCTTCATCCGAATGATGACGTCAACCTGAGCCAGTCATCCAACGATATTATTCCGACGGCGCTCCATGTTAGTGTGGCCGTGGCGCTCAAACAGCACCTCCGTCCTGCGCTGGTTCATTTGCATGCGGCGCTTGATGCAAAGGCGCGTGCGTTTGTTTCGATTATCAAGATCGGGCGCACCCACTTGATGGATGCCACGCCGGTTACGCTTGGGCAGGAGTTTTCCGGTTATGCCGCCCAAGTTGCCAAGGCGATCGAGCGTGCGGATAAAGCGATTCTTGCGCTGCGCGAACTGGCCGTCGGCGGAACGGCGGTGGGCACGGGGATCAGTTGTCATCCTGAGTTCGCCGGGAAAGTGGCGCGTATCCTCGGTGAGGAAACGGGCATCGCGTTCATCGAAGCGCGCAACCATTTCGAGGCGCAGGCGGGGCGCGACGATGCGGTCGAGGTGGCCGGACACCTTGCGACGATTTCTGCGAGCCTCACCAAGATCGCCAACGACATCCGCCTGCTGGGCTCCGGCCCGCGCAGCGGGTTTGGGGAGTTGAGGCTACCCGCTACGCAGCCCGGTTCTTCCATTATGCCGGGCAAAGTGAATCCGGTGATGAGCGAGATGCTGGTCCAGGTGTGCATCTATGCGCAGGGACTTTCTCAGATGGTCGTGACCTGCGGCCGCGACGGGCAATTTGAGCTCAACGTAACTATCCCTCTCATCGCTTACGCGCTCCACGAAGCGGTTCACGTGTTGGCCAACGGCGCCCGCCAGTTCGCCGATGCCTGTGTGGCGGGACTCGAAGCCGACGAGGTGCGTTGCCGGGAGCTCGTGGATCGCTCGCTGATGCTGGTGACGGCGCTCAACCCGCATATCGGCTACGATGCTGCGGCCGCCGTCGCTAAGGAGGCGCTTGCCACCGGTCGAACGCTTCGCGAAGTCGTGCTTGCGAAAGGACTGATGGACTCGACGGCACTCGACGCCGCGCTCGACCCTTTGAGTATGATCAGGCCGGGAGAGAGCGCCTTGGGCGGCGGCGGGGGGTAGTTTGGGCGTTCGGTGGTGTTCGCCAAACCATCGCCTGCAAGCAGGCTCCTACATTTCGGAATCAAACGTTAGACTACCACCATGGCTGTTCATCAAACGACGCTCGCAATCCATACGCCTGCGCAAGGCACTCACGAAATCACTAAGGCGGTCGCACGTGAGGTAACGCGCAGTGGGTTGAGGGCCGGCGTCGTCGTGGTGTTCTGTCAGCACACAAGTTGTTCGCTCGTGATCATGGAGAATGCCGATCCGACGGCACGACGTGACTTGGAGGCGTGGCTGAACCGGCTGGTGCCCGAGAATGATCCGCATTTTGAGCACACGTTGGAAGGTCCCGACGACATGCCGAGTCACATCAAGATGGCGCTGACTCGCACCAGCGAGAGCGTCCCTTTCGCTGGCGGACGCATGTTGCTGGGCACTTGGCAGGGGATTTTCCTGTGGGAACATCGCCGCGCCCCGCACACGCGTCACGTGATCGTGACGGTGGTGGGGGAGTGAACGATCTATACGGATTTGCCGTGCTCAGGGCTTCGCTGCCGGCAAGGTGCGCCAACTCAGTTCCGTGCGCAGGCCGTCGTCCTCGAACTGCATGGCGACCGTGGCGTCGGCGATCCCGTCGAAAATGCCGAACCGGGCTTTGGCATCGTAGGCGGGAAGGCGCGCCTCCCAGATGTTGCCGAAGTCGGAGTGTTCCAAAATGCCGTCTTTCCAGACCAACGCGCCGGCAGGCAACTCAGGGGTGAAGCCGAGCGTCGCAGCGGTGCTGCGGACTGCGTCGGCGGCGGGCATGCCCAGCGCGAGCATCCACGGATAAATGTGACCGATCCCGGCGAACGCGCGTGTCCGTTCAGACTGTTTCGCCGAGGCAAAGTCGGCCGGCAGACTGGTGGCGAGTGCCTGTGGGTGGAAGGCGAGTGACGCGCCCGAAACGGCGATGGGCTTGCTGGTTTTCACGTGCAAGGGGGCGCCGAAAGGGTGGTTGGAAACGACCAGATAACGGCCTTCGATGCGCAGTGAAAAATCGATGCTGGCGAGCCCCATCGGACGAAGGCTCAGTATCCAGGACCGGTCGCCGCCTTGGCGGAAAAACTCGACGCGCATCCAGCGATCCTGCCCATGGCTGGGTTGTGCGTAGGCATTTTCGAGCAGCCGGGCGGCGCGCTCGGGATCGCTCAGCTCGATGGCGATGTGTGTGGGGCGCGTGAGGAGGTTAAGTATGACCGGGATGTAAACCATCGAGCTTTCGACGCGGTTGCCGCCACCGGCGCCGGCGGGTGCGAAGATGCCAGCCAGTTCGCCGGTGCCGAGGCGGATGATCGGGTCGCCATCCTCGACGGCTACGTGCAGGGACGGTCCCAGCAGATCGTAGAACTCCGGGCTCACGCCGACGTAGGACGCAAAGAAACGGGATTGGCCTCGGGCGAGTTCACGCCAGGTTTTTTCAGGCAGGACAAGATCGAGTTGGGCCACCGGATCGCGGTCGAAGACCGGCGCGAGCACGGGTGATTTGGGGGCGGTCGGAGGCAGCCATTCGCGCAGCTGGTTGTAGGTGGTGTTCTCGACCAGCGGGAGGATGAAGGTGGTGAGTGTCTGGCGTTTGTCAGGAGTGGTGTCGAAGCGGAGCGCGATGGGATCGAAATACTGGCGCCAGAAACGCGTGTAGTTTTCCAGGTAGCTCGCATAGGCCGCGGCTTCCCTAGGTGTGACTTGGGTGATCGTGGCGTCCTGAGCCGAGAGCGGTTTCATGCGCGCGAGCGAGCCAAAGGCGGCAGAGCTGGCGGTGCGGTCGGGGTGGAGTGTCAGGTCGGATGACAGGTCGGCGGGCGAGAGGTAGCCGAGCTTGACGAGCGCTTCCGCGGACGCGGGTGCGCCACCGACGTCGAGCTGGCGGAGAAGGGAGGCGCCAACCATGCGTTCCATCGCGAGGCGGGCACCGACACGGCGAAGCTGGGCGATTTTTACCGACGGGCTTACGAGCCGGCGGATGAACGGGTCGGAGAAATAGACGTAGGCCTGGGTGTCGGGCGAGGGCGGCAGCTTGTGGAGCATGTAGCGGAACTCGTCGCTGCGCCCGAGGCTGCCTTCGCCTTTCTTGTCGAGGAGGGCGAGTGAGCGGGCGAGTTCGTCGCGATGTGTGGAGAGGAACCAGAGATCGCCTTTGATCGCCCAGCTGGCGGAGCCGCCGGAGCCGGTCGGCACGGTGTAGATGCCGTCGCTACTCACGAGCGGGGAGAGCAGAGGCTTGAGCAGCTTGGCGAGCAGGTTTCCCGAGCGCACGCGGACGATCACGGTGATATCGGTGCCATCGGCCAGGAAGAGATCGGGTGTGAATACGGCGCATTCGGTGAGCAGGCCACCATCGAGGAGTGCCTCGGTGAGCGGTCGAGAAAGTCCGAGATCGGAGGAGTAGCGGTCGAGCAGGTCGTAGCCAACACCGTCGGCCACGAAGGAGCCAAGGCGTTGCACGAATGGAGAGTCGGGGGCGAAGAGTTGGGTGAGCGCCGTGCCGCGGGTCGCATGGAAAAACGCACGATCGCTCGGGACGAAATCGGCGAGGGCGAGTGTCGGGGTTGACTTGCCGTGCAGCATATCGGCGAACGGATGTGATTTCACCGTGACGCCGGGGATTTGGGTGATCGGCACGGTCGCCGCCGCGTCGGGAGTGGCCGAACCAGAGGGTGCGATGAGTTGAAGTTGCAGGGTTTCCTGCACGGCGGCGCGTCCGCCGAAAAGGGCGAGGAGCGAAGGAGGCGTGCGGCCTTGGCCGTTGTTCATCCGGGAACCCTCCACTTGCGCACCGTAGAGCCGGTTGGAGCTGTCGAGCCACGTGCGCAGCAGCGGGGCTTCGCCAGCGTTCACCAAGGCCGACCATTCGCCGGCGCGCAGAGAAGCCCAGGTGGAAAGCAGCTCGCGATTGCCGGCGGCGGCGCGGGACCAATCCCAAGTTACGGTGACGGTGCGGTGCCCGAAGGTGTCAGTGAAGACGAGTTTGGCGGGGCCGTGCGCGTTGGCGCTCACGCTGCCGTAGAGCCGCAACACCTGCTCAGTCGGGCGTGGAGGCACGGTGTCGTTGATGACGTTCTTTTTGGAGAAGGAGATGCCGAGGGACTTGAGCAAGGCCGCGTCGAGAGGAACGCGCTGCGTCGAGCCGTCGGTGTAGAGTATCCAGTGTTTGCCGTCATCGGCGGCGGGGGCGAGTTCCAGCAGCAGCGGGTTCACGGACGGTCTACCGTTCTCATCCGGCTTCATGTCCGCACCGGGCACGAGGCCGACGTCGGCGACGGATTTGCGGAAGCGCCCGACCAACTCGGCCTCGGTTTTGGCGTTGCGGGGGCGGTTGACTTGTTCGGGCCGGCGCGGGTTGCCGTAGTTGGCTACGAGGTCGAGGAGCGCGGGATCGTCGAGTGAAACGGGGCCGCGGTTGTCGTGCTGCCGGGCGTAGTTTTGGAGAAGGTTTTGATGCGCTGACAATTCCCAGCGATCACTCTGGATTTTTTGCTCGATACGGTTGGCGAGGTCACGTGCGCCATCGCCGCGTAGCGCCTCCCAGTTGGAGATGTTGTAGAACACCTGTCGCAGCCCGGAGCTGGGATCGGGCTGGGCCAGCGCCCAACTGCCATCGGACGGAAGTCGGGTCTCGCCCGAGATGACGGTGAGACCGAGTTTGTCATCTTGGTGGCGGGTCGTGGTGGTGACTTCGACCGCGGAAAACACCGGTGAAGTGCCAATCAACAAGAGCACAACGAGCAGGCGGGGTAGGGGGTGCATAGGAGTAGGAAGATGCAGGCGAGAGGCAGAATTTTGAGCGATGCCAAATTGCCAGAAGTAGGCGAAGTGAACGCTCGATGTTGGGACACTAATAAGCCGTCCTCTGGTGGGAGGACGGCTTGGTGCGAAACAGGAAGACGTGTGGAAGGGACGGAATCAGGTCTTCGCTTTTTCAGCGGCGGCGGTCACGCCGCCGGGAAGGCAGGCACCGCAGCCGTTGACGAAGAAGTCGTTGCCCTTGTTGTCTACGAGGATGAACGCGGGGAAATCGGAGACTTCGATCTTCCATACCGCTTCCATGCCGAGTTCGGGATACTCCAACACTTCGACTTTCTTGATGTTCTCCTTGGCGAGGATGGCAGCCGGACCGCCGATGCTGCCGAGGTAAAAGCCGCCGTGGTCTTTGCAGGCTTTGGTGACCTGCGGGCTGCGATTGCCCTTGGCGAGCATCACCATCGAGCCGCCGAGCGACTGGAAGAGGTCAACATAGCTGTCCATGCGACCGGCCGTAGTGGGGCCAAAACTACCGCTCGCGTAACCCTTCGGTGTCTTGGCGGGGCCTGCATAGTAGACCGGGTGGTTTTTGAAATAATCGGGCAATCCCTGGCCGGCATCCACGCGTTCCTTGAGTTTGGCGTGGGCAATGTCGCGGGCGACGACGAGCGGGCCGTTGAGCAGCACGCGCGTGGTCACGGGATGCCGAGCCAGCTCGGCGAGGATCGCGGGCATTGGCTGGTTCAGGTCGATGCGCACAACCTTGTCGTCCTTGATCGTGCGGGCGCTCGCGGGGATGAAGCGGCCGGGATTGGTTTCGAGCTTTTCGAGCCAGATGCCGTCTTTGTTGATCTTGGCTTTGATGTTGCGGTCGGCGGAGCAGGACACGCCGAGGCCGACGGGGCAGCTGGCACCGTGGCGAGGCAGACGGATGACGCGCACGTCGAGGGCGAAATACTTGCCGCCGAACTGCGCGCCGATGCCGCTGTTCTGGGCGATCTTGAGGACGAGCTTCTCCGTCTCCAGATCGCGGAAGGCGCGGCCTTCTTTGTTACCGGTGGTGGGAAGGTGGTCGTAGTATTTGGTCGAGGCGAGCTTGACGGTTTTCAAGCAGGTCTCGGCGCTGGTGCCACCTATGACGAGGGCGAGGTGATAGGGAGGGCAGGCGGCGGTGCCGAGGTAGGAGAGCTTGTCGGTGACGAACTTTTCGAGGCCCTTGGGGTTGAGCAGCGCCTTTGTCTCCTGAAAGAGGAACGTCTTGTTGGCCGAGCCGCCGCCTTTGGCGACGAAGAGGAATTTATACTCGGAGCCTTCGGTGGCGTAGAGGTCGATCTGCGCCGGCAGGTTGGTGCCGGTGTTGACCTCGTTGAACATGTCCAGCGGCGCGGTCTGCGAATAACGCAGGTTTTCCTGGGTGTAGGTCTGGTAGATGCCCTTGGAAATAAACTCGGCGTCGTTGGCGCCGGTCCAGACTTGCTCGCCTTTTTTGGCGACCACCGTGGCGGTGCCGGTGTCTTGGCAGAAGGGGAGAATGCCTTCGGCAGAGATCTCGGCGTTCTTCAGGAGCGTGGTGGCGACGTAGCGGTCGTTGGCCGAGGCCTCGGGGTCGTCGAGGATGGCGGCAACTTGTGCGAGGTGCTTCGGGCGAAGGAGGAAGGACGTGTCGCGCATCGCTTGTTGCGCAACGAAGGCGAGGACGTCGGGGTCAACCTTGAGGATTTCGCGACCCTCGAAGGTCGTGGTGGTGACGCCTTCTTTCGAAAGCAGGCGATACTCGGTGTCGTCAGGGCCGAGCGGGAAGGGGTCTTGGTAGGAAAAAGCGGGCGTGGCCATGGCGGTCAATTAGCCATATCGGCCGCGCCGGGGACGACGAAAAACGCCGACGTGCGTAAAAATTGGCAAGAACTGCGGACCGTCCTAATCCGCGCCGCCGCGCGCGTCCGCACTCGGATTTAGACGATCTTCAGCTTGGGCAAGTCCTGGCCGTCGATGAGGCCGGTCGGTTTGCCCTTCGCATCGATGACGATGAGGTCGTCGATCTTGTGCGCTTCGAAAAGGCGCAACGCGTCCACGCCGAGAGCGTCTTCCGCGATGGTTTTGGGCGAACGCGTCATGAAATCGGTCACCGGTTTTTCTAGAAAGTCTGGTCCGGTGAGCGCGCTGCGGCGGAAGTCGCCGTCGGTGAAAATCCCCGTGAGTTTGCCCGACTTCGGATGGACGATCGCGATGCTGCCGCTCTTGGCCTTGGTCATCGCGAGGATGGCCTCTTGGGTGGTGCTTTTTTCGGTGACGATCGGCAGGCGTGCGCCGCTGCGCATAATGTCTTTCACGCGAAGCAGGAGAACGCGTCCGAGATTGCCGGCGGGGTGGAACTTGGCGAAGTCGTCGCGGGTAAGGCCACGCTCTTCCAAGAGCACCATGGCGAGCGCGTCGCCCAGCGCGAGGGCGGCGGTGGTGCTGGCCGTGGGCGCAAGCCGGAGAGGACACGCCTCTTGCGGAACGCGGTAGATGAGTTGCAAGTCCGTGTTCTTCGCAAGATCCGAGGCGGGATTACTGGTGAAGGCCACGGTGCGCAGGCCGAGTCGGCGGAAGCCGGGGATGAGGCGCAAAATCTCGTCGGTTTGGCCGCTGTTGCTCAGGAGAAAAACGAGGTCGCCTTCGTTGCACACGCCCAAGTCGCCGTGCAGCGCTTGAGTGGAGTCGAGAAAGCAGGTCGAGAGGCCGGTGCTATTAAACGTGCCGACCAACTTGTTGGCGATGTGGGCCGACTTGCCGACGCCGGTGAAGATCAGTTTGCGACTGGCAGCGCTGGTGATCTGCACTGCGCGAGCCACCTCGACGAACTTGCCGTCCAATTCGCGGGAAGTGGCTGTGAGGGCCTCTTGTTCGATTTTGATGCAGGCGCGTGCGCGACTGAGAACGGTTTTGGAGTCGAGGGCCATTTAGGGTTTGAGTCGTCGGACGGTCTGCGAGACTTAGGAGCAACTTTTTCCCGTTCAAACCATTTCACCGCCATCGATGAGGTTCCGCTTTCTAACGCTTTGTCTGTGCGCCCTCGCGACAATGCTTTTTGTCGCAGGTTGCGGTCGCTATGAATCGTCTCCGTTCACAGCGGAAATCGACGAGCCTGGCTATCGGCGCGGCAAAGATTTGCTTCGGCAAGGCCGTAATCAGGAAGCACTCGCATCGTTCCTGAAGGTCGTTGAAAAGCGCGGAGACGACGCGCCCGAGTCTCACCTTGAGATCGGTATTCTTTACCAGCAGCACATCAAAGACCCGATCGCTGCGATCTACCATTACCGCAAGTTTCGCGAGCTGAAGCGCAACTCCCCGCAGTCGGACCTCGTGCGACAACGCATCGACGCAGCGACCCGCGAGTTTGCTCGCACGCTTCCGGGCCAGCCGCTCGAAAACCAGACCGACAAGCTCGATCTGCTGGAGAAGATGGACCAGCTCCAACGCGAAAACTTCCAGCTCAAGGAGCAGCTCATCGGCGTGCGCACTCAGGCCGTTAACGCCCCGCGTCCCGCCGGCTCGGCTTCTGCTTCCGTTGCTAGCGACACGAATGATCAACCGGAGCCGTCGGGCGGCAGTCTGGTCGAATCACCGATCACCCCCGCGCCTGAACCGCCGACGCCTTCTCAAGTCTCTGCATCTGCGCCTACGTCGCCCGGCCCGATTGTGGTTAGCTCCAACCGTCCTTCAGCGCAGACACCATCCCCGGTGTCTCCTACGCGTCCGGCCGACAGCACTAACTTCCGCCGGCATGTCGTGGCGAAGGGGGACACGTTGATGAGCCTCGCCCAGCGTTATTACGGTAACCGTTCTCGTTGGCGCGACATCTATGCGGCCAACCGCAATGTGCTGCCGAGCGAGACCTCGTTGAAGCTGGGCATGGAGTTGAAGATTCCGCAGTAACCCTTTGCCAATCCCCGGGTCTGTTCCGGTCTGGTTTTGCCGCCTTTTA
Source organism: uncultured Opitutaceae bacterium (assembly GCA_967755175.1). GTDB lineage: Bacteria > Verrucomicrobiota > Verrucomicrobiia > Opitutales > Opitutaceae > Rariglobus. The sequence continues at coordinate 74,310 of CBRAFO010000002.1, read as the reverse complement.
TGCCGCGCACCTCTCGCCGCACCTCCGTTTTCACTGAGTCGCTCATCCGCGAGATGTCGCGCGTGGCCGCCCAACACGGGGCGATCAATCTCTCACAGGGTTTTCCCGACGGCGACCCTCCCTCGGCTCTCGTGCAAGCGGCCAAGGACGCGATGGATGCCGGTCGTCATCAATACGCTGTCACGTGGGGTTCGCCGGAGTTGCGCGACGCGCTCGCCGCGAAGCTGACGCGTTTCACCGGGCTGCCGGTTGATCCGCTGCGTGAGCTGGTCGTCACTTGCGGCGCCACTGAGGCGATGCTGGCGGCCGTGATGACGGTCTGTGACCCGGGTGATCGCATCGGGATGTTTTCGCCGTTCTACGAGAACTACAACGCCGACGCCATTCTGAGCGGAGCGGTCGCCGTGCATGTGCCGCTGCGTCCTCCGTATTATGGTTTCGATCCGGCGGAGTTGCGTGCGGCCTTTGCGAGCAATGGCGGATTGAAGGCGTTCATTCTCTGCAACCCATCGAACCCGTGTGGGCGCGTTTTCACACGCGACGAGTTGCTGCAGATCGCCGCACTCGCCGAGGAGTTCGACACCTTTGTCATCACCGACGAAGTCTATGAACACCTCGTGTTCGATGGGCGAAAACACGTTTACTTCGCCACGTTGCCGGGCATGGCCTCGCGCACGCTGTCGGTGTCGTCGCTGTCGAAGACATTTTCCATCACCGGCTGGCGCCTCGGCTATCTGCACGCCGCGCCGGAGATCATCGCGCAGGCGCGCAAAGTTCACGATTTCCTCACGGTGGGCGCGGCCGCACCGTTGCAGCATGCGGTCGTCACCGCGCTGAGTTTTCCCGCGAGCTACTACGAGGGCTTGTGCGCCGAGTATCAGGCACAGCGCGATGTGTTGCTCGGCTATCTCGATCGGACGGGGCTCGCCTATACCCGGCCCGAAGGCGCGTATTTCGTGATGCTCGACATCTCGCCTTTTGGCTTCGCGAGTGACGTGGCGTTCTCACACTGGATGGCCAAGGAGATCGGTGTCGCGCCGGTCCCGGGGTCGAGCTTCTTCGCGAATGGAGAGAATCGCTACGTGCGCCTGAATTTTGCAAAAAAGCCGGCGACTCTCCATGCGGCCGGCGAGCGCTTACTGAAGCTCAAGCGCGGATGATCGCCCGAAGGCGCGGCAGCGTGTCGCGCCTTTGGGACGGGGTCGGGTATAGGTTCTCCGAAGCCAGATATTTCTGCGCGATACGTAAACGCCGATGGCGTGTCATAGGGAGAGGTCGCGCATATCTCAGTTTTTGAACCTACCCAATTATTCCCATGAAACAGATCGTCGCTTTTACGGCATCCCCGGCCGGAATCGCGCATGCTCGTCTTGCTGCCGAAGCCTTACGCGCGGTGGCAATCTATGCCGGTCATGCGTTTAAAGCGGAGATCGCCTCTGGTGCCATCGGGTCTGATCCGATAACGAGCACCGATATCGCCACCGCCGATGTGATTCTCCTCGCGGTTGATACTGCGGTGGACACCACCCGGTTCGACGGAAAACCCGTTTACGAAACCCGCACCAGCACCGCCATCCGCAATCCGCAGGCGATCCTCGAAGCGGCGCTTGCTCGCGTGGTGCCCAAGGCCGATGCTGCATCCCAGTCGCGTTCATCCGAAGCGAAGCCCGTTAATGGTTCCTCCTCGTCGGCGGAGCCGGGCTCTCCTGCTGCGCCGACCGCCGTTTCGCACGATGGGGTGTTTGGCCAACTGGTTCTCGGTGCGATCACGCACCTGTTGGCCTATGCCGCCGGGATCGTTGCGGTCTGGCGGTTACTGCGGGCGCGCTTTTGTTACCCCTTAAAAAACCGTCCGCATCGGTAGCGACTCCGGTTTGATCGGCTTAGGTTAACCCCGTCATGACAACAGACGAACCCCGTTCCGACCTTCCGCTCACCCTACGAACGATCCGGCTCGGCGCCCTTGTCACTGATAAAACCGCCGCGATCCGCGCAGCCGGCCAGCTCCTCGCCGATAGCGGCTACATTGAGGAAGGATACATCGACAGCATGCTGGCTCGCGAGCGACAGGCCAACACCTGCTTGGGTCGGGGTATTGCCATCCCGCATGGCCGGAAGGAGGACACCCACCTTATCAAAAAAACCGGTATCTCCGTCGTGCAAATCCCCAGAGGCGTTCACTGGGATGGCGAGCAAGCCGTTCACCTCATCGTAGGCATCGCCGCACGAGACGAAGAACTCACCGAGGTCCTCGCGACGCTCGCCGACGTGCTGGATAACGAAGCCACCGCCCGACGCCTTTCCTCCACAAAGGACGCTAATGAAATCATCGCCGCGCTAAGCCGCTCCCAACCAGGCGAGAAATCCACCGCCTCCTCGACCGGACCTGTTGAGCCTTGGCCGGATGCCGTGCACATGGAAGTCGTCCTGCGTGGCGAAGCCGGCCTGCATGCACGACCGGCGACCAAGTTCGCCGAGATCGCCGCTGATTTTTCGTCCGATGTGCGTGTCATTCACGGCGACCGAGTGGCCAACGGGAAAGCCATGGCCTCGCTCCTGCGACTCGGAGTGGAGAGCGGCGTTAAGTTGCGCATCGAAGCGCGCGGAACCGATGCCAGTGCGATGCTCGATGTCCTCCGTGATGCCATCGAAACCGGGCTCGGCGACGTCGAAGAAACCTCATCGCGCATGGCCCATCCCGTCCAAGTCTGGACGCCTCCGCCCACCATCACCTCGGTGATCATTGGTGTTCCTGCAGCACCCGGAATGGCGATTGCGCCGCTCTTTCGTTTTCAGGCCCAGATCCTGGCGGTCGAGGATTCCCCGGCCGAACCCGTCGCCGAGCGTCAACGCTTCGAACGCGTTCTCGCCGAGGCCGACGCCGAACTCGAACGTCTGAGCATCGAAGCGCGATGCTGCCCGGTGCCTACCGAAGCGGAGATTTTTCAAGCGCATCAGGCACTCCTTACCGATCCCGAACTGCGCACCGAAGTGATCGCGCTCGTCGACGATGGCCACAGTGCACCCTGGGCGTGGCAACAGGTAATCGAGCACCGCGTCGAAGAACTGCGTAGTCTAAAAAACGAGCGCCTCGCCAGTCGTGCCGCCGACCTTCACGACATTTGCCAACGCGTGCTGCGTCGATTCTTCGGAGTGCCGGAGCGCGAGCCAGAGCTGCCCTCTGATCTATGCATCCTGGTCGCTGATGACCTCACTCCTTCCGACACCGCGCGCCTTGACCCGAAAAAAGTCATCGGCCTGTGCACCTCATTGGGTGGGCCGACTTCGCATACGGCGATCATCGCACGTGCGCGTGGCCTGCCCGCCGTGGTCGGCGCGGGACCGGAAATACTTTCGTTGCCCGATGGCGTGCTCGCGATTCTCGACGGGTGTGTTGGCCGGCTTTATCCGGATCCCGATGAAGCCGCGCTCAAATCGGCGAAGGTGTTCCAGGCAGAGCTGGGGTGGCGACAGGCGGAGATAGACGCCGCGCGCTTTTGTCCCGCGCTGCTAACCGACGGGCATCGCGTCGAAATCGTTGCAAACATCGGGCTCGCCGAAGAAGCCGCCGCGGCGGTGGAGGCCGGGGCTGAGGGCGTGGGCTTGTTGCGCACGGAGTTTTTATTTCTCGGACGTGAAACTGCGCCGACGGAAGAGGAGCAGTTTCTTGCCTACACGGAGATGATCCGCGCGCTCAATGGCCTGCCGCTGATCATACGCACACTGGACGTGGGTGGGGACAAGATCGTTCCCTACCTCGGGCTCGCGAAAGAGGATAACCCCTTCCTCGGCGTGCGCGGTATTCGCCTGTGCCTGAGGCGGCCGGAGGTGTTTAAAACCCAACTGCGTGCCGTGTATCGCGCCGCCATGATCGCCGAATTGGGCACGGTGAAAATTATGTTCCCGATGGTCACGACGCTTGAAGACCTGCGTGCCGCGAAGGGGATCGCCGAGGCCGTGCGTGTCGAAGTCGGGGCGCCGGTCTGCGACGTGGGCATCATGGTCGAAGTGCCATCGGTCGTGCTCATGGCGGGCGAGTTTGCCCGCGAGGCGGACTTCTTCTCGGTCGGCACAAATGATCTCACGCAATATGCCCTCGCGATCGACCGCCAGCACCCCGATCTCGGGAAAGAGGCCGATGCCTTGCACCCCGCTGTGCTCCGCATGATCGACCTCGCCGTGCGTGCCGCCACTGCGGAGCGGAAATGGGTGGGTGTTTGCGGAGGTGCAGCCGGCGAAGCATTCGGTGCCTCGATCTTGGTCGGCTTGGGTGTCACCGAGCTCAGCATGAGCGCTCCGTCGTTGGCGACGGTGAAGTCCCACTTGCGCGGCAGCTCGTTAAAGGACCTCCGCTCACTGGCGCAACGCGCGCTTGCCTGCTCGACCGCCGCGGAAGTTCGCGCACTCTCGCTACCCGGAAGAGGCTTGGTTTGACCAAGCATCCATCCTCCGATCCAGCCTCCGGCATCGCACAGGCGTTCCGCTACGACTCTATTCATCCGCCATGCCTTCACCCAGTATTACCACCCTGACGCTCAACCCAGCGATTGATCGCACGGTGACGATTTCCGGCTTCACGGTCGGTGCGGTCAACCGCGCCGAGCACACGAGCGACCGCGCGGGCGGCAAGGGCATCAATGTCGCCGCCGCACTCGCCGGCCAAGGCCAAGCCGTGGCTGTATTGGGGTTTCTCGGACGCGACAACGAGGCGGTGTTCACATCGTTTTTCAAAGCGCGTGGTATCGAAGACCGGTGTTTGCGTCTTCCTGGACCGACCCGTGTCGGCATCAAGATCACCGACCCGGTGCGGCAGGAAACGACGGATATTAATTTCCCTGGACTGACGCCCTCGGCCCGCGACCTCGAAGGCTTGCGCGCTCAAGTGTCGGTGCTCTCCGGCGGCTGGTGCGTGTTGGCGGGAAGCCTTCCGCCTGGTGTGGAGCCGGGCATCTATCGCGAGTTCATCACCGCTCTCAAAACGCGAGGTGTGCGCACGGTGCTCGATTCCAGCGGCGAAGCTTTACGCGAGGCACTCGGCGCCGCTCCTGACATCATCAAACCCAACATCCACGAACTCGAAGCGTTGCTCGGACGCGCGTTGCCGACGGAGGCTGAGGTGATTGCGGCAGCTCGTGAACTCGTTGCGCTTGGGGTGAAACTCGTGGTGGTTTCACGTGGTGCCGACGGTGCGTGTTTTGTGACGGCCGACCAAGCGGTCAGCGCTCGTCCACCCTCGGTGGTTGTGCGCAGCACGGTGGGCGCGGGCGACGCGATGGTGGCGGGCATCGTGGCCTCGCAGATCCTTCGCCTGTCGTTGTCCGAGTGTGCGCGTCTGGCGACTGCGTTTTCGCTTTCCGCGCTCACGCGGGCGGAGGACGCCCCAGACTCGCATGATGCCGTGGAGGCGTTCCTCGGTCGCGTGCAGGTCAGCGTCTGCCCGTAAGACCGCGCATAGTCCCCTTTGTATCTCGTCGGAGCTACGCGCAAAGTCACCGGTCCCACGCCAATGTGACGTGACGGCCGGTGACGCAGGGGCGGACGTGCGCCGAAACAAGCTTAGGCTTTTTTGGAGGTGTCTTGTCCGCCGACGAGGCGCATGAGTTCGTTTACGTTTTCCAGCATGGTGGCGGCTTGAGCCTTCATCTCTTCGGCGGCGCTGGCAGTTTCTTCCGCGCTGCCGGCGTTGGCTTGGGTAACTTTGTCCATTTCGCTAATGGCTCCGCCGATCTGGACGAGGCTCTGGGCTTGTTCCTTGGATGAGGCGGCGATCTCGCTCACCAGTTCGTTCATCTTGCGGGTCTTGTCCGCGATCCCGGTGAGTCCCTCGGAGACACGGGCGCAGAGTTCGGTGCCGCGAGCACTCTTGCTGATGGAGTCGTCGATCTTGTCGGCGGTCTCGCGGGCGGCGACGGCGGCGCGCTGGGCCAGGGAACGGACCTCGTCGGCGACGACGGCAAACCCGGCACCGGCCTCGCCGGCGCGGGCGGCTTCGACTGCGGCGTTGAGAGCGAGGATGTTCGTTTGGAAGGCGATTTCGTCGATCGTCTTGATGATCTTGGCGATGTTGTCGGAGGAGCCTTTGATGTCGGCCATCGCGGACACCATCTCGGTCATCTGTCGCGTGCCTTGGTCGGTGGACTGGCGGGTGTCGTTGGAGAGATCACGGGCGTTTTCGGCGTTGGCGGCATTTCGTTTGGTTTGGCCATCGATACCTTCGATGGAGGCGGAGGTTTCTTCGAGAGATGCCGCCTGCTTACTGGCGCCGTCGGCGAGGGATTGGCTGGCGTTGGAAACTTGGCCGGCGGCCGATTCCACTTGATTGGCTGCTTCGTGGAGGGTGGAGGCGACGAGCTTCAGTGCCTTGTTGGTGCTGACTACGATGAAGTAGGCGAGTCCGGCTCCAAGGAGGAGGCCGAGTCCGCCGACGATCACGAGCGAAAGGGATGTCTGCTTTACGCGATCAACGAGGGCGTGTCCGCCATCTTCGCCGTCATGGGCGTTTTTACCGAGAATCGACAAGGTCTGGTTGGAGAACTCGTTGAGGGCGGCGACCATGTCGATGGTGAGAATCTTCTTCGCCTGTTCTCGGTCGGTGTCCACAAGCGAGAGGTATCGGGCGCGGAGGCCGAGGTAGCGCTCGTGGATCTGGCCCAGTTTTTCGTAGTCCTCATGCTCGGCGGGCGTGACGAGGGTCGAGGCATAGATTTTGTCGGCGGCGCGAAATTTCGCGGTGTCTTCGAGGGTCGCTTTTTCGATCGCGTCGCGTTCCGCCGGGGAGAGTGGGTCGAGCAACCGATAAAGCCGGACCATGTTGATCATGGGCAGGTAGTTCATCGTGCTGGTCTGGATGACGCCGGGCAGGTTCTTTTCGCTGACCGACTGCCCTTGGCGTTGAATGGCCTGCATGCCTCGGATGCTCCAGATCGTGATAACGACGCTGAGCACGCAGAGTGCGGCTGCCATGAGGATGATGCGCTTGCCGATAGTCCATTGTTTCATAGTTGCCGTAGAAATCGGCGGAATCCTCGCGGCCTTGAGCTTCGGACGAGCGAGTCGGGGATGTATAAGCCACCCGGCGACTAGGTATTGGAGGATGTTATGGCATCAGTGCGGGTATTTCGGAAAAGAATGTATCAAGCCATGGCCACTGATTTTCGGTTGGCAGGAGAAGGGCGGGCACGCAGGGTGTGGCGCGTTTTCGCATCTTAACTCCTCTGCGTTTTTCACCATGCACTACACTTCTGGAAATCCCTTCGTGGTCGCGGCCGATGCCGAGCCCTCCGAGCGCGCATTGTTCATTCGCCGCACCTATTTGCACTTGGCGGCGGCGATTCTGTCTTTCGTGGTTTTGGAGACCGTTCTCCTGCACACGCCGGGCATTGAAAATGTGATCAATCTGATGCTGGGCGGCGGCTGGTTGCTGACGTTGGTTGCGTTCATGGGCGTGTCCTGGCTGGCCGACAAACTCGCTCGCTCCGACGCGGCGCCTGCCTCGCAGTATTTCGGGCTTGGCTTGTTTGTGGTGGCTGAGGCGGTGATTTTTCTGCCGCTGCTCTACATCGCGGCGTATCGCAGCGATCCGACCGTCATTCCGATGGCCGGGATCATCACGGGGCTACTGTTCGCGGGTCTGACGGCGACGGCGTTTATCACGCGGAAGGACTTTTCGTTCCTCGGCAGCATCCTGACCGTCTGCGGCTTTATCGCGCTGGGCGTGATCGTTTGCAGCATCCTATTCGGTTTCACGCTGGGGCTGCTGTTCGCTGGTATCATGGTGTTCTTCGCGGGCGGCTCGATCCTCTATACGACGTCCAATATCATCCACCACTACCGCACCAACCAGCATGTGGCCGCTTCGCTGGCGCTGTTTTCCGGCGTGATGCTGCTGCTCTGGTATGTGCTCCGTCTGGTGATGGGCTCGCGCCGATAGGATGCCGCATCTTCATTTGGTTCTGAAGCGAGGTGACGTGGCGTGCTGCCGCGTCACCTCTTTTTTTTGGGCGGATCAGGCGGAACTAGACGGAGCCGAGGGCTTCGTCCAAGACGGCGAGCATAAAGTCGGCGTCGGCTTCGGTGATGCACATCGGGGGCTTGATGCGAAGGGTGTTGCCCTTGAGTCCGCCCTTGCCGACGAGCAGGCCGAGTTCGCGGCATTTTTCAAAGACAGCCATGCATTCGGCGGACGCGGGTTCCTTGGTGCTTCGATCTTTGACGAGCTCGACGCCGAGCATGAGTCCGAGTCCGCGGATGTCGCCGATGAGAGCGTGTTTTTCGGCGAGACGGGCGAAACCGGCTTTGAGCTGGGCGCCGCGGGCGAGGGCGTTGGCTTGGAGGCCTTCGCGGTCGATGACTTCGAGGACGGCACGGCCCATCGCGGTGCAAACCGGGTTGCCGCCGTAGGTATTGAAATGGATGCGAGCGGTGAGGGTCTTGGCGATCTCGGGCGTGGTGACGACGGCGGCGAGCGGGCAACCGTTGCCGATGCCTTTGGCCATCGTGACGATGTCGGGGATGACGCCTTGCGTCTCGAAGCCCCAATAATGCGTGCCGGTGCGGCCGAAGCCGGCCTGGACTTCGTCGGCCACGCAGAGGCCGCCGGAGGCGCGAGTGTGGGCGTAGGCGCGCTGGAGATAACCGTCAGGAAAAACGACGGCGCCACCCACGCCTTGAATCGACTCGGCGAAGAAGGCGGCGACGCGTCCGCTGGTGCCGTAGTCGATGAGGTTTTTAATATCATCGGCGTAGCGTGTGCCGGCGTCCGAAAGGCCGGCGAAGGGCCCGCGATAGGAATCAGGCATGAGGGCGTGGTGCACGCCGAAGCCGCCGGGGACGTTGTATTTCCAGGTGTGATGGGAGGTGAGTCCCATGGTGGACTGGCTGCCGCCGTGGTAGGCATTGCGCAGGGCGATGACGTCGTAGTTGCCCGTGTAGGCGCGTGCCATGAGGAGCGCGAGGTCGTTGGCCTCGGAGCCGGAGTTGACGAAGTAGCAGACCTTGAGATCGCCGGGCAGCTTGGCCACGAGATCGCGGGCGTAGAGAGCGACGTTGGGGTTTAGGTAGATGGTGGTCGTGTGCTGGACCAGCGCGTTCTGAGCCTGAGCGGCGGCGGTGACGTGTGGGTGACAGTGGCCGACGCTGACCGTCACGATTCCGCCGAAGCCATCGAGGTAGCGGCGTCCGGTCTCATCGAAAAGCCACTGGCCCTTGCCTTCGACGATAGTGAGCGGGCGTTTGTAGTAATGGAAGATGCCCGGATTGAGATGGGTGTGGCGCAGCGCGAGAATCTCGTCGGGAGACGGACCGGTGTAGGGCTGCGGTTGATAGGGGCAGGACGGGAGGAGCGGGGGCATGGTGGGCAAGGGCGGAGTTTCCTAACTGCGGACTTCACGAAGGGGCGCGGCTTCAAGGCTGCGGGAGGGGGCGAGTTTTCGGAATGCGATGTAGAGGCCGAAGGCGAGGGCGAAGCCGATGAACCAAGCTTGGTTGTAGAGCGTGTGGAAAACGACGGGAATGCGGGCGGGTGGGAAGAGCGCCGGGGCGGCCGCGGAAAGGAAACCGGGTATGTTGGGGAGGACGGCGAGGATGAAGGCGGCGAGCGCGGCTAAACTAAAACCGTGGGTGAAGCGGTAGGGACCGGCGGGATCGTAGAGACCGGTGACGTCGAGCTGCTTTTTTCGGATGATGAAGTAGTCGGCGATCATGATGCCGGCGATGGGGCCGAGAAGCGCGCCGTAGCCGATGAGCCAGGCGAAGATGTAGCCCTTGGTGGACGAAATCAGCAGCCAAGGGCACATGAGAATGCCGACCACCGCCGTGAGAAGGCCGCCGGTTTTGAAGCTGATGAGTCGGGGCGCGAGGTTGGAGAAATCGTTCGCGGGGGAAACGACATTGGCCGCGATGTTGGTCGAGAGCGTGGCGATGGAGAGCGCGAATAACGCGACGACGGCGAGGATCGGATAATGAAACTTGGCGATCAGTTGAACCGGGTCCCAAATCGCTTCGCCAAAGACGACAACGCTCGCGCTGGTCGCGACGACACCCACGAAAGAATAGAGGACCATGGTCGGCGGAAGGCCGATGGCTTGGCCGGCGATCTGCGCACGCTGGCTTTTGGCGAAGCGGGAGAAGTCGGGGATGTTGAGCGAGAGCGTCGCCCAGAAGCCGACTTGAGCGGTGAGGCTGGCGCCGAAGACGGGCCAGAAGGCGGCGGCAGAGGTGAACTTGGAGGGCTGTGCAAAGATCGGGCCGAAGCCGTGAGCGGCGTGGTAAGCCCAGATGACCAGCGCGCCGCCGACGAGAAGAAGAAAAGGGGCGCTCCACGCTTCGAGCCACTTGATGGAGTCCATGCCTTTTATGATGAAGAAGACGTTGACCGCCCAAAAGAGGAGGAAGCAGAGGAGTTCGCCAGCGGAGATGCCGAGGCCGGGCAGGGCGGTGCGGATGGCCGGGTCGAAGCCGAAGATGATGGCTGAAGTCGCGTAGATGGCAGCGCCACCGATCCACGTCTGGATGCCGAACCAGCCGCAGGCTACCAAGCCGCGCATAAGGGCTGCTATGTTGGCGCCGCGCGTGCCGAAGCTGGCGCGAAGAAGGACGGGGAATGGGATGCCGTAAGCGGTGCCGGGATGGGCGTTGAGCGTCATCGGAATGAGCACGATGACGTTGCCGATAAAAATGGTGAGGAGGGCCTGCCACCAGTTCATACCGGCACCGATGAGGTTGCCGGCCATCTGGTAGGTGGGAATGCAGACGGCCATGCCGATCCAGAGCGCGGCAATGTGCCACGTGCCCCAGGTGCGACGCTCCGGTGAGATGGGCGCGAGGTCAGGGTTCGAGAGAGGGCTGGAGGTGAGATCGGTCATCGAGGAGGTCTGCGTTTAACGACAGGGTGTCTGTGCTAAAAATGGTTGGGGCTGCGTTTCAGGAACTTCCCTCGCCCGAGAGATCCGACGAACCGACCGTCGCGGACGGCGACTTCACCTCGGACCGTAACGACTGCGGGACGGCCTTCGATGGGCCAGCCTTCGAAACCGCTGTAATCGACGTTCATCGTCTGCGTGGCAGCGGAGATTTTGCCACGGTAGGCGGGATCGTAGATGACGAGATCGGCGTCCGCACCGACTTGGATCGCACCTTTGCGAGGGAAGAGGCCGAAGAGCTTGGCGGCTTGCGTGCTGGCGACGTTGACGAAGGTGTGCAGGTCGAGACGGCCGGCTTTCACACCATACGTGTAGAGGAGATTCACACGGTCTTGGAGCGCGGGGATGCCGTTGGGGATTTTGGTGAAGTCGTCCGCGCCCATGGGCTTTTGGGTTTTGAAATCGAAAGGCGCGTGGTCGGTGGCGACGGTCTGGATGAGGCCGGTGCGAAGGGCGTTCCAGAGGACAGGCTGGTTCTTCGCGTCACGGAGCGGGGGCGACATCACAAACTTCGCGCCTTCGAAGTCGGGCCGCTCGGCGTAGGTTTTGTCGATGAGGAGATATTGGATGAGCGTCTCGATCGCGACGTCGACTCCGCGCAGGCGAGCCTCGACGGCTTTTTTAAGAGCCTCTTCGCAGCTCAAGTGGACGATGTAGATGGACGCTCCGGTGAGCTCGGCGAACGTGGTGAGGTGGTGCACGCCTTCGGCTTCGACGAGGGGCGGGCGGCTTTCGTGGTGTTGCGAGGTGTCGGTCTTTCCGGTGGCGATGAGTTCGCGTTGCCGCTCAAAGACGAGGGTCTCGTTTTCGCAGTGGGCGGTGACGATGACGCCGAGTTCTTTGGCGAGTTTGAGGGCTCGATAGAGTTCGGTGTCGTCGATGCCGAACGCGCCTTTGTAAGCCAGGAAGATCTTAAAGGAGGAGACGCCGGCGGCGACAATGGCGCGAAGCTGGTCGGGTGTGTCGGCATCGAAATGGGTGACGCCCATGTGGTAGCTGTAATCACAGCAGGCCTTGCCGGCGCTTTGGGCGTTCCAAGTCGCGAAGCCCTCGGCGGCGGACATGGCGCGCGAGGGGCAGACCATATCGAAGATCGTGGTGGTTCCGCCGATGAGTGCCGCTTGGGTGCCGGTCTCGTAGGTATCCTTGGAATACGTGCCCATGAAGGGCAGATAAATGTGGGTGTGCGGATCGATGAAGCCGGGGAAAACGTAGCGGCCACTGGCATCGATGATTTCGGTGTCGGGAGTGGCGAGGCCGGAGAGGTTGGGGCCGATGGAGGTGATGGTTTCGCCCTCGCAGAAGATGTCGGCAGTGTAGCGCTCGGTGGCGGTGACGATCTCGCCGTTGCGGATGAGGAGGCTCATGGGGAGTTTCGGAACGGAGGTTTGGCCACTTGAGTTTAATTACTTTTTCCACACATCGCCGACGCCTTCGGTGAACCAGCGGGTGCTGACGACTTTTTGGCGGGTGTAGAATTGGACGGCTTCTTTTCCCTGAATGTGCAGGTCGCCGAAGAATGAGTCGTCCCAACCCGTGAAGGGGAACATCGCCATGGTGGCGGGCACCCCGACGTTGATACCAACCATGCCGGCTTTCACTCGGTGCTTAAACTCGCGGGCGGCCATGCCGCTGTTGGTGAAGATCGCGGCGCCGTTGCCATAGGCGGAACGATTGGTGGTCTCGATGGCCGCATCGAGGTCGTCCATGCGCATGACGTTGAGCACGGGGCCGAAGACTTCCTCGCGGGCGAGCGCCATGTGGTCTTGGACATTATCAACAATGGTGGGTCCGAGATAAAAACCTCCGGGCGCTTCGGGCACACGCAGGCCGCGTCCGTCGTGAAGAACCTTCGCGCCGTCCGTCTCGCTGCTGGCAACGAGACTGGTGACGCGGTCGCGATGGGCGGCGGTGATGACGGCGCCCATGTGCGGTTGGGTGGTTCGATCGGTGGGGCCAACCTTGATGGCCTTGGCGGCGGCAACGAGGTCGGGAAGGAGCTTGGTGGCGGCGGAGCCAACGGTGATCGCGGTGGAGCCGGCCATACAGCGTTCGCCGGCGCAACCGAAGGCGGCGGTGGCGAGGTTTTCGACGGTCTTGGGGATGTCGGCATCGGGCATAATGACGATGTAGTTTTTCGCGCCGCCGTTGGCTTGGACGCGTTTGCCGTGGCGAGTGCCGGTTTCGTAAATATGTTTCGCGACCGGGGTCGAGCCGACGAAAGAGATGGCTTTGACCGTCGGGTGAGTGAGGAGGGTATCCACGACTTCGCGACCGCCGTGGACGAGGTTGAGCACTCCTTTGGGCAGACCGGCTTCGGCGAGAAGCTCAACGAGGAGGATCGCGGTGAGAGGGACTTTTTCGCTGGGCTTGAGGACGAAGGTGTTCCCGCAGGCGAGCGCGAGAGGGAACATCCACAGCGGCACCATCGCGGGGAAGTTAAAGGGTGTGATGCCAACGCAGACGCCGAGAGGTTGGTTGATGGTTTCGCAGTCCACGCCCCGGGCGATGTCGGCGAGGGTGTCGCCCATCAGGAGGGTGGGAATGCCACAGGCGTATTCGATATTTTCGAGTCCGCGGTGGAGATCGCCTTTGGCTTCGATGGCGGTCTTGCCGTGCTCGCGAACGAGCGTGGTGCAGATGCGGTCGAAGTTTTGTTCGATGAGATGTCGGTAGCGGAAAAATACCCGAGCGCGGTCAACGGGTGGAGTGTCACGCCAGGCAGGGAACGCGGCTGACGCGGCGGCGATGGCAGCCTCGGCATCGATGTGCGTGCCGAGGGGGCAGGCCGCGATGGTTTCGCCGGTGGAGGGATTGAAGACGGGTGTGGTGGCGGAGGGCGAGGAGGGTATCCACTGACCGGCAATGTAGTTGGGGCAGGGAAGCATTTCGGAGTTTTTAACCACGGATTACACGGACGAGCTCGGATGACGGCGGGGGTGGGCACAGAAGGCACAAAAGACGCAGAATCGGACCGGTTCCTTTTTTGCGTCTCGGGTGCTTTTTGTGGCCATTCCGCTGGAGTGGGTGGCCTAACGGGCGAGGTCGTTGGACTGTTTGACGAAGTCGTCGCCGGTCCACTCGGCGTCGTTGGCGATCATCTTTTTGGAGGTCGCGGCTTTTTCGGCGGCTTTGCGCTCGGTTTGTTTCTGCACGAGGCCGGCGTGGCTGGTGAAGTAGGGGAGCGTGCGGCCTTTGAAGTCGGCGATGGTCTCGAACTTTTGCCGCTGCATGAAGGCGAGGAGCTGTTCCTGCATCGGTTTCACGCATTCATACCCATGCTTCATTACGCCGGTGCAGACTTGGACCGTGTCGGCACCGAGGAGGATAAACTCCGCGGCATCTTCGCCGGATTCGACTCCGCCGAGGCCGGAGAGCGAGCGACCGGGGAATTCTTTTTGGATCAGGGCGGCGAGTTCCATGACCATGCGGAGCGCGATGGGTTTGATCGCTTTCGATGAATAACCGCCGGGCGTGCTGTAGCCTTCAACCGTGGGCTCGGGACGGAGGGTATCGAGGTTCACGCGCATCACGCTGCGAATGGTGTTGATGGCGGAAAGTCCGGTGGCGCCACCGCGTAAAGCCGCGCGACCGGGTTCTTCGATGTGGGTGATATTGGGCGTCATCTTTGCCCAGACGGGTTTCGCGGTGGCGGACTTCACCCAGCCGCAAACGGTCTCGAGGATTTCGGGGTCCTGGCCCATGGCCGAGCCCATCTTTCGCTCGGGGAGTCCATGCGGGCAGGAGAAGTTGAGTTCGAAGCCGTCAACGCCGGCGGCCTCGCAGCGCTGCACGAGCTCGATCCACGCGTCTTTGTTATACTCCTCCATGATGGAGGCGATGAGGGCGCCGGGAGGTTGGGAGTCTTTGCAGCGTTTAAATTCGTCTTCCCAAATGTGAAAGGGGCGGTCGCTGATCAGCTCGATGTTTTCCCAGCCGATGACTTCGCCGCTGGTGGCGTGGAGCTTGGCGTAACGAGGGGAAACGTTGACGACTTTGGAGGCATCGAGGCTAACCGTCTTGGCGATGACGGCGCCCCAGCCTTCGCGGAAAGCGCGGTTGATTACACTGAGATTGGTTCCGGGAGGACCTGATCCGATGACGAAGGGGTTGGGAAGTTTCAGACCGTCAACTGTGGTGGCGAGGGTGGGCATGGGGGGTGAAATGGACGCGGGGTGAACACATGCGGATTCCGAGGATGCTTCGCTGACGGCGAAAGACATGACGGACGGACTGAGCGCAGGCGAAGCAATTACTCTGCATAGTTCATGGCGAAGGCGTGGTCAGTGGACCGCTGTCAGGTATATTCGTTGCTGACTTTTGCTGGTAGCTTCGGACATGCCTGAAACCGCACTCGCGGTTCTGTGTCGGTAACCCTCTGGATAAATCATGCCGTTAAACCCCAAGCGCACGGTGAGCGAACTGAAGGACTTGCGCCGTATCACCGGTGATGCCGATGGCGCGCAACGCGTGGCGTTTACCGCGACTTGGCTGAACGCGCGGGCTTGGCTGCGGGCGAAATTGGAGGCGTTGCCGGTGGACATTGCGACCGATGCGGCGGGTAACCTTTGGGCAACGTTGCACGGCGAATCAGATCGGGCGTTGGTGATCGGCGGCCATATGGACTCGGTGCCGAACGGCGGCTGGCTCGATGGATGTCTCAACGTGATGGCAGGCGTGGAGATTTTGCGGCGGATCGCGGAGCAATATAAGGGACGTTCGCCAGTGACCGTGCGGCTGGTGGATTGGGCGGACGAAGAGGGCGCGCGTTTCGGCAAGAGCCTGTTTGGTTCGTCGGCGTGCGCAGGATCGCTCGACATGGACGAGGCGCGTGGGCTCGTGGACAAAAACGGGATATCGTTGCCGGAGGCGTTGCGGATCTGCGGAATCGATTTCGAGCGGGTCAAAGACAGCGGCGTGGAGCTGAAAAACGCGGCGGCTTATATCGAACTGCATATCGAGCAAGGGCCGGTGTTGCTCGACCTCGGGTTACCGCTCGGCGCGGTGCTGGGGACGTTTGGAGTCGAACGGCACGCGGTGACGTTTCACGGGCAGGCGGCGCATTCGGGGAGCACGCCGATGAATCGACGCAAGGATGCGTTTCTCGCGGCGGCGAAGATGAGCCCGGAAATTTATGACATCGCTGCGCGGCAGGGCGGAGTGTGCACGATCGGTTCGTGCACGACGAAGCCGGGGATCGTGACAAGCGTGGTGGCGGAATGTCGCATCACGCTCGATCAACGCCATCTCGATGCCGCGTCACTGGCGCACATGTTGGTGGAGGCGAAGGTGGCGGCGGATCGGTTCGCGGCCGAGGGTGGCGTGACGGTGACGTGGGAACGATTGTGGAGGATCGAGCCGCGTTTGTTTGACCCGAAGCTGATCGAGTTCTGCGACGAGGCGATTCGCGAGACGTGCGGGATGTCGCACCGAATGCCGTCAGGGCCGTTGCACGATGCGGCGGAAACCTGCGGGGCGGGCGTGCCGACGGTGATGATGTTCGTGCAGAGTTTACACGGGATCAGTCATAACAAGATCGAGGACACCCAGGAGAATCACCTGGAGCTGTGCGTGGCGGCGTTCGATCGGCTGGCGGATAAGGTGATGGCGTGGGTCCAAGCGCGGAATGGGTGACGAGAGGCGACTGTTATTAATATACACACGCCTCTCGTCACCATGCGGCTGTTTATCTTCAGACCGTCGGACCGTCGAGGGACGGCTGCGGCAAGAGCGGAACCGCGTTTAGTTCACCGTGATCTTGCGAGGCTTACGGGCGGCGGATTTCGGGAGCGTGAGGCGAAGCACGCCGTCGGTGAGAGCTGCCGAGATCTTCTCTGCGTCGATGGCATTCTCATAAGAGAGCGCGAGGTTGTAGTCGGCATCGGTAGATTCGCGATGGAGCGGTGTCCACGTTTCCGGCTGCCGCCAAGCGCGTTTGCCGATTATGGTAAGCACGCCATTCTCGGCGGTCACAGTGAGGTCACCTTTACTCACGCCCGGGAGGCTAACGGTGAGGGTGTAGCTTTCGCTGGCCTCGTTGATCTGGTAAGCTGGACGGCGGCCCGAAGTGATGCCTTGGGTCGTGTTGCCAGTTGTGCCGGGCACGCGCGAGGGAGTCAGGGTGGGGAGAAGTGAAGAAAAGAGAGACATGGGAGATCCTTGGTTGGTGATTAAGTGTGAGGATTTAAACGGGATGAGATGCGTGATGGTTTCCTGATGATTCGGGTCGGTATATGCAGTCGTGGGACTGGCAGGCGTCCGTTCATTAGCTGACCTTTACCATGACAGTGCGGGGTTTGGCTTCCTCCGGTTTGGGCAGGGTGACGGTGAGAATACCGTTTTCGTAGGCGGCGGTGATTTTGTCGGCCTGCACGACATTGCTCGGGACGCTGAGAATACGGCTGAAAGGCACCGTCTCGGTTTCGTCTCCGTGGACGGACTTACGAGTGGCGCTGATCGTCAGGCGATCCTCGGCGTGTTCGACCCGGATGGCGTCACGCTCAACGCCGGGAAGTTCGGCGCGAACGTAGGTGTTGTCCTTGTCTTCATAGATATCGATCGGGAAGCGGCGGCTGGCGGAGGTGTCTCCGAGTGCCACGGTGAACAAGCGGTCTATTTCGTTTTCGAGACCGCCCCAAGGGCTGCCGAAAACAGGCGAATAGTTGCGAGTCGAAGGATAACTGTAACGAACGAGGTTCATGATGGTTTTCTCCTGTAATTTGATGAAGTGACCTAAGTGTTTGTGGTGACCCTTTCATTTTGCAGGAGTGGTGCCGGAACGGGCACTTAGGCTAAGTGGCTTTATTGGAGGGCGTTGAAGTTCGGGGGATCTCGCCTGAGCGGGAAACTCTGTCCGTGTGTCGAGACGGTCAGTGTGAAAAGGCGTCACCTTGTGACGCAGTGGATTGCCCCACTTGGCGTGAAGGCGCATGCGTAAGGCCTATTAAAAATCGTGCAATGCGCGGAGGGCTGAGGTGAACGAGGGTTATCGGTTGCGCAAGAACTGCGGGGTCTTTAGATAAAACCACCATGTCGTCCGAACAAACGGCCCAAAGCAGTCGCGCTCTCGTTGAGCAGCTCAAGCGTTCACAGATCTATCGTGATTATGAACAGGCGTTTCGCGAGACCACGGGACTACCGTTCCGGTTGCGTGCTTTGGAGGCTTTTGATCTCACGCATCGCGGGGATCCTAACGAGAATCCGTTCTGCGCGCTGATGGCTAAGAGCAACCAGAGTTGCTCGGCGTGTCTGTTATTGCAGAAGCGCGTGGAGGAGGAGGCCCGCATGGAACCGAAGACGCTCAAATGTTTTGCCGGTCTATGTGATTCCGCCGTGCCCGTGCGCGTTGGGGAAAACCTGATCGCGTTCCTCCAGACTGGACAAGTGCTGTTGCACAAACCGACGGCGGCCCAGTTTGCGAAGACCACGCGCGAGATTCTCAAGTTTGGGACCGCCGTGGACCTGAAGCGTTTGGAGGAGGCTTATTTCCAGTCGCGCGTGGTGACCTCAAAGCAATACGAGTCGATCCTGCGTTTGCTGGAAATTTTCGCGCAGCACCTTTCCTCGTTGAGCAACCAACTCTGCGTGCGCGAGGCCAATGCCGAGGCACCATCGATCAACCGCGCCCGCATTTACATCTCGGAGAAGCATGCCGAGGATCTTTCACTTGGCGAGGTCGCGAAGGCCGTGAACATGAGCGCGTTTTATTTCTGCAAGATGTTCAAGGGGGCGACCGGCATGACGTTCACCGATTACCTTGCGCGCGTGCGCGTCGAGAAGGTGAAAAACCTCATGCTCAACCCCCACAAACGCATCAGCGAAGCGGCGTTCGAGGCGGGGTTCCAGTCGCTCTCACAGTTCAATCGTGTGTTTCGAAAAATCGCGGGCGAGGCGCCCACGGCTTACCGCGAACGCATTCACGCCGTCGGCGTTTGATTTTCCGCCGAGGCGCAGGGACGGGGGGGCGCGGTCTCGGCGTCCGGATGGCGCAGACACAGCGCGCAGAACGTCATGATCTCCCGTCGTGCGATGCGGCTAATGGTGCGTTTGACCTCATCGGCATCGTCGCGGCTCACCGGCAATTCATCGGCACATTGCGCCAGCGCGGTTTCAAACGCCAGGGCAGCCGTGGAGAAATAGGTGACCAACGGATTATGGCCGCAGCGACAAAAGCCGGGCGGAAGCCCCGGTTGTCGGCGGCGGGCGGAGGGATGGGTCAGCTCGTGGAAAACTTGATCTAACGTTCGATCCATCATGTGAATCAACGTATCCGGATGGCCGAGCGGGGACTTGACCGGTGCCGCGCGCAGACGCTCCACCCACTGGAAATGCAGGGTGGTGCGGCGGGCTTGCAGGGCGCGGAGGCAGCGCTCGTTCATGAGGTCCAGTATGCCCGGACTCGCCGTTCTGCGCATCGCATAGGTTGCCAAAGCGTGCGCATCTTTTGTAGGCGGGCCGCCTGTGAACACAAGAAATGCGCAGCCATCGCCAAGGTGCGCGGAGAGGTGCGCTTCATTGGTCGATAAGATGTCGTTCCTTCACACGCCCTACTCACCGCCTGCGCAATCCACGTTTTTCCTATGTCAGTAGTCCCACTCACTCTCACCATCAGTCTTTGTCTCGTCTTCACCTTCGTTCTTTTTTTCCTGCGCGAGCATTCACGACGTCGGTTCTCCGGAGCCGAAAGCGAAGCGCTCTTACCACTCGCTGACGAAACTCCGCGTCTTGCCATGGCTGAGCAACCCGCCCCGCGGGCGCACGACCACGGTCCCGGCCATGCCTGCAAGGGCAATGGCACCTGCTCTTCCTGCAAGCGACGTGCTGACCGTAAGGCTGCCGCCACTACGCCCCAGGCTTAAAAACGTCTGCTCTTTTTCATATGTCTGCCCGAAAGATCACGCTCGAATATAACGACAAAATCGTTCGCCAGTTCCTACTCGCCTCCGTCCTCTGGGGCGTGGTGGGCATGTTGGTGGGCGTGCTTGTCGCGTCACAACTCAACTACTGGCGCCTCAATTTTGACCTGCCGTGGCTGACCTTCGGGCGCCTCCGCCCGTTGCATACCAACGCGGTCATCTTTGCCTTCGTCGGCAACATGATGTTCGCGGGTGTTTATTACTCCACGCAACGCCTCGTGAAGGCACGGCTCGCGAGCAATTTTCTCTCCCAGCTGCATTTCTGGGGATGGCAGCTCATCATCGTCTCGGCGGCGATTACCCTCCCGCTCGGCTTTTCGCGCGGCAAGGAATACGCGGAGTTGATTTGGCCGATCAACATCGCGGTCGCCTTCATCTGGGTCGTCTTCGCGGTGAACTTCTTCTGGACGCTCGCTCGCCGTCACGAGCCCGCGCTCTACGTGGCGATCTGGTTCTACATCGCGACGATCATCACCGTGGCGATGCTCTACATCGTCAATCACCTCTCCATCCCGACGAGCCTCTTGCACTCGTATCCGGTTTTCGGCGGCGTCCAAGACGCGCTGGTTCAGTGGTGGTATGGTCACAACGCCGTGGCGTTCTTCCTCACCACGCCGATCCTCGGTATCATGTATTACTTCGTGCCGAAGGCGGCCGAGCGCCCCGTCTATAGCTACCGTCTCTCGGTCATTCACTTCTGGTCGCTGGTCTTCGTCTACATTTGGGCCGGCCCGCACCACCTTCTTAATACCGCGCTGCCCGGCTGGTTGCAGGCGCTTGGTATGACCTTCTCGCTGATGCTCTGGGCTCCTTCTTGGGGCGGCATGTTGAACGGTCTGCTCACACTCCGTGGCGCCTGGCACAAACTCCGCACCGACCCCGTCCTCAAGTTCTTCGCCGCCGCCGTCACCTTCTACGGTATGGCGACCTTCGAAGGACCGTTGCTCTCCATCAAGTCGGTCAACGCGCTCGGCCACTACACGGACTGGATCATTGGCCACGTTCACGCCGGTGCCCTCGGTTGGAACGGTTTTATGGCCGCCGGTATGATCTACTGGTTGCTCCCCCGCCTCTGGAACAAGCCTCTCCACTCGACCTCGCTCGCCAACCTCCACTTCTGGCTCGGGACGGTCGGCATTCTTCTCTATGTCGCCGCCATGTGGACCTCGGGCATCACTCAAGGCCTCATGCTCAACGCCACGACGGACCACGGCACGGTGCTCGCGTATCCTAACTTCCTCGACACGCTCAATGCCATCCGTCCGATGATGTTGTTCCGCGTCGTCGGTGGCGGTCTCTACCTCGTTGGCTGGCTCCTGCTCGCCTACAATCTTGTCCGCACCCTTAGCGGCGCTAAGCCCGTCAATGGCACGGTTGAAGTCTTCGTGACCGATCATCCGGCTGAAGAACGCCTCGGTTTCGGCGGCATGTTGATCAACCCTCCCGTGCTGTTTTCCGTGTTCGGCACCGTCTTTGCCTGCGCATGGATGTTCGGCGGCGATTTCGTCCGCTTTGCTGGCCTCATTGGCACCGTGCTTTGCGTGATGCTCGCGTGGCTGCACTTCGGGTCGCGCACCGGCCGCTGGGCCGCGTGGTATGAGCGTCTCTTGGTCAGCGCCCTGCCGTTTACGATTCTTACCTTCATCGCCGTGGCCGCCGGTGGCCTCATTCAGATCATCCCCACAACCCTCGTGAACCGCGCCGAGAACGTCGAAGGCCGCCGTCAGCAGCCCTACACGCCGCTTGAACTGGCTGGCCGCGATCTCTTCATCCGCGAAGGCTGCTACAACTGTCACTCGCAGATGATCCGCACGCTCGTCCCTGACGTGCTTCGTTACGGCGACTACTCGCGCCTCGGTGAGTCGATCTACGACCATCCGTTCCAGTGGGGCTCGAAGCGCACCGGTCCTGACCTTGCCCGCGTTGGCGGCAAGTATCCCAATGTTTGGCATTTCCGCCACATGGGAAATCCTCGCGACGTTTCCGTTGGATCCAACATGCCCAACTACCCCTGGCTCTTCGCGCAGAAGACTGACGTCGCCGCACTGCCGTCCAAGTTGGCCGTCCAGCGCATCCTCGGCGTGCCGTATCCGGAGTATAAAGACGGCGAACTCACCTCGATGATCGAGAAGCAGGAGAAAGAAATCGCCGCCGACCTGCGTGCTTCGGGTGCCTATGTTGCCCCTGATCGCGAGATCGTGGCGCTCATCTCCTACCTCCAGAAGCTCGGCAAATACGAGACGGTCGCCCCGCTGAAAACTGCCAACAAGTAACCTGTCCGGCCCACTGTTCTGGTTCTCTTACTCGTTCTCCTCTCTGCCACCGAGGATGAGTAAGAGACCCGGGACTAATAGGAGCCGATCCAAACCATCCAATCAGCCATGTTTCACCGCATCCTCTTTGAAAACTGGGTCTGCCTTTTCCCCATCATCGCTCTGATCACCGCAGGGTCGGTGTATGCGACGATTTTCTATCGGGCGATCCGCATGAAGCCCGCGCAGATCGATCGCTTCGCTCAACTCCCCTTCGAATCCGAAACTTCCCTTACGCTCAATGAATCCAAATAAACCCGATCCCGAACCGGGTGAAGACCCGATCCGCGCGCATGTATTCGACGGCATCGCCGAATATGACCGCCGCCTGCCCAACTGGTGGTTGATGACGCTCTACGGCGCTATCGTGTTTGCCATCATTTATTGGATGGCGACGCAGCACTTCGCTCGCTCGAACGATGAGACTCGTCTCGCCGCCGAGATGCAGCGTATTGAGGCCGAGAAGATCGCCTCCTCGTCCACCGCCCTCGATGATGCCACCTTGTGGAAGATGAGCCGCAACCCGGTGTTCGTGAACGCAGGACGAGCGACCTTTCAATCCACCTGCGCAAGCTGCCATGGGGTCGCCCTCACCGGTGGCATCGGCCCGAACCTCGTTGATGATGTTTGGATCCACGGTGGCGCTCCCTCCGAGGTGTTAAAGACGGTCACCGAGGGCGTCCTGGCCAAAGGCATGCCGACTTGGGGGCCGGTTCTTGGAGGCAAGAAGGTTTCCGAAGTCGTCGCTTTCATTATCAGCAATCACACCCCGCCCGCTCAGTAACGTGAGGCATATCCACTCGCTGGCGCTCGTAACTGCGAGCGCCAGCGAGTGGATCGTTTGATTTCTAATCAATTCACGTTCCCGTCCGCCGATAATGTCCACGCCCACCCACATCCGCCCCAACCGTGACGCAGTCACCACGATCCGTGAAGACGGCTCGCGGTTGTTCCTCCATCCAGCGGATGCCCGTGGACGGTTCACCCACGCACGGCGCTGGTCGGGATGGCTGCTCATCGCAATCTACCTCTCGCTGCCTTGGATTCCTGTGGGCGGATACCCTGCGGTGTTCCTTGATATCGCTGATCGGCGCTTTCACCTGTTCGGACTCACCTTGGCGTTTCAGGACGCTTGGCTGATGTTTTTCGGCATCACCGGACTAGGCTTCTCGCTCTTTTTTATTACGTCCCTGCTTGGCCGTGTGTGGTGCGGCTGGGCATGTCCGCAAACCGTGTTTCTTGAACACGTTTACCGCCGTGTGGAGCGTTGGCTCGAAGGCGATGCGGTTTCCCGTCGGCGCCTGGATGCAGCTCCTTGGACAGCCGCCAAGTTGGTTCGGCGCGGTGGAAAGCAGATCGTCTTCTTCGTGATCTCGGCGGTGATCGCGCACCTGTTCTTCGCCTATTACGTCTCGATTCCCGAGCTATGGTCGATGATGAGTGCCGCCCCCGGCACGAATTGGACGTCGTTCGTCTTCGTCTTCGTTTTTACGAGCGTCCTTTATTTCAATTTTGCGTGGTTTCGTGAGCAGCTCTGCATCGTGATCTGCCCCTACGGGCGGCTCCAATCGGTGCTGATCGACGACCACTCGATGGTGATCGGCTACGACGGAAAGCGCGGTGAACCGCGTGGTAAAGTCGGCACTCCGGACGCGGGCGCATGCATCGATTGCAACCGCTGCGTGCAGGTTTGCCCCACGGGCATCGATATCCGCCAAGGGCTTCAGATCGAGTGCATCGGTTGCGCGGCGTGCATCGATGCCTGCGACGAAGTGATGGACAAGGTGAAGCGTCCGCGTGGGCTCGTGCGCTACGATTCGATGACGGGTTTTGCTGGTGGCCGCACGCGTTGGGTTCGTTCGCGCATTATGGTTTATGCGGTGCTGCTGGCAGTCGGTGCGCTCGTGGCGACATGGGCGATCTCGACGGTGCGCCCGGCCAATCTTGCGATCACGCGGTTGATCGGCGCTCCCTATTTTGTGACGGTCGATTCGGTGCGTAATCAATACCTCGTGCGCATCGTTAACAAACGCGATACGCCCGGGCGCTTCGTGATCACGTTGCTCGATGCTCCGGCCGCCCTTGTTCGCACCGGACTCGAAGGCACTGTGGAGATCGCACCTCTGGCAGAAGAGGTGCGCCCGCTCGTGGTGCAGATGCCGCGTGCGCAGTATGCCGGCGAGTTTGTCCTGACCGTGCGTGTGGCTGACGAAGCGGGCACTTTTTCACTGGAACGTGCGGTGCGCTTTGTGGGACCGGACCCGGAGCTGTTGAAGGAGGATTTTAAATGACCGAGAAACCTAGCGAAAAAGCAGGTGGCGTCGGGCTATGGATTGGCGTTGGCGTGGTGTTTGCCCTGTTGGCGCTGGCCTACACGGCGATGTTTTTCTTCGCGAATAAACACCGTGCGGCCGAGGTGCCGCTTGAGACCCGAGAGGCGGCGCATTGACCGATGGAGCTCGCCGGCATCAGCACCCCTGCGGCGGCGTTTGTGGCCGGACTCGTGACCAGCTTGCACTGTGCCGGCATGTGCGGGCCGCTTACGTGCATGATGGCACCGGCGTGTGACGACCACGTGGATCCATTCACGGTCGCGACGGTTTATCACGGTGCGCGGTTGACCGGTTATACGGTGTTGGGAGCGCTTGCCGGTGGACTCGGGCGGTTGCCCTTCGCCTGGCTCGGTGGTTCGGCGGTCGGCGTGCTCCCTTGGGTGCTGGTGTTGTTTTTCCTAGTGGTGGGATTTCGACTGGAGAAATACGTGCCGCGTTTCGCGGTGCTCACGCGCATGCAGTGGCGGTTGCAAAGTGCACTGCGCGGACGCTCGCGCTTGCGCGTGGCGGCGGTGATGGGTGCGGCGACTCCGCTGCTCCCGTGCGGTCCGCTTTATTTTCTGATCGCGATGGCCACGTTTGCCGGTTCAGCGGTGCGCGGGGCGGAGTTCATGCTGGCCTTCGGCCTCGGCACGGCGCCGCTGCTCTGGTTGGTGCAAGCCAACTATGGACGACTGCAACTGAAACTTAAACCCGCCACGTTGGCCCGCCTTCAAGCCGGTCTCGCGCTGGCGTCAGCGCTGGTGCTCACGTGGCGGTTGAGCGGGACCGCTGCCAGTAGCTTCGTCTGCCAGTAAACCATGAATGCCACTCTCCCCACCTCCGAGAAACGGACTAAGCCCGTGTGCAAACATTGCGGAGCGCCTTCGCCTCAGGGTGAGTTTTGCTGCGCGGGTTGCGCGTATGTTTACCGGCTGGTGCATGACGAAGGGCTCGATGCCTATTACCGGATCAAGGACGACGTGACGTCTCCGGCGGATTCGACGCTGCTGCAACCGCGCGACTACACCTGGTTGGTGGACGCGCAACGCGAGGCGGAAGAGGTCGCGACGAACGGTCGCGCACCGAGCTTGGTTTTGGAAGTGCAGGGCATCTCGTGCGCGGGCTGCGTCTGGCTGATCGAGAAGGTGTTTATGAAGCAGCCCGGCGCGGGACGCTTGGAGGTGAACGCCCAGACCGGCCAGATGCGTTGGACGTGGGAAAAGGGACTCTTCGATACGGTGGAGTGCGCACGGGCGCTCCAGCGGTTCAACTACCTCGTCGGGCCGGCGGGCTCGGTCAATGCGGAGCAAACCGAGAGTCGGGTGCTCATTCGGCGGGTGGGCCTGTGCACGGCCTTCGCGATGAACGTGATGCTCTTCGCGTTGCCGACTTACTTCGGCATGGAACGCACCTACGAATACGCGCACCTCTTCGGCACGTTACAGCTCGCGTTCGCCACGCTGAGTCTGCTGGCGGGCGGCGGGTATTTTCTGTCTCGGGCGGTGCGAGCGTTGCGTGAGCGCGTGC
This sequence comes from uncultured Opitutaceae bacterium, assembly GCA_967755175.1. Lineage (GTDB taxonomy): Bacteria > Verrucomicrobiota > Verrucomicrobiia > Opitutales > Opitutaceae > Rariglobus. The sequence goes on along the minus strand of CBRAFO010000002.1, from coordinate 48,322 downwards.
TGCACATCGACCTGCCCATCGCGATCGGTATCGTGGGCGCGTATGCCGGCTCATTCTACGGCTGGCTGCGGGGCGAGGAGAGTTACGTGTATTTCGATTTCGTGAGCGCGTTTATCGTGCTGATGCTCGTGGGCCGTTGGGCGCAAACCGCCGCGGTGGAGCGCAATCGGCGCCGGTTGCTCAGTCGCCAGCCAACAGCCCCGCGCGTGCGCGTCATCGCTGACGATGGCTCGGTGAGCGAGGTGGCTCCGGAGAGCTTGCGCGTGGGGCAACGCTTCGAGGTGACGACCGGGCAAATGGTGTCGGTCGAGGCGCGACTGGAAACGGCCGAAGCCGGGCTGAGTCTCGCGTGGATCAACGGCGAAGCCGAGCCGCGCACCTTCCGCGCAGGCCAGCGAATTTCGGCGGGCGCGCAGAACATCGGCCGGCGAGCTATTCGCCTGGTTGCAACGCAAGGATGGAACGAGTCGTTGCTGGCGGAGTTGCTTAAGCCAACGGCCCGCGAGGATTCGCGTCATCGGCTGATCGATCAGGTGATCCGGTGTTATCTGGTGGTGATTTTGGCGGTGGCCGCGTTGTCAGGGCTGGCCTGGGCGCTGGCGACCGGGGACATGTTGCACACCGGCGCGGTGGTCACGGCCGTGCTGGTGGTGTCATGCCCGTGCGCACTCGGGCTGGCTTATCCACTGGCCGAGGAAATGGCGACGGTGGCACTGCGGCGGTGCGGAGTGTTTGTTCGCACGGCGGACCTGTGGCCGCGCCTGCGCCGCGTGCGCACGGTAGTATTCGACAAGACTGGGACGCTCACACTGGAGACACCGGTTCTGCAAAACCCGGCGGCTCTCGACGGGCTGACTGCGGACGAGTGCGCGGCGTTGTTGGCTCTGGTGCGTGACAACCCGCACCCCGTGAGCCGCACCTTGCACGAAGTGCTGTTGGCGCGAGGCGTCGGCGCAGCGCTCGAAGGCGAAGTGGCGGAAACCATCGGCCAAGGCGTGAAACTCGCCGAGTGGTCGCTCGGCCGCGCGGGCTGGTCCGATTCTGAAAAAACGGACCGTCTTCAGTCAAAAGCCCAAAGGCCGGTTTGTAACTTAATAAGTGACAAGCTGGATTTGGCTGCTGAGGAGGCGCCGCGTGGCGAAGTGGTGTTGGCGCGGGGTGGGCGGGCAGTGGAGCGGTTTACGTTTGCCGATACGGCGCGGGCGGATGCGCGGGCCGAAATCGAGGCGCTGACCCGGCGGGGTTTGCAGATCGTGGTGTTGAGCGGCGACCGTCGTGAAAAGGTCGGGATGTTGATGCGCGAATTGGGTCTGCCGCTGGACAACGGCTACGCGGAGATGTCTCCGCACGAAAAGGCGGACTGGCTGGCGCAGCACGATGACGCGCTGATGTTGGGCGATGGGGCGAACGACAGTCTGGCGTTTGATCGCGCGCTTTGCCGGGGCACGCCGGTGGTGCACCGCGGCGTGTTGGCCCAGAAGGCGGATTTTTATTACCTCGGTCGCGGTATCGCGGGCATTCGGGCGCTGTTTGAAATCAACGACGCACGGAACCGCACGCAGGTGGCGCTGCTGGTGTTCATGATCGCCTATAATCTGCTCGCCGTGGGTATGGCGGTGTCGGGGCACATGAACCCGCTGATTGCCGCGATTCTCATGCCGACTAGCTCGCTGGCGACGCTGGCTATCGTAGGCTGGGGGATGCGCGGTGCGTGGCGGCGGTAGATCACCGAACCAAGGGACGCTCGGCAACGGGGCATCTAGGCGGGCACGCTGGCGACGGACGGAATTGAGCCGATCAGGCTCGGATCTGGCCAGTGCCGTCGATCACGTATTTGTAGGTGCAGAGTTCGTTCAAACCCATCGGACCGCGGGCGTGGAGGCGGTCGGTGCTGATGCCGATTTCGGCACCGAAACCGAACTCGAAGCCGTCGTTGAAACGCGTGCTGGCGTTCCAAGTGACAACCGCGCTGTCGATCGCGTCTTGGAAACGGCGGGCGGCCGCTTCGTCGCGGGTGATGATCGCTTCTGTGTGGCCCGAGCTGTCGCGGTTGATCGTGGCGATCGCGGTTTCGAGATCGGGCACGATGCGCACGGCGATGATCAGATCGAGGAACTCGGCGGTGTAGTCGGCCGCTGTGGCGGCGGAGACCTGAGAGCTGAGACCTGAGACCTGAGTATCGGAAAGGATGGCGAGCGAGGCGGGGTCGCAGCGGAGTTGCACGCCTTTGCCGGCGAGGGCGGAGGCGAGGCGGGGGAGGAGCGTGGGGGCGACGTCGGAGTGGACGAGGAGTTGCTCCACGGTGTTACATACGCCGGGACGCTGGGTCTTGGCGTTGATGAGGATGGCTTCCGCGATGGCGGGATCGGCGTCTTTATCCGCATAAAGGAAGCACACGCCGGTGTAGTGCTTGATGACGGGGATAGTGCTGTTCTGCGCTACGAAGCGGATGAGGCTTTCGCCGCCGCGGGGGATGATGCAGTGGACGTAGGCGTCGAGCTTGAGGAGCGTGTTGAGCGCGGCGCGGTCGGTCGTGGGGATGAGCTGCACCGCGTCGCCGGGCAGGCCGGTTTCGGCGAGCGCCTGCGTGAGGAGTGCGGCGAAGGCGGTGTTGGTGTGGAAGATTTCCTTGCCGCCGCGAAGGATCGCCGCGTTGCCGGATTTCAGGCAGAGGATGGCGCAGTCGATGGTGACGTTGGGGCGCGCTTCGTAGATGATGCCAATGACGCCGATGGGCACGCGGCGCTTGCGGATATGGATGCCGTTGGGACGCGTCCAGTCTTCGAGCGTGGTGCCGACGGGGTCGGGCAACGCGGCGACTTGGCGGACGGATTCAGCGAGGTGGTCGAGGCGGGCGGGCGTGAGCGTGAGGCGCTCGATCTGGTGCGCGGGGAGGTTGTTGGCGCGGGCGGCTTCGAGGTCGCGGGCGTTGGCGAAAAGGAGGGTCTCGGCGGACTCAGGGATCAGCTCGGCCAGGCGTAGGAGCGCGGCGTCTTTGCGCGCGGTCGGGGTCGTGGCGAGCACGAGGGACGCGGCGCGGGCGCGTTGGGCAATCGAGGTGACGAGTTGGACGAGGTCGGCGGACATAAGGACCGCGCCGGGGCGCGGAATGACCAATGACGAATGTCCAATGCCCAATGGCAAGCCTCGGCCGTTAAACGGCCAGTGTCCTGACGTGGGCGTGGAGTTCGGGCCAGTGCGACACCGGGATGGCGGGGCCGACGTGGCGGACGCATTCGGAACCGAGGCGGGAGCCGAGTGCGCCGGAGGCGAGGGGCGTCCACCCGCGAAGATAACCGTAGAGAAAGCCAGCCGCCCAAGCGTCGCCGGCGCCGGTCGTGTCGATGACGGTGGGCGCGGGGACGGGGAGAATGCGGTGGAGCTCGGAGCCGTGGGCGACCCAGGCACCGTCCTTGCCGATTTTGACTGCGGCAAGGCCGCCGAATTCGGCGAGGCGTTTGGCGAGCGCCGGGTAATCCTGCCCGACGGCGGGGAAGAGGGCGTGGATTTCGTCTTCATTGGCGAAGACCACGTCGATGCCTAAGCGGAGCTGGGTAAGGATCCAGTCGCGGGCGGCGTTGACGACTTCGAAGGAGGCGAGGTCGATACTGATGGTGCAACCGGCGCTGCGGGCGGCGCTGATCACGGCGTTGGCGAGGTCGCGGTTGAAGAGCAGGTAGCCTTCGATGTGGGCGTGGCGGCAGCCGTGGAAGTCGCTGGCGCTGATTTCGTTCGCGCCGAGGGTCATGGCGGCGGCGAGGCAGGTGCGCATGGTGCGCTGGCCGTCGGGGGTGATGAGGGAGACGCAGCGGGCGTTGGCGAGGTCGGCGTATTTAAAGCGGGATACGTCGCCGCCGGCGCTGGAAAAGTTGTTGCGATAGGCCGTGGCGGTGGCGTCGTTGCCCAGTTTGCCGAGGAAAGTTGTGCGCAGGCCGAGGCGGGCTGAGCTGACGGCGGTGTTGCCTGCGGAGCCACCGGCGACGGTCGCGGGGTGGTGTTCGAGACGGGTGACGATCGACTCCATCTCGTCGGCGTCGATGAGGACCATGCCGCCTTTGGCGCCGGTCAGAGTGGTGAGGAAGGTGTCGGGCACCTGCGCAAGCAGGTCCATGATGGGAGAGCCGACACCAATGAGATCGAAGGAGGACGCGGAATGAGGCATGAAACGAGTAGGGGTGGGGTAAGGCGGATCGGGAAACGTGGAGAGGAAATCAGTTCGATACCGTGATGCTGGTGGCGAGGAGCGGCTCTTCGTCAACCTCGATGACGATGGAATACTCGCCGGGCTGGGGGAAGGAGAGGTTGCGGATCTCGTTGATAAGATTGATGCGCTGGAGAGGGCTCTGGGATTCGAAGGTGCGCTCGATCAGTGGTTGTGGGTTGGTGGCGTCTCTGCCGAGGGAAATTTTGATCTTATGCGAGCCGGAGGGGACGTCACTCAGGGTGAGGAACCAAACCATGAATGGGTGGACCACGGGGAACTGGCGGCCGCGGATGTTGGAGAAGACGCCGAGGATGGTGTGTTTGCCCGTGCCGGGATCGACATGCACCCCATCACAGGTCAGCCAGGCGAGAACTTGAGGGGTGGATTGCATGTTGGTGTTTAAGCGAATGCGTTAACTTCTCAGGTGCTGGCGTCCGAGGAGCAAGCGGGTAAATCGAGGGTTGGCGGAGCGGCGCGGGGCGCTTTCAGTGGAGACAATGTCGTCGTTTGATTCATGGCTCGAGCCGTTGCGTGCGTATCCGAGCGCGTTGGTTCTCGTGGCGTTCGTTCTGGCGGTGGGCGCGGTTATTTGGGTGATCGCCAAGGTGATTAAATGGTCGATCTACATCATCGCGGCCCTCGCGTTTGTGGGGATTGTTGGCGCGTTTGCATTATGGCTGTGGGGTTAATGAGCTGCGTCGGACGGGCGGCGGACGAGATGGAGCGAGCTTTTGCTTGTCACGCTTTTGAACGCCCAGATATGCATGTCCGATGAAATACATCTTCGTGACAGGCGGGGTTGTCTCCTCGTTGGGCAAAGGCCTGACGGCGGCAGCACTGGGCGCTCTTCTGGAGCTGCGCGGGTTGACCGTGCGTATCCAGAAATTCGACCCTTACCTGAACGTGGACCCGGGCACGATGAGTCCGTTCCAGCATGGCGAAGTTTATGTGTTGGAGGACGGTGCGGAGACCGACCTCGACCTCGGCCACTACGAGCGTTTCACGAGCGGCAAGCTCTCCAAGCTCAACTCCCTCAGCTCTGGTCAAGTTTACGAGAGCGTCATCTCCAAGGAGCGTCGCGGCGTTTACCTCGGCAAGACCGTGCAGGTGATCCCTCACGTGACCAACGAGATCAAGGAACGCATCTACGCCGGCGGCAAAGACGTCGATGTGCTCATCACCGAAATCGGCGGCACCACCGGCGACATCGAGGGCCTGCCGTTCCTCGAAGCGATGCGCCAGTTCGCCCTCGAAGTGGGCCAGAACGACTGCATTTTTATCCACGTTACGCTGGTGCCTTATCTGAAGGCCGCCGGCGAACTGAAGACCAAGCCCACGCAGCAATCCGTCGCCAAGCTGCGCGAGATCGGCATCCAGCCCGACATCCTCGTGTGCCGTTGCGATCACCCGCTCGAAGCCGGTCTCCGCGACAAGATTTCGATGTTCTGCAACGTCCCCGTGAAGGCCGTGATCGAGTGCGGTGACGTCGACTCCATCTACGAGCTGCCGCTGGCGCTTCAGAAGGAGCGCATGGACGATCTCGTGATCGATCTCTTCAGCCTTAAAAGCCCTAAGCCCTCCAAGAACATCTGGGACGAGATCGTGCGCCGCGTGAAGAACCCCGCGCACGAGGTGAAGATCGCGGTGGTTGGCAAATACATCGAGCTCCAGGACGCCTACAAATCCGTCTACGAATCCATCACCCACGCCGGTATCGCGAACAACACTCGCGTTAACATCGTGCGCATCGACGCCGAGGACCTCGAAAAGAAGAACGGCGTCTCCGTCCTCAAGGGTGTCGACGGTATCCTCGTCCCTGGTGGCTTCGGCGACCGCGGCACGGAGGGCAAGATCGCCGCGGCGAAATACGCCCGCGAACACAAGATTCCCTACTACGGCCTCTGCCTCGGCCTCCAGATCGCGGTCATCGAATACTGCCGCAACGTGCTCAAGCTGGAAGGCGCCAACTCCACCGAGTTCGACGCCAACGCGCCGCACCCCGTCATCAACATGATGGAAGAGCAGAAGAAGATCGTGGACAAGGGCGCGACCATGCGCCTCGGCAGCTACGAGTGCGCGCTCACGCCCGGCACGCTCGCCGCCAAAGCCTACAAAGCGTCCAGCATCCGCGAGCGCCATCGTCACCGCTTCGAAGTGAACAACGCCTACGTTGGCCAGCTCCAGCGCGGCGGTCTCGTTATCAGCGGTATCAATCCGCGCCGCAACCTCGTGGAGATCGTCGAGCTCAAGGACCATCCTTGGTTCCTCGCCGTGCAGTTCCACCCCGAGTTCCAGTCGAAGCCCAACAAGGCCCATCCGCTTTTCGCCGCCTTCATCGGCGCCGCTTTGAAAAACCAAAAGCCGGTCAAGAAGGCCGTGAAGGCCGTTAAAGCGAAGAAGAAGTAGCGAGTAGTGAGTAGCGGGTAGCGAGTAGATCGATCCACTCCCAACCGAGCCCGCTGCTCTCTTCATCGCTCGTTCTCTGCGCCGCTCCGTTCTACTCGCTACTCACTACCCGCTACTCGCTACTTTTCATCCCATGCCGCTCTTCGATCCGAAAAAACTCCTCGTCCTCGCCGGTCCTTGCTCCCTTGAAAATGAAAAGGTGGTCCGCGCCGTCGCCGAGAAGCTCGTCGATATCCGCTCCCGCTATCCTGAGCTGAATCTCGTCTTCAAAGGCTCCTTCGACAAAGCCAATCGCACGTCCATCGCGGGCGGTCGCGGCACCGGCCTCGAAGAGGGTCTCGCGCTCCACGCCCTCGTCAAAAAAGACTACGGCCTGCCCTGCGTGACCGACGTCCACGACGCCTCCCAATGCGCCCCCGTCGCGGCCGTGTGCGATGTGCTGCAGATTCCCGCCTACCTCTGCCGCCAGACCGACTTGCTCCTCGCCGCCGCCGCGACCGGCAAGACGGTTAACGTGAAAAAAGGCCAGTTCCTCTCGCCCAACGACATGGTTCACGTCGTCGGCAAATTGAAGCACGGTGGCGCGGCCGAGATCTGGCAATGCGAGCGCGGCGCCACCTTTGGTTACAACAACCTCGTCGTGGACATGCGCGGCTTCCCCATCATGGCGAAGAACGGCTATCCCACGATCCTCGACGCGACCCACAGCGTGCAGCTCCCCGGTGCCGCCGGTGGCAAGAGCGGTGGCCAACGCGAGTTCGTTCCCACGCTCTCCTTCGCCGCCCTCGCCGCGGGGGCCGACGGCCTGTTCCTCGAAACGCATCCGGACCCGGATAACGCGCTTTCCGACGGACCGAACATGGTGCCGCTCGGCGAACTCGAAGCGCTTCTCGCGAAGTGCCTCGCGTTCTGGAAACTCGCGCGCAGCTGAGTCCCGGCTCCGCGATTGACCGTGTGTAGGGTGTTGCCAACAGTATCTGCTTAATCCGAACCCAGATGGAAAACTTCCTCATCGACGTGCCGATCCCCTCCATGGGAGCGACGGTCAGCGAACTCACTGTGATCGACATCAAGGTCGTGGCCGGCGCACGCATCACCAAGGGTGAAAAGATCGCCGAGCTGGAGAGCGACAAGTCGGTGTTCGAGTTCGAAGCTCCGTGCGACGGCGTGGTCGAGATCGTCCAAGCCCGCGCCGGCGACATCCTGCCCAGCGGTTCGCCCTTCCTGCGCATCCAGACGGCGGATATTTCCCTCAAAAACCTTCAAGTTAAAGGCGAGGTCGCAGCCGCGAAGCCCGCCGCCGTCGCGTCACCTGCTCCGGCTACCACGGTGGTTGCGACTCCCGCTGCTGTTGCCGCCAAGCCGTCCGCGCCCGCTGCTTCGGCGCCCACCGGGCTCCAGTGGACCCCGCGCGCTGCGAAGCTCGCACAGGAAGCCGGTCTCGATCCCGCAACGCTCACGGGCATCGAAACGACTGGTCCCGGAGGCCGCGTTTCGGGTGACGATATCACGCGTTACCTCGCGACGCGTCCCGCCGCCGCTGGTCTCGCCACGCTCAGCTCGCAACTGTCGCCGTCGTCCGCCTCCGCGCCCGCCATCGAGACTGTTTGCATCGCCGGTGTCGGCTACGCGGTGCCGAAGAACATCCGCCCCACCAGCGAGATTTTGAAGGCGTTCCCCGGTCGCACTGAAGCCGAGATGCTCAAGTTGACCGGCATCAAAGAACGCCGCTACGCCGATCCGGATGCGTCCGCCACGCAACTGGCCGCCGTCGCCGTGGGGCACGCGCTGACTCAGGCCGGCATCGAGATCTCACAGATCGACGGCATCATCCTCGCGACGATCATCCCCGACCAGCCGGTGCCTTCCATGGCCAGCGCGCTGGCCAAGCTGCTCGGTTGCCCCAAGGCGCTCGCCTTTGACGTCAACGCCGCGTGCTCGGGCTGGCTCTACGCGCTCGAAGTCGGCCGTGCCTTCATTCGTGGCGGCACCGCTAAAAATCTCATTGTCGTCACGGCGGAGCTGCTCTCGCGCATCACCAATCCTAACGACCACGAGACGGCCTTCCTCTTCGGTGATGGCGCGGGCGCGGCGATTCTCACCGATGCGCCGGGTGGCCATCGTCTGCACCGCATGGCGTTGTCCGGTGACGCGTCGGCCTTTGAGGCGATCCAGCGTCCGGGTGGCGGTGCGAGCCGTCCGATGCCCAACATCGACGGCAGTGATCGCCACGATTTTTATCTCCAGATGGACGGCGGCGCGGTCTTCAAGAGTGCGGTCATCGCATTCGCCAACGAGATCGAGGACACGCTGAAACGCCACAACCTGAAGCCCGCCGACATCGCGTGGATCGTTCCCCACCAAGCCAACGAGCGCATCCTGCGCGCCGTCGGCAAACGCGTGGGTATCCCCTTTGAAAAGTTCGTGGTGACCATTGGCCGCTACGGCAACACCTCGGGCGCGTCAGTTTCGATGGCGCTCGGTTGGGCGGCGGAAGAAGGCATCTTCAAGGCCGGCGACAAGATCATCTTCTGCTCCGTCGGCGCGGGTCTGACCTTCGCGGGCGGCTTACTGGTTTGGTAAAGTAGACGCGGCGGCTCGCGGGGTTAAGCGGACTATCGTCTTTCGGGGGACCACTCGCTCACGCTCGTAGCTACGGGCGTAAGCGAGTGGTGGTCTGGCGTTCGATTATTGCGGGCCTCGGGCGAGGGTCGTGTTGCCGGCTTGGCGGGCGACCATCTCGGTGAGGCGTTGAATCTCCAGTTCCGTGTTCCGTTTGGCGATGCGGGCTAGCTCGACGTCCTTAGCGAGGGCGAAGGTTTCCGTGTTCAGCGTGTCGCGGCGGGTGCGCAGGTCGGCGAGTTGTTTCTCCAGCGCGGCGGACTCAGCGGTGAGTGTTTTGAGCTGAGCGGTGTAGCGAGCGGTGTCGTCGGCGATGCGACGGCTTTCCTCGGCGTAACGGGCGCGCCTTTCAGCGTCTCTCTTTGCTTCTTCGGCGCGGCGTTCGGCGGCGCGTTTTTCGGCATCGGCACGGGCCTGGCTCTCGGCTTCGGCTTTTTTGGTGGCTTCGGCTTTCTGCTCGGCGGCGACGATGGCGGCTTGTTCCGTAGCGTGGAGGGCGGCGGTGCGCTGGTGCTGCCAGTAAACTCCGCCAAAGAGGGCGAGAAGGATAAGGGGGACGATCAGGTAAAGGCGGTGCATGGCGACGAAAGGGGCGGGCTAAATCAGGAACGTTTTTTGGCGTCGGCGGCGGATTGCTTGGCGCGGGCGGCTTCGGCGGCGGCGATTTTGTTGAGCACGTCTTCGAGCGCGGCGGCGTTGGCGCGGGCTTGGGGCACGAAGGTTTTTAGGTAGGCCTGTTCGGAGAGGGCGGCGTCCTTGTCGAGCTGGAGGCGGTTGACGGCTTCCTGCTCGGTGGCGACGTCGCGTTTGAGGCGTTCGATCTGACGGGCGAGCCGTTCATGTTCGCGGTAGGCGTGGTCGCGGGCGTCGAGCGCGGTCTGGCGGGCTTCACGCTCGGCGGTTTCGCGGGCTTCGCGTTCGAGGCGTTCCTTTTTGTTCTGCTCTTGAAGCTGGCGGGCTTGCTCAATGGCGACGTTGCGGGCGGCCACCTCGGAGGCGTGTCGGGCCGTTTGCTCAGCCACGAGGGCGGCTTGGCGGGCGTGCTCACGCTCTTCGTGTCCGCGCCGCGACCATGTGTAGGCGCCGATGAAGAGAGCGAGGGCGATCAGCGGGACGGTGAAATAAACTTTGTTCATCGGGTGGACGGAGCGGAATGGTTTTTAACGGCGTCGGATGCGCGGGTGCGGAGGGCTTCGGCAATCGCTTTGGTGAGGCGGGCGAGGTCGTCTTTTTTCACGTCGGGAAAAGCGCCTGCTTCGCTTGCGTAGCGAGAGGCGTCGTCGAGTGCCTGGAGTTCGTAGGCGGTGTAGGCGAGGAAGAGGTGTGCTTGTCCGGGATGGTCGAGGCGGCCTTTTTTCACGGCGCGTTCGAGGTGGGCGCGGGCGTCGGCGAGGCGAGTGGCGGCGTAGAGTAGTTGCGCGAGGGTGAACTCGAGCTGGCCGTCTTCGGGGAGGCGGACGACGGCTTTTTCGAGGGCGGCGATGGCCAGGGGTTCGCGGCGAGTCTGCTGGTAGGCGTTGGCGAGCAGTTCCCAGTTGCGGCGGGTGTTTTCGAGGTGTTCGTCGGCGAGGCCGTTTTCAAGAAGGGCAATAGCGGAGTCGAATTGCCGGAGGGCCAACAGGAGGGCGACGTGGTTGTAATTTTCCTTGGGCGAGTTGAGGAGGTCGCGGGCTTGGGCGCGTTCGAGGGTGAGGAGCGCGCGAAGGTTGTAGCGTTCGGCTTCGCGCTCGTTTTTGGCAGAAGTGGCGAGGTTCAGGTAAGTGGACGTGAGTTGCTGCCAATAGCTCACGTTCGTCGGGTTTTTATCGACGAGGAGTTCGAGGATCTCGGCAGCTTGGGCGGGTTCGTCGCGCTGTTGCAGCGAAGCGAGGATGAGAACGTAGAGCGCGGTGGGCGGCTTGATCTGAAGGACGAGACCTTCCTGGGCGGCGCGGCGGGCTTCGAGAAGGCCGGCGGTGTCAGGGTGGTTGGGATCGAGCGTGGCTTGTTGGTAAAACAGCGACGCGGCGAAGAGTTGGCTTTGGGGCGTGGGCTTCGGCGTGCGGGCCTGCCAGCGCTTCAGGTAATCGGCGGCTTGCGCGAGAAGCGGACGCTGGTGGGGGATGTCTTTGGCTTCAGTTGCTTGCTGCTGATAGAGCTGGGCGAGCAGGAAAAGCGTCTCGTTGAGCGTGGCTGCAGGGAGGTAACCGAAGCGTTCACCGAGGCGGAGGGCATCTTCTAGCGGTGCGATGGTGGCGGCGTAATTGCCCTCGGAGAGGAAAATCTGGGCCTTGATCTGCGAGAGCAGGGTGTGGTCGTAGCTCTCGCTGGAGACGGTGGAGAGGAGGCGGTCAATCAGGGCGAGGGCGGGCGCGTAGCTTTTGGCTTCGGTCAGTTGGCGGAGCTTGCCGAGCTCGTTGGAAACGGCCTCGGAGATTTGCGGAGCGGTGGTGGTTTCGGCGGATGTGAAGATCGGCACCGTGATCGCCAGAAGCGCGGCGAGAAGAACCAGGGGACGTAACCGGGTGGGGCGCATGGCTCAGTTACCCGAAAGGTTGAAGACGATCGGGAGGCGCACGTTGCGGGTGCTCACGTTGACGCCGTTTTTGCGTCCGGGCTTGAACTTCGCGCGGGCCACGGCGCGCAGGGCCTCGGCTTCGAAGTCGCGATGGGTGGAGCTGATGATGTAGGGATCGCGCACGTTGCCGTCGGAATCGACGATGAAGCCGACCACGACTTCGCCATTGATGCCGGCGCGGCTCATCTCGTGCGGATAAACGGGGCGAGCTTGCACGCGGACGACGGGCGGTTGATCGAGACTGGCGAGGTCGAAGAGGTTTTTAAAACCGCCGGCCGCGCCCGTGCCGAGGATGCCGGGAGGGCGGCTCGGGATGACGATGATGCCGGTGGGACGCGTAATGCCGGGCGGAGGCGGGGGCTGGATCGGTTGGACGAAGGTCGAGGCGGTGGGTGCGGGCGTGTCGGCCTGCATGGGCGGAACGATGTCCGACAGATCGCCGCCGCCCGCTTCGCCCGAGGGTTCAGCCAAGTCGGCGGGATCGGGTTCGGCCGGCGGGAGCGGGGCGAGTTCGATCACCGGGATAGCGGTGTCCACGGACGCCGGCGCGGGTTTGCCTTTGAAAAAATCGCCGCCGAGCGCGAGTCCGGCGTGCAGAACAAGCGCTACGAAAAAGCCGATGAGGAGGTCGCGTTTCATGGGCGGCGGTTAACGACCGGTGGAGCGGAACGCGGTCTCGATGGAGACCTGGGTGATGCCGGCCTTGCGAACTTCGTCGAGCGCACGGACGGCGTCGCCGTAGTGGGCTTTGTCATCGCCGGAGACGAGCACGCGAGGCGTGGACGTGGTGGCTTTGTAGTCGAGCAGACGGCGCGGAATCTCGGCGGTGGAAATCGGCTCCTTGTTCCAGTAAGCGGTGCCGGTTTCGGAGACTTGGAGAACCACCATGTCATCGGCGGTGCTTGGACGAGCGGTGACGGCGGCTTGGGGCAGATCGACGGGGAGCGATTGGATTTTGTTCAGGGAGAGGGTGAACAGGACGAACGTCGCCAGCAGGAAGAAGATCACGTCGATGAGCGGTATGATCTCGATGCGCGCTTTCTTCGCACCGCCGAGGGTGGGTCTTCCGAGTGGGCCTGACATGGTTGAGGTCGTGCGGTGTTCTCGGGTTGCGGGCTCAGGAGCCAGCGGGGCGGACGCGGGTTTCGATGAGGATCTTCGAGATGCCCGCCTTGCGGACTTCGTCGATCACGTAGCGGGCTTGGGCGAACTGCGCGTTTTCATCGCCGTTGATCAACACGCGTGGCTCGGGCGTGCTCAGCTTATAGGCCTGAAGGAGCGCGATGAACTCTTCCAGCGTCACGGGCTTTTGATCCCACGCCAACGTGCCCTCGGCGGTGATCGTGAGCGTGACGGCGCCTTCGGAGGCGCGGGGCTGGCTGGTCTCGGTGGACGGCAACGCGACGGAGAGGCCGCCGGATTTGTTGAGCGAGAGCGTGAAGAGCACGAACGTGGCCAGCAGGAAAAAGATCACATCGATGAGCGGGATGATCTCGATGCGCGCCCGTTTAGGGGCGCTGACAAACGGGTCGTGCAGCGAACTGCTCATGCGCGAGGCGACGGGGCGGCGGCGGCTGTGGGCGCGCTGCTGGCCGCAGCTTTTTGGATGATGACCTCAAGGGCGTTGGACGCGTCGGAGATATCGTGCCGAGCCGCTTCCACGCGGGCGTTGAGAATGTTGTAGGGGAAGAGGCCGATGATCGCGATGCCGAGGCCGCAGGCGGTTGCGATGAGGGCTTCGCCCACGCCGCCGGTGATCTTGCTGGCGCTGGCGGCGATGTCGCCACTGCCGAGCGCGCCGAAGGTGTTCATCATGCCGGTCACGGTGCCGAGCAGGCCGAGCAAGGGCGCGGCGGTGATGCAGGTGTCCAGCCACGCCATGCCTTGCTGGAAACGCGCGAGCTCGCGATTGGCGGCGCGCATAAACGCGTTGGGCAGCGAGTGCTCTTTGTGTGTGAGCGCGTAAACGAGAATGCGAGCAACGTAATCGGGGCTCTTCTTGCCCAGGGCGACCGCGCGCTCGGTGTCGCGGCCCTCTACATATTCGAGCATCTTTTCAACCACCTCGGGCTCACGGGTGGAGTTTTCTCGAATCAGGAAAATCGTGCGCTCGACCACGACCGTGACGGCGAGGAAAGAGACGATCAAAATCGGCCACATGATCGGGCCGCCGTGAGAGAAAAGCTCCATCGGCGACTGGCCCATCAGGAAGGCGAGGAAAGGCGTGGTTGGCATAAACGAAAGAGGGAGAAGTGCAGTAGTTGATACGGGGTATCGAATTAAAAGGATCGGCCACCGTTGCCGCGTTTGTCCCGGCGAACGACGTGGCGAGCGTGATGCGTTACCAATTCGACATCGCGTTGTTCACTTCGGTGAGATGGTGGGTGCCATCTTCATGGGTGAGCACGCGTAGTTGGCGGGCATGCACCGCGCGCAGGGTGCTGCGATGGGCGATGGTCAGATAGAAAATTTCGGGCAAGGTGGCGCGGAGGCTCATGTAGAAGGAATGCTCGGCGGCTTCATCCATCGCCGCGGTGGCTTCGTCGAGAAAGAGCCAGTCGGGTTTGAGCAGAAAAATGCGGGCGAGGGCGACGCGTTGCTGTTCGCCGCCGGAGAGGAATTGCGACCAGTGGGCTTCCTCGTCGAGGCGCGAGGCCAAGGAAGGGGCTTGGGCGAGTGCGAGAGCGGTGCGGAGGGCGTCATCGGAAAACTTATCCGGCGGCTCGGGATAGCAAATGGCGGCGCGCAATGAGCCGATCGGAAGGTAGGGGCGTTGCGGCATCACCATGCAACGGAAAGGCGCGGGTAGGTGAACGAATCCGTGCTCGTAGGGCCACAGGCCGGCCAGGGCGCGCAGCAAGGTGCTTTTGCCGCAGCCGGACGGGCCGGTAATCAACACGGAGTCTCCCGGAGAAAGAGTGAAGTTGACGGGCGCCAGCAGCGGTTTCCCGTTGGGGCGGAAGAGCGCGAGGTTTTTGACGACGAGTTCGTGCCCAACGCGGCCGGAGGAATAGATGAGACTCTGCGAGTTGCGTAGCTCGTGCGCATGGTCGATACCGCGAACGAAGCCTTCCAGTCGCTGGGTCACCGCCCACCAGCCGGCGATGGTCTCGTAACTGTTAATGAAAAGATTAAGGCAGCTCTGCACGCGACCGAAGGCGCCGGTGAGCTGGGTCAGCTGGCCGAGGCTGATCGTGCCGGCGAAAAAACGAGGCGCGGAGAGGAGCAACGGGACGGAGTCGGACAGGCGAAAATAAACCGCCTTGAACGCGTTAAGATGGATCTGCTTCACGAGGCGTGCGTTGAAGTTGCCCACGATCCGAGAAAAACTCGCACCCAAGGTCCGGCGCTCGGCGGGTTCGCCCTCGATGAGCGCTGTGCTCTCGCTGTTCTCGCGCAGACGGATCAGGCCGAAGCGGAAATCGGCTTCCAACTTTTCCTGTTCATAGGCGAGTCCGATGATCGGACGGCCGACGCGGTTCACCAGCCAGCTACCGAGCCACGAATAGAGAAAGCAAAACCACACCAAGTGCCCGGGGATGGACGTGATAAACGCCATGCTGGTTTGATACGCGTTCCAGAAGGCGAGGAACGCGGGCTGAAACCACGCGTAGTTTGCCGGGAGGTGAACGGGCGGCGGCACTCCGTGCGGCGTGGGCGGACCGGCGGAAAGCGTCCAGAGAATGACGACGAACGCGACGAAGCCGATCAGCGCCGAGAGCAGCTGCATGAACAAGTCGAGTGACGTGAACACGAAGCTGCGGATGTCCTCACTGATGCGTTGGTCGGGGTTGTCTCCGTGAATCGAGTCGAGCTGGCCGAGGTAATGCGCGCGGTCGCCGAGCCACTGATCGAGGAATCGTGCGGTCATCCAGCGCCGCCAGCGGATCTTGAGCGACGAGAAGAAAAAGTCCTGCGCCAGCCAGAAGGTGATCGAGAGAAAAATCAGCCCGATCATCACGCCACCGAGGTGGACAAAGTAGCCGTAGTCGCCGCGCTGGACGGTGTCGAAAAACGAGCGGTTCCAGTAGGAGAGGCGGATGCCGATCCAGTTCTCCGCAACCGTGAACGCGGTGACGGCCAGCAGGAGTGCCCACGCAGGCTTTTTCTCCTCCGACGTCCAAAAGGGTCGGGCAAGAATCCAGAACGTTCGCAACCTGGAGCCGAGGGTGATGCTCACCGCTAGAAGCGAACGGAATGGCGTTTAAAGGACAACACCGGAGCGCGTCGCCGACGCCGATGGGCACAAAAAAGCCGCCGGGGTGAGCCGGCGGCCTCGTGAAGCGATGCGCTCGTTTAAAGGAACGCGTATCGCTTACTTGCCGGACTTCTTGGCCTTGAGGCGCTCGCCGGTGTTGAGGATGCGCTTGCGGAGGCGGAGGTTCTTCGGGGTGACCTCGAGGAGCTCGTCCGACGCGATGTATTCGAGCGCGCGCTCGAGGGACATCTTGGCGGCGGGAATGAGGCCGGTGGCCACACCCGAACCCTGCGAACGGAAGTTCGTGAGGGCCTTTTCGCGCACGGCGTTGCAGGAGATGTCTTCGTTGCGAGGATTCTCGCCGACGATCATGCCTTCGTAAACTTCTTCACCGGGTCCGATGAAGAGCTTGCCGCGGTCCTGCACCATGAGGAGTGCGTAGGTGGTGGTCTCGCCGGCTTCGGTCGCGGTGATCACGCCGGTCATACGGGTGAGGACTTCGCCCGCGTAGGGGCCGTATTCCTTGAAGAGATGGCTCGTGATGCCGCGGCCGCTGGTGGCGTTGATCACGTCGATTTCCAAGCCGATGAGGCCGCGCGTGGTGATGGTCGCTTCGATCATCGTGGTCGCGGTGAGCTTCTCCATGTTGGTCAGCTGACCCTTGCGGTTCGCAAGGTTCTGCATGATGGAGCCAACGCACTCGTCCGGAACTTCGATCCAGACGGTCTCGTAAGGCTCGTGGCGGGCGCCATCGACCACCTTTTCGATCACGGTCGGGCGGGAAACGAGGAGCTCGAAGCCTTCGCGGCGCATGGTCTCGACGAGGACGGCGACCTGCATCGTGCCGCGGGCCTTGACGTTGAACACGCCGGCGCGGTCAGCGTCGTCGATGTAGATGGAGACGTTGGTCTTCAGCTCGCGCATCAGACGCTCGCGGATCTGGCGCGAGGTGACGAGCTTGCCCTCGGTGCCGACGAGCGGGCCGTCGTTAACGGCGAACTGCATCTCCAGCGTCGGGGGATCGATCTGGGTGAAGGGCAGGGCGTGGGCGTCTTCGCGCACGTCGAGGGTGTCGCCGATGTCCACGTCTTCAAAACCGGCGAGACCGATGATGTTACCGGCGGTGGCCGTTTCGACTTCGCGCTGACCGAGACCAGTGAACTCGAAAATCTTGGTGACCTTGGAGCGGACCTTCTTGCCGGCTTCGTTGTGGCGGATGACGAACATCGGGTCGCCAACCTTGATGGTGCCGCCGAGGATCTTGCCGACAGCGATACGGCCGACGTAGTCGGACCAATCGATGTTGGAGACGAGCATGTGGAAGGGCTCTTCGGGCTTGGCGAAAGGCGGCGGAACGTGGTCGATGATCGTCTGGAAGAGGGGGGTCATGTCCTTCTTCTCTTCGCCGAGGTGATACATCATGTAGCCGTCGCGGCCGGAACCGTAAACGACGGGAGCGTCGAACTGCTCCTCGGTGGCCTCGAGTTCCATGAGGAGTTCGAGAACCTTGTCATACATCTTGGCCGGATCGGCGTTCGGACGGTCGATCTTGTTGATGACGATGACGACCTTGAGGCCGTGGGCGAGGGCCTTGCGGAGCACGAAGCGCGTCTGCGCCTGGGGTCCGTCATAGGCATCGATCACGAGGAGAACGCCGTCCACCATGCGGAGGGCGCGCTCGACTTCGCCGCCGAAGTCGGCGTGGCCGGGGGTGTCGAGAATGTTGACGATCTTACCCTGCCAGTGAACGGAGGTGTTCTTGGCCTTGATCGTGATGCCCTTTTCCTTTTCGAGATCCATGGAGTCCATGGCGCGGACCTCGACAGCTTGGTTGGCACGGTAAACGCCACCCTCTTTGAGGAGTTGGTCAACCAAGGTGGTCTTACCATGGTCAACGTGGGCGATGATGGCGATATTGCGGATGTTCTGGTTCATAATCTCGGGACTCGTTCGTCTTTGAAAAAGGGAAGAACGTGCGTGGCTCCCCGGAGCTTGGCAAGGCCTAAGGCGGCGCGTAACGAAAACGTCGCCGGGAGAAGCAGCTGGATGAGGATGCGCGGTTGAAGCCGCAGGTGGGAGCGAGCTTGCTCGCGATTCCGATCTCGCGAGCAAGCTCGCTCCCACGTGTCGGACCATCGCCCGTAAACAGGACCTTACCGTTCGATGCGCGGAATCGCGCTCAGCAACGTGCGGGTGTAATCGTGTTGCGGCCGTTCCATCACATCGAGGGCCGAGCCCATCTCGACGATCTTACCGCGATACATCACGGCGATGCGGTCAGAGATGTGTTTCACGACGGAGAGGTCGTGCGAAATGAAAATCAACGTGAGGTTCAGCCGGCGGACCAAATCGGCGAGAAGGTTCAAGATTTGCGCCTGGATGGAAACATCGAGGGCCGAAACCGGTTCGTCTGCGACGATGACCTTGGGGTTGAGCGCGAGCGCTCGGGCAATGGCAATGCGCTGGCGCTGTCCGCCGGAGAACTCGTGCGGGTATTTCTGCATGTCGCGCGCGGGCAGGCCGACTTGACGCATCAGCTCGATCACGCGGGCGGTTACCTCGGCCGGCTTACACATCCGGTGAACAACCAGTGGCTCGGCGAGCGTGGCGAAGATCGTCATGCGCGGGTTGAGCGAGGCGAACGGATCTTGGAAAACCATCTGCAGGTCGCGGCGCACGGCGGCGAGTTCGCCCGAGGTGCCTTCGGTGAGATTTTTGCCTTCGAGGATAACCGCGCCCGAGGTGGGCGGGATCAACTGCATGATGGTGCGGCCGAGCGTGGATTTGCCCGAGCCGGATTCGCCCACGAGGCCGATGACTTCGCCGCGTTTCACATCAAAACTCACGCCATCGACGGCGCGAACGGCGTCGGCCGGCTTGCCGAAGAGGCCAGCGGCGCGACCGGTGAAGTGGGTGGAGACCGCCTTCACCGAAAGAATGACATCGTTTTGATCAACCGGCGGGCGGGTCGGCGCGGCGGGTGCGGCGGCTCCGGCGGATGCCGACGAGGACGCGTCCGCCGAAAAATCGAAGCGAGCGAGCAGTTCGGTTTCGGAAATGGGCTTGGACAGGTCGGGCGGAAGGCCGGGGATCGTGAAGAGCGGGCGGCCTTTTTCCTGGAGTGCGGGCACGCAGCGTTGGAGTGCTTTGGTATAGGGATGTTGCGGGTTCTGGAAGAGCGTGCGCGTGTCGGCGGTTTCCATGATGCGACCGGCATACATGACCTGCACGCGGTCGCAGAGGCCGGAGACGACGCCGAGGTCGTGGGTCACGAAGATCACCGCCATGCCGAACTCGCGCTGGAGTTTTTTGATGAGCGCGAGGATTTGCGCCTGCACCGTCACGTCGAGAGCGGTGGTGGGTTCGTCGGCGATGAGGATGTCGGGACGGGTGATCAACGCCATGGCGATCATCACGCGTTGCCGCATGCCGCCGGAGAACTCGTGCGGGTAGCTGTGCATGCGCTTGGCGGCATCGGTGATACCGACGGCCTCCAGCATGGTGAGCGCGCGGGCGAGGGCGTCTTTGCGGGAGATCTTTTCGTGGATAAGCAGCGGCTCGATGATCTGGTCGGAGACGCGCGTGTAGGGATTCAGCGACGTCATCGGATCTTGGAAGATCATCGAGATGCGCTTTCCGCGGATGGAGCGGGCCTCCTTCGGCGAACAATGCAGCAGATCAACGCCATCGAACATCGCGGTGCCGCTCTCGATGCGGCCGGGCGGCTGGGGGACGAGGCCCATCAAGGAGTAGCACGTAACCGATTTGCCCGAGCCGGATTCGCCGACGATGCCGAGGATCTCGCCGCGTTCGAGATGGAAACTGACCCCGTCCACCGCGCGATAAACGCCGCTGCGCGTGTGAAAATAGGTGCGAAGGTCTGAAACCGTGAGGAGCGCCATGGCCCCAAAAAGGGGCGTGAAGCGGAGCGGACTGCAAGCTTGGGCGACAAGATGCTGTCGACGAGCGAGCTTGCCCAGCGAGGTCGGGAATCTAAAGTCCGCCGCTTGACCCGTTTTTCACCAGTCATCACTCCCCTGCGCTTGTCTTCCCGAGCGCCGCTATTCGTCGCATGAGTCGCAAGTCTCCTCCCTTGGGCCTGCGGGTCCGCTGGCGACTGGAGTGGGCCTTCTATTTGATGTTGGAAATGCTGGTGGGGCTGCTCAGTGCCCGCCTCGCCGCTCATTTGGGCACGGCGTTGGGCGCTCTGGCAGGGAGAGCTTTTCCTGCGCGCCGGAAGATTGTTGCCCGAAACCTGCGCATCGCGTTCGGAGATGAGAAAACGCCGGACGAACTGACTCGGCTGGTCGATGAAGTGTTTCGCCGAAGTGGCGCCAACCTCATCGGTTCATTGCGAACCGCTGGTCTCGATTCGCGACGGCTGAGTGAAGTGGTGAGTATTGAAAATATTGAGCTGTGCCATGAGGTTATCTCCGCGGATAGGGGGGCTGTTGTGCTGCTCGCCCACATGGGTAACTGGGAGGCGCTTGCTCATGTATTTCCCCAACTGCTTCCGCCCGGTCATAAAGGGGGCACGATCTACCGGCTGCTGAACAACCCGTTGATGGATGAGCACGTCAAGGCGGTGCGACGCAGTGTCGGGCTCGAGTTGTTTGAAAAACGCTCCAACCCCCTTGCCATGGCTTCGTTCGTTCGCGGTGGAGGGGTGTTGGGTATTCTTGGCGACCAACGCGCCGAATCCTCGGGTGAAATCGTGCCGTTTTTTGGACGCCTGACGAGTTGCACGCCGTTGCCGGCCATTCTTTCTCGAAGGCTCGGCACGCCAGTCATCGGCTTGTCGATGCGCACGGTCGCTCCTGGCCGGTGGGTGTTGAAACTCCATAGGTTAACCGGTGAGCCCACAACGCTCGCCTGCATGAAGCTGCTCGAAGAAATGATCCGCGAAAGCCCGGGGGACGTGTTCTGGCTGCAAGACCGCTGGCGCACTCGCACCCAACCGTTGCACATGAAGGGCCGTCCTCCCGGCGAGCCGGCACTTGCGGCCTGCACGAAACCTCGTCGTGTGCTCGTCTGGCTCGATCTGGGCGACTCGGTATGGCCTGCACCCGAACCGACATTTCCAGACATTGGTTGGGAGTGCAGCGTGTCGCACGGAGCGCCGGTGGACTTACCGGCATGGCTTCCTTCAGACGTGCGCATTCACACCCGCGCCGCGGATTGTGTTTCGCGCGATGCGGTCATCGCCGAGTTGCGCCGCATTGATGGAGTCGCCACGCAACCGCTTGACGTGGTTATGGTGCCAGCCGGTCAGCGCGCCGTTGCGAAAGCTTGCCGGCGTCTGGGTTTGGCGGTCTCAAAGAACGCTCAATCACCTGCATGAGCACGCCTCTCGAAGCCATTCGCATCCTGTCCGACGGCAAGCCAGGGCATGAGAACCAGAGCATCGGACTGGCTGAGGCGTTAAGCCGTCGCACGGGTGCGACTGTTGAGATCGTTTCGTTCGCTGCGACCCAATCGACATGGGCGCGGATACGTCAGGCGAAGGCGTTGCCCGTCGGGAAGCCGCGTCCCCAGCTGTTGATCGCGGCCGGACATGGAACTCACTTTGCGCTGATTGCGGCCGCTCGGCACTTCGGTGCGCGCTCGGTGGTCATCATGAAGCCTTCGCTGCCCGCTTGTTGTTTCGATCTGTGTCTGGTGCCGAGCCACGACGTGAAGGAAAACGGGCGGGTGGGCCGGCGCGTGATCGTGACCGAAGGCGCGCTTAATCGTATTCCCGAGGGCGTGCCGGCCAAGTCGGCGACCGGACTCATTCTCGTGGGCGGACCTTCTCGTCACCACGATTGGGATGAAGCACCGCTGCTCGAATCCATCAAGACGGTGGTGCAAAGCGACCTGGGCTTGAGTTGGGTGCTGACGGACTCGCGACGCACACCGGCTGGATTTCTGGACAAGCTCGCCGCGCTCGGGCTGCCTTCGCTCACATCGATATCCAACGAGCAGACCCCGCGCGGCTGGGTGCCGCAGCAATTGCTCGCCGCGCGTCAGGCGTGGGTGACCGAAGACAGCATTTCCATGATCTACGAGGCGATCACCGCGGGCGCCTGCACGGGATTGCTGCCGCTGCCGGCCAAAACACCGCAAGGCCGCATCGCGCGCTCGGTGGATCACGTGGCCGAGACCGGTTATGCCACGCGTTACGCCCGCTGGTGTGAAACGCGTGCGCTGCCGCCTGCGCCCGGCGTGTTGCACGAAGCCGCGCGGTGCGCGAATGAAGTCCTCGCCCGCTTCTTCACTCCGGCCCTATGAAAGTCCTGCAAATTCTTCCCGAGTTGAACGCCGGCGGTGTCGAGCGCGGCACGCTGGAAATCGCGCGCACCTTGGTCGAGGCCGGACATGAGGCGCTGGTCGTTTCCAATGGCGGACGCTTGGTTGGCGAATTGGAGCAAATCGGCGCGCGGCATGTGACCCTGCCCGTGCACCGCAAGAGTCTTAAATCGCTCTTTCAGGTTCATCCGTTGAGGCGTTTGTTTGAGCAGGAAAAGCCGGACATCATTCACATCCGCTCACGCGTTCCGGGGTGGATTGCCTGGCTGGCCTGGCGCGGAATGAATGCGCACGCGCGTCCCCATTTGGTTTCGACCGTGCATGGATTTTATTCCGTGAACACCTACTCCGCCATCATGACACGCGGCGAGCGGGTGATCGCGGTTTCGGAAAGCATTCGGGACTACATCTTGGAGAATTACCCCAAAGTTCCTCCTGATCGTATCCGGGTGGTGCCACGCGGTGTGCAGCTGGAGCAATATCCGCTCGGCTTCACCCCTTCGTCCGAGTGGTTGACTGCGTGGAGGGCCAGTCAACCGCGTTGCGCGGGCCGGGCGGTTTTGCTGCTGCCTGGACGCATCACGCGCCTCAAGGGGCATGAGGATTTCTTCAATTTGATAAGCGCGCTAAAGCAACAAGGGCTCGCCGTGCAGGGCCTGATCGTCGGCGACACCCACGCCGGCAAGCAGGATTACATGGCGGAGTTGCAGGCCAAAGCCGTCGCGATGGGCTTGGGTGACGACATTAGTTTTCTAGGGCATCGGCGCGATCTTCGCGAAATTATGGCGGTGAGTGACGTGACCTATTCGTTATCGCAACAACCCGAATCATTCGGGCGCGTGGCGCTGGAGGCGTTGGCCATGGGGCGTGCGTTTGTGGGTTATGACCACGGTGGCATCGGCGAGCAGTTGCGGCCGGCTTATCCCGCCGGTTGCGTCACGCTGGGCGACCAAGCCGGTTTGCTCGCAGCCACGCTCCGGGTGCTTAAGGAGCGCCCCGTCCCCGGCTTGATCGGCGAGCCCTACACCCTCGACTGCATGTGTGTGTCCACTTTGCAGGTCTATAATGAACTCGTAACCAATCCTTGAAGCCGCGCCTGCCGTCCGTTCCCATACCCGTTTCATGAAATCCCTTGCGATCGTCGGCCTCGGCTATGTGGGCCTGCCCCTTTCCCTCCAATTCGCCCGGTCGGGTTGCCGCGTGCTGGGCCTGGACATCGACTCGAAGAAGACCGATGCGCTCAACGCCGGCCGCAGCTACATCAAACACATCGAGGCAGCCGCCGTCGCCGAACAGCGTGACGCGGGCAAGCTGGAGGCGTCCACCGACTTCGCCCGAGCCTCCGAAGTCGAGGCGATCATCCTGTGCGTGCCGACGCCGTTGAATGCATTTCGTGAGCCCGACCTTAGCTACGTATTGAACACCGGTCGCGCGCTTGCCCCTCACCTGCGCAAGGGCGTGCTGGTTGTCCTCGAATCCACCACCTATCCCGGCACGACTGACGGTGAACTCCGGGCCGTTTTAGAGGAAGGTTCCGGACTGAAGGCAGGCGTAGATTTCCATCTGGCGTTCTCCCCCGAACGCGAAGACCCGGGCAACCCCGACAGCAAGGTCGCTGCTATTCCCAAAGTGGTCGGTGGTCTCACTCCGGCGTGCTTGGAAAAGGCCCTCGCGCTCTACAGCGTCGCCATCAAAAAACTCGTGCCGGTGAGCTCCTGCCGCGTCGCTGAGGCGACCAAGTTGCTCGAAAATATTTTCCGCTCGGTGAACATCGCCTTGGTTAATGAACTCAAGGTTGTTTACGGCGCGATGGGTATCGACATCTGGGAAGTGATTGAGGCGGCGAAAACCAAGCCCTTTGGCTACATGCCGTTTTATCCCGGTCCGGGCCTTGGCGGACACTGCATCCCGATCGATCCGTTTTATCTGACCTGGAAAGCCCGTGAGTTTGGCCAGCACACGCGATTCATTGAACTCGCCGGCGAGATCAACACCGCGATGCCTGACCATGTCGTGAAGGTCGCCTTCGAGGCGCTCAATCAAGACGCAAAGTCGGTCAAGAACGCCCGCGTCCTCATCCTCGGTCTCGCCTACAAGGCCAACGTGGACGACGACCGCGAATCCCCGAGCTACAAGCTCATCGAGAAATTCGAGGCGCTCGGCGCGAAGGTCGAATATCACGACCCGTTCGTGCCGGTGATTCCGCTGACGCGTGAGCACGCCGTTTACGCGGGTCGTAAGTCGGTCTCGGCGATCACCAGCGATTACGATCTGATCGTGCTCTCCACCGGTCACGAGGCCTACAAGGAGTTCGACTTCACCGGCTACACCATGCCGATCGTCGATACGCGCAACTGTCTCCGCCGCCGCCCGGCCAAGTATTTCAAGGCCTGAGTTCGCTCTCATCCGCGCATGACACCCAAGCTCGTTCTTTGCATGAAGTGGGGCACCGTTTACGGGCCCGAATACGTGAACATCATGCACTCCATGGTCGCCCGGAATATCACGGGTGAGTTCAAGGTGGTTTGCTTCACGGATAATGCCACGGGTATTCGCCCCGAAGTGTTGTGCCTGCCGCTCCCTCCGCTCGGCTGCGAAATTCCCAAGGACGTGCCTGGCAAGTGGCCCAAGGTTGCGTTGTGGAGCGCCGAACTCTACGGGCTCAAGGGACTGGCACTCTTCGTGGACCTCGACTCGGTGATCGTGGCCAACATCGACGACTACTTCACCTACGGAGATCTCAACGATGTGATCACCGCTCGGAACTGGGTGCGCATTTTCAAGAAGACGGGCCAGACCTCCGTCTTCCGTTTTCAGATCGGCGGGCACCCCTACATGCTGGAAAATCTTCAGGCCGATTCGGCCAACGTTTCCCGCAAATATCAGTTTGAGCAGAACTATGTAACCGCTGGCATTCGTGGCGGCATCAAGCTCTGGCCCGAAGCGTGGACAAAACACTTCGGCATTCACTGCATGGGTCCTTGGCCGCTGCGCTACCTGCGCACCCCGGTGCTTCCCAAAGGCGTGAAGATCGTGACGTTCCCCGGACATCCTAAACCGGATGACGCCATTTTAGGCCGTTGGTCACCTAGGAGCGCCACTCGAAGCCCGCTTGATCACCTGCGCTGGATGTGGTCGATCCGGAAGACCGAAAAAAAATGGCGTAAGCATTTTTCTCGTTTCGTGCTGCCAAGTGACTGGGTGAAACAACACTGGCGCGAGTGAACGCCGGCCAATCACACGTTGCCGCCAGCACCATGCGCCGCATCGTCTGGATTATTAGTGAGGGCAGCCCGGGGCACGTCAGCCAATCAGTCGGACTCGCCTCGGCACTGGCAGGCGCTTCACTCGTGCAAGTGGAGCGGTTTGAATGCCGACCCCGATTAAACGGAGCGGCGCGCTCTTTGGTGCGAGCCTGGATGGGGAAAGCGGGCAGACCCTTGCCCGACTGGGTGCTGCGCCGGTGGCTCCGGTTGGATGCACCCGCCAGCACGGCCACAAAGCCCGACCTGATTCTGTCGAGTGGAGGGAAGAGTGTGTTCGCCGCCCGTTCCTTGGCGGCTCGTTACGAGGTGCCGTATGTTTTCATCGGTGAGAGAAAGCCCTATCGTTCAGAATGGTTTCATACAGCCTTCACCCCGTCGGCCAACGAGAACGGTGTGAACGATGTGCTCATTGAAATGATTCCTACGCGGATGACGCGCGAAAGCGCCGAGCGTGCGGCGGTGGAATGGACTGATCGACCTGCAGGGCGCCTCTGGGCGGCGGTGATCGGCGGCGCCTCGGCAAGCCACCGTTACACCGAGGCGGATTGGACTGCATTGGGCGGGGCATTAGGCGCACTCGCACAGCGTCATGGTATTCGCTGGCTCGTAACGACTTCTCCGCGCACCGGCGCGAATGCGGAAAAGATCCTGCGATCAGCCATCCCCGAAGAAGCAGTGGCCTACTCGATTTGGTGGGCGACAAGGCCCGAGAAGCGATTGGCCGCGCTTCTGGGGGCAGCCGAGGTGGTGATTGCCACCCAAGATAGTGTCACGATGGCCACCGAGTCAGTCGCGAGTGGTCGGCCCACCGTCTTGGTGCGGCCGGCGGAGACCCCTTTTCCCAAAGGCAGCTTTTTGCCTGCTTATTTCGAGCGCCTCGAAAAAACAGGGCGCGTGCTGCGTCGGGAAATCGCGGGGTTGGAGCAAATCGAACCGGCGGATTTGTCGGCCCTGCGACCGCCCACTGAGCCTATGGAGCGGTCCTTGGCCGCGACGTTACGCGCGCGGCTTGGTTGGGCTTAACGTGCCGTGGCTTTCGGCTTCCGGCGGCTAAACAATACGCGTAAAGCACGTGCCGGGGTCTTTGCGGACTCCAGCAGCAGGTATTTGTAAGCGGCGAGCTTGGTCGGACGGTAGCGAACCGCCGCGGCGTGTTTGCCGACCCGCGAATAGACCTCGAGCCAGGTCTTGGGGTAGCGGGATGCGTTTTTCGTGATGCCGTCGGGCAGGTAGCGAATGACTTTAGACGCGTAAGGGTAGGCCCAGATTTGGGTTCGTGCAGCCAAAGGAGCGAAGAAAGGCCACATGTTGGACGCGCGGTAACGTCCATCGTAGCGGATTTTCCCAAGGGTGCTCAGGCGGATAACATGGGTTTTGTCACCGCGAAGCTCTTTGCCATAAAGGTAATGATCGAACCAATCATAATGACCTTCTTTCACAATTTGACGCGTGGAGGACTTTGCGTCTCCCGACGTGTTTGACATAAACCACCCGCATTCCGGATGGGCGGCGATTTTTTCACAGACTACCTCAAGGCACCGAGGATCAAACTCCTCGTCATCACCGGAACTGATCATGAAGTCCGCCCCTTGGCGCACCACTTCATCGATACCTGTGGTGCGAGCAGCATTACACCCGCCGTTTACGGTGCGTTTGATATAAGTGATGCGGGGATCGTTGAAGGTGGCCACCGCCGATGAATAATCTATGCGCGAGGCATCATCCACTACGACGAGTATCCAGCGCGCGTAGGTCTGGCGTTTGACTGCTTCGACCGCCTTTATTACTAATTCCGGGCGATTATACGTCGGAATGATGAATCCGAACAGTGGAGTGGTGGTGATCATCTGCTTTCGCTTAAAAAAATCGCCTTCTTCTTGGTTCTCATGATCAGTGCCAGTTCTTCATGACAAACGGGGCCTTCCGCCATCGACCATGCCGGGATTGGGCGACATCGGGTGGTAGCGGATCGCCATGGAAAAGAACAATCGCCGCTTTCGGAGGAGGCGTTGCTTCGCCCCAAGATGCGCCGGTGATTTCGCCGATCAGTGGTAGCTTGATGCACCAGCTTTTCGCGCCGCAATGACGTTTGAATGAAACGATTTTCCCCTCAGGGAAATATTGATAGTCGGCTATTGCATGGTTCATCCACTGCTGGTCGCCAAAGCTACGGTTTTTCCCGTGAAACTCTTCTATGTTTTTTTCGACGTCGCTCTTGAATAGATTCCATACGTCGGAGTGGCTGCCCACCTTCAGTCTATATACAGATGAGTTCCCTCGAATTGCTGAATCGGTCCAATTGCGGGCGATCATGAAATCCTTCTCGGGTTCGTCGCATAAGAAGTCGATGGAGTCGATGATCACAAGGTCGACATCCAGGCACACCACGAACTGGCCTTTCAGGCCTAAGAAGTTCTCCTCGAAGGTCATCAGCTTATTCCAATTGGCCTTGAAGTGGCCGGAGGGGAGCAAGTGGCAGATGATTTCTTTATCTAGGCCGGTAGCGTCATCCGTTATGCAATGGAACGTATGGGGATGGCTCAAATGGCGTTTTACCATCCGGCTTAGTTTGTTTACGTAGTCGACGCCGTAGCGTGTGCCCCAGCGGTAGCAGACTATATTGAGAGGAGCGTTCATGGCTATTTCCAGATCTCCGATATCCATGGGGTGGGGCGGATTCGCTTATAGAAGCGTTTGCGCAGTTTCGCTTCGGGCCAGATACCGGCCGCAGCTTCATCCATGTCGGGTTTGCCGGTGAATGCCACGATCTTGGCCGTGGCCGGCGGGGTATACGGCGTGAGAAAGTAGCGCAGGGGCCAGGCGGGAATGAGGCTTTGCTTGAAGCCGATGCACCACTCCAAGGGATACATTTCGAACGCGCCGAGCGTGCGGCTGCAGAACGTCTGGCTGTTTACGTATTCCTTCAGCATGCCCAGCGGATCGGCGCTGAAGCGCTCCCAGATCTTGGTTTGCGAGCCGATGTGGTAGCGGAAAACCGACATGTTGCCGATGCCCGCACCCGGCTGGGTCCAGTTTTCACTGACGATATACTTGGCTTCGGGTTTGTAGTCGAAAAGGTCGTCCACCGATCCCGTGATGAGGAGATCCACGTCGAGGTGCAGCACGGGACCGGTGAGGTCGTGGAGCGACTCTTTGAACAGGAACATGCGACGGAATCCCTTGAATCGGAAGATCTCCGGCAGATCGAATTCCGGCATGGGCTTGACCTCGACCTCCTTCATTAAATCGGTCGGGTCGTCCGTGATACACACAAAGCGCAGTGGGCGCTTCGTATTGCGAGCGACCATCGAATAGAGCTTATTGACGTATTCGGGGCCGTAACGCTTGCCCCATTTGAGACAGATGACGGTTTGCAGGGAAGAGGTGTTAGCCATGTGGTCGGGCGAGTGAGTGGGGCAGGGGGAAAATGATTGGCAAGCGCTTTTGCCGTCCAAGACCAGTCGCCCGGCCTTAATCGAGTTCGGTCCGGAGCCAATCGGCATTCTCTCGGAACCAGCGGACGGTATTCTCGACGCCCATGGCCAAGTCCACCTGCGGCTCCCAGCCGAGCAGGTCGCGGGCCTTTTCGATGACTGCGGCGGTCTCCAACATGTCGGCGTGATGGAACGGCTGGAAATCCAAGACTGCCTTTTTGCCCAAACTTTGCTCAATGGCCCCAATAAACTCCATGAGGGTGGAGGGCTGGCGTCCGCCGCCTAGGTTAATGATTTCGTAGCCGACTGGCTGGAGTGCGCGAACGGTCCCGCGGGCAATGTCATCGATATACGTGAAGTCGCGTTTTTGCTGACCGTCGCCAAAAACAACCACCGGGCGTCCAGTGTCGATCCAGTTGATAAAGCGTAGCGGACTCATGTCGGGGCGGCCCGCAGGTCCATATACCGTAAAATAACGGACAATACTGACGTCGATTTGGTAAAGGTGATGGTAGGTATAGGCCATGACCTCGGCAGCCCGTTTGGTTGCTGCGTAAGGAGAAATTGGCGTATCGACGGGGTCGGATTCACGGAAGGGCGGCTGGCGGCCCGCGTAGAGAGATGAGGTCGAGGCTAAAACCAATTTTTTGCAGCCGCTTTTCCGCATACCCTCGAGAAGGTTGAGGCAGCCTTGTGCATTGGTTTCCAAATAGATGGATGGATCCTCCATGCTGGCACGCACGCCGGCGCGGGCAGCCAGATTAATGACTGCGTCAAACCGATGCTTGGCAAACAACGGCTCGACCTGTTGGCGCGCACCGACGTTTACGTTTTCAAAACTGAATGCGGGGTATTGGCGCAAGCGATCAAGGCGCCATGTCTTGAGCTTCGGGCTGTAGTAATCGTTGAGGTCGTCGACACCGACCACCTCGTGACCCTCGGCGAGCAGGAGCTCGGCGGTGCGGGCGCCGACAAAGCCGGCGCAACCGGTCAAAAGGTATTTGGCGGTGCTCATGAAAATAAAGGATGCGAAGTCGGCGTGAGGAAACCGGTATGGCGCAAGAGGCGACCGGCTTAGGCAAGGCTTATTCTGCGCGGGTTAAGGGTCGGCACTTTCCCCTTGCTGGCGGCTCGCGCGCGCCGCGATAGTGGCGGTTAGACCTGTCAATATGCTTGATCCCAAACTCCTCCGCGAATCGCCCGATGTTGTCCGTGCGGCGATTGCCAAGAAACACCTCGATGTCGATGTCGATGCCATCCTGACGCTCGACGCAAGCTGGCGCGCCCAGCTCCAGCAGGTGGAAGCGCTTCGTGCGAAACAGAAGGCAGCCAACACCGAGATGGCCAAGCTCCCCAAGGGCTCACCCGAATTTATCGCCAAGGTCGCCGAGATGAAGGCCGTCTCCGCCCAAGTCAAAGAGGGCGAGGTCGCACTCAACGAGGCTGAGACCAAGGTGAAGCAGGCCATGATGACGCTGCCCAACCTCCCGCACGCTTCCGTGCCCGAGGGCCGCACGCCCGAGGACAACGTCACGTTCGCAACGTGGGGCGACATCGCCTCGCTTTCGCCCGATGCCAAGGCGCATTGGGAAATCCCCGGTTTCGACAAACTGTTCGACTTCGCTCGTGGCTCCAAGGTCACCGGCGCAGGCTTCCCGTTCTACATTGGTGACGGCGCCCGCATCGTCCGCGCGTTGCTCCATTTCTTTTTAGATGAGAACGGCAAGGCCGGCTACGTGGAGGTGAATCCTCCGATCTTCGTCAACGCCGCCAGCGCCACCGCGACCGGCCAGCTGCCCGACAAAGAAGGCCAGATGTATGAGGCCGTCGCCGATGGCTTCTACGCCGTGCCGACCGCCGAAGTTCCCCTCACGAATTTCTTCCGCGACGAGATCATCGACGAAGCTGCGCTTCCGGTGAAACGCTGCGCCTACACGCCGTGTTTCCGTCGCGAGGCGGGCAGCTACGGCAAAGACGTGCGTGGCCTCAATCGCCTCCATCAATTCGACAAGGTCGAGCTCCTCAAGTGGGTTCATCCTTCGACCAGCTATGGCGAACTCGATG
Source organism: uncultured Opitutaceae bacterium (assembly GCA_967755175.1). GTDB lineage: Bacteria > Verrucomicrobiota > Verrucomicrobiia > Opitutales > Opitutaceae > Rariglobus. The sequence goes on along the minus strand of CBRAFO010000002.1, from coordinate 17,283 downwards.
CGTTGCGCGGTGACGCGGAGAACCTGCTGCGTAAGCTCGGTCTTCCTTACCGCGTGTTGCTCATGTGCGGTGGCGATCTCGGTTTCTCGCAGTCCAAGAAATACGACCTCGAAGTCTGGTCCGCCGGCCAGAAACGCTGGTTGGAAGTGTCGAGCTGCTCGAACTTCGAGACCTTCCAGGCCCGCCGCGCCCAGATCCGCTTCCGCAACGCCGAGGGCAAACCCGAGCTCGTCCACACTCTCAACGGTTCCGGTCTGGCCGTGCCGCGCGTGCTCGCCGCCTTGCTGGAGAACAACCTCCAAGCCGACGGCCGCGTGAAAATCCCCGAAGTGCTCGTGCCGTATTTCGGCAAAGAGTATCTCACGTTCGCCTGATCGGTTGGCGTTCGGATGGTTCGGAATGTAGGAGCCTGCTTGCAGGCGATGTGAACCGAACGCCTGCGTTTATCTCCACCATCGCCTGCAAGCAGGTTCCTACATTCGAACCGCCGCCATGCCGCGATCACTCAAGCCCTCAGACTGGCCTCGCATTGCGGAAGCGCTGGCGGCACGCATCCCTCGCGCCGCGCTGCACCCGTCGGTGCTGGCGTGGGCCGACGGCGACAGTGACGCCGCACGCCGTCCGTGGGCGGTCGGTTTTTCCGGCGGTGCCGATTCGCTGGCGCTGCTGCTGCTGCTCTGGGCGCATTGGCCGGAGCGCCGCGATCGGCTCGTCGCGTTGCACTTTGATCATCGCCTGCGCGGGCGCGCCTCGACCGGAGATGCGCGTTTTTGCGAGCGCGTCTGTGCCGGTCTTGGCGTGCGGTTCGTCGGGGGCGTTTGGGCCGACGCACGCAAAGGCGCGAGCGAGGCCGAGGCGCGGGAGGCGCGGTTTACATTCTTTCAACAAGCGCTTGCCCGGCGACGCATTCGCGCACTGTGGCTCGGGCACCAGCAGGATGATATCGCCGAGACCTTTTTGATGCGGCTGGCGCGTGGCAGTGGCACTGCCGGTCTGGCCGCTCCGCGTCCGGTGCAACTCATGCCGTCCGGTCGCGTTCACCTGCGTCCTTTGTTAACCCTAAAAAAGCACGAGCTCGTCACCGCGTTGCGCGAGGCGGGCGGTGTCTGGCGCGATGACGCGAGCAACGAGACCACGGATTTTCTCCGCAATCGCATCCGGCACGAGGTGCTTCCCGTCTGGGTTGCCGCCACGCAGGGCCGCGATGCGCTCGCGGGCGCCGCGTTATCGCGTGAGTTGCTCGAAGAGGATGATGCCGCTCTGGAAGCGTGGGTGGACTCATTGGGAGCCTTGTCCGCCGACGGACGGCGCTTGGACGTGAAGATTCTTTATGGAAAACCCCGTGCGGCTGTGCGTCGTGCGTTGCACCGCTGGCTCGTCTTGCAGGACGACACGGGCGACCTCTCGCGCCAAGGCTTTGCGGGGTTACTGATGGCGGTGGAGAAGGGGAGTTTCACTCGCTTCAGTCTGGGCCGCAGCGGCTTTGCGGTGATTCGCAAGGGCACGCTGATCTTCGAACCGAACTCCGCTGATTGAAACAATCAGGTTGGCCGCTGACACGGAGCCGTGTGCGTCGTCAATCGCGGTTAAACCGCAAGGCACCCAATTGACTTATCCGGGGGAACCCGCACGGTTATCCCCTAGTCCAAATCGTAATGCCTGATCTCAAAAACGACACCAAGCGCCGCCCCCTCAAAAACCTGCCTCCGGACCGTTTCCCGCTAAAGGTTTCCCTGATCTGGCTGTCCATTCTCGCCGCCGTTCTGCTGCTTTTCTATTTCAGCCCGGCCCGCACCGCCGCTCCCGCCAATCTCAAGATTCAGCAGGTCATTGAATTGGCCACCGAGGGGCAGGTTGATTCCGGCGTTATCCGCTACGACATCGCCTATGGCCGCAATGGCGCGATCATCACCGGCAAAGTTAAACAGCCCGTGCTGGAAACCGAGAACGGTGTTAAAACCGACCAGTTTCGCGCCGCCGGCAACCTCACCGAGTCCAGCTTGGAGCATCTCCAAAAGACCAAAGTCTTCGAGGAGCCGCCCGTCTCCAACAACGTCTCCAGCTTCCTGCTCAACTTCCTGCCGATCCTCTTGATCATCGGCCTGCTGTATTTCCTCTTCGTCCGCCAGCTTCGCCAAGCCGGCCGTGGTGCGATGAACTTCGGCAAGAGCCGCGCCAAGATGCTCGCTCGCGATCGCGACAAAATCACCTTCGGCGAAGTCGCCGGTTGCGATGAGGCCAAGGAAGAAGTCTCCGAGGTCGTCGAGTTCCTCAAAGACCCGAAGAAGTTCCAAAAGATGGGCGGCAAAATCCCCAAGGGTCTGCTGCTCGTCGGTCCTCCCGGCACCGGCAAAACGCTCCTCGCCAAGGCCGTCGCCGGCGAGGCCGACGTCCCGTTCTTCAGCATCTCCGGCTCCGACTTCGTCGAGATGTTCGTCGGCGTCGGTGCGAGCCGCGTGCGCGACATGTTCGAGCAGGGCCGCAAGAACGCACCCTGCATTATCTTCATCGACGAAATCGACGCCGTCGGTCGCCAGCGCGGCGCCGGTTTGGGCGGCGGTAACGACGAACGCGAACAGACGCTTAATTCGATGCTCGTCGAGATGGACGGCTTCGACACCACCGAGGGCGTCATCATCATCGCCGCGACCAATCGCGCCGACGTGCTCGACCAGGCGCTCCTTCGCCCAGGTCGCTTCGACCGTCAGGTCTATGTCGATCTCCCCGACGTCGTGGGCCGCGAGCAAATCCTCCGCGTTCATGCCCGCAAGATCACCTTGGCCGACAACGTTGACCTCAACGTGATCGCCCGCGGCACGCCCGGCCTGTCCGGCGCCGATCTCGCCAACCTCCTCAACGAAGCCGCGCTGCTCGCCGCTCGTCGCAACAAAAAGAAGGTCGAGATGATCGACGTCGATGACGCCCGAGAAAAGGTCCAGTTCGGCCGCGAACGCCGCCGCGTCATGGACGACCGCGAGAAGAAGCTCACTGCTTACCACGAGGCTGGCCACGCCATCGTGCAGGCCATCTTGGACGACGGCACCGTGCCGGTTCACAAGGTCACCATCATCCCGCGCGGACGCTCGCTCGGCAGCACGATGTTCATCCCCAAGAAGGATCTGCTCACGCAGGAAAAGAAGCGCATGCTCGGCCAGATCGCCATGGGCATGGGTGGTCGCATCGCCGAAGAACTCGTCATGGACGACATCAGCAGCGGCGCTTACGGTGACATCAAGCACGTCACCAAGATTGCCCGTCACATGGTGTGCGACTGGGGCATGAGTTCGCTCGGTCCCATCGCTTACGGCGACAATCAGGACACCGTGTTCCTCGGTCGCGAGATTGGCCGCAGCCACACCTACAGCGAGGAAACCGCCCGCAAGATCGACGCCGAAATCACGCGTATCATCAGCGAGCAATATGCTCGTGCGACGGAACTCATCGCCGCGCACCGTCCGGCGCTCGACAAGATCGCCGAGGCGCTCCTCGAATACGAAACCATCGAGGGCAAACACGTGATGGAGATCCTCGAAACCGGTGGTATCACCTCGCCGGTCATTCGCGAGTTGCCGCCCGCATTGCCTCCTCGTTCCGACGACAAAGGCGGCGCGAAGAAGCCCAAGGATGCCCCCGAAGGTCTGGGCGGCGCGCCCGCTCCGTCGCCAGCCTGATCGGTCGTAGAGACCTGTTTAGCCAAGGCGCAGAGGTTTTAACCTCTGCGCTTTTTTGTGTTCCGAAATGTAGGAGCCTGCTTGCAGGCGATTCGGGAGATGCGCCCCTGCGTTTGGCGTATTCGCACGCCTCTCATCGCCTGCAAGCAGGCTCCTACATTTCGATCTTCCGAATAGCCGTAAACGGCTCCTACATTCCGATCCATGTCCTCCATCGCCTATTCCGCACTCGGTCAACGCGCGCAACCTCCGACCATCGCCCGTTTGATGGCGCTGATGTTGGAGAATCCCCAGATGCTTTCCATCGCCGCGGGATTTACCGACACGCGCACCTTGCCGGTGCCTGCGGTGCAGGCCGCGGTGGACACGCTGGCCCGACGCGGTGGCGATCCGGAATACCTGCAATATGGCACCAACCAAGGACGGCCCAAACTCCGTGCGTTGCTCGCCGACCGCTTGCTCGCGCTGGAAACACCAGCCGACGCAGAGACGGTGCGGAAGAATTTCTTCATCACCAACGGCTCTCAGCAGGCACTCTACCTCGCGATGCAGGTGCTCTGTAACCCGGGTGACATCGTCCTCGTGGACCGGCCCAGCTACTTCGTTTACTTAGAGATGTTGGTGGGTTTGGGCGTGCAGGCGCGCTCCCTGCCCACCGATGCCGATGGACGCATAGACGCGCCGGCGCTGGCAGCACTGCTGGAAACGCTCCGCACACGTGGCGAAATCGGACGGGTAAAGGCCGTTTACTTTGTGAGCTATTTCTCGAACCCGTCGGCGCGCAGCCTCGACGAAGCCGAGAAAAATGCCATCGCGGACGCGCTGACGGCCGCTGGTGTGATCGTGCCGGTCATCGAGGATGCCGCGTATCGGGAACTCTACTACGACAAGCCGCATCCGGCGCGCAGTGTCTTGAGCCTGCCGTCGTGGGCGGCGTTTCCGAAGCTCTACACCTCGACGCTGACCAAGCCCTTTGCGACTGGGCTCAAGGTGGGCTACGGCACCAGTTCGGATGCCGGCCTGCTCGCGAAGATGCTGCACGTAAAAGGCCACCACGATTTCGGCACCGCCAACTATAACCAGGCCATCCTCGAAGAGGTGCTTTCTACGGGTGGGCTTGATGCGCAACTGGTGGTGATTCGGCCGACCTATCAGCGCAAGATGCGCGCGCTTCACGGTGCGTTGACCGAAGCGGGCTTGCCCGAACTCGGCTGGCGGTGGTCAGTGCCGGGAGGTGGCATGTATCTCTGGTTGGAAGCGCCTGCTTCGCTCGATACCGGGCTGGACTCGGCTTTTTGCCACGCGTGTGTTGCGGCGGGCGTGCTCTATGTGCCCGGCGATCTTTGCTTCGGCGACGATGCGCCGAAGAACTTTATCCGCCTGAGTTTTGGCGTGCTCGGCGAAGCCGACTTGATCGAAGCCGGTCGCCGCTTTGTCGGCGTGGCCAAGCGGTTTGGGTGAGCGGGTTGGGATCGAATGTAGGAGCCTGCTTGCAGGCGATGAGAGGTGAACGCCTATGTTTATCTCCCGAATCGCCTGCAAGCAGGCTCCTACATTCGATCCGACTGCATGGACACACGCTAGCTGATGAGCAGCAGGCGGGGCGGTTGCCCGGGCTTGGTTTCGGGGGCGCGATGGATGCAGGGCGGGACGGGGCTGCCGGGGCATTGAGTCGCGATGCGCCACATATTACCGAAGCCAAACGAAAACACCTCGGCGTGCGGCAGCGCCTCGTAATGAAGATCGTAGCAACGCTCGTTGCACCACGCGACGAACCCCGCGTCATCCGCGCCGCCGTAGAGCTTGAGCAACGCGTCGCGGGTCTCGGGGATGTTCACGCGGCCAATGGCCTCCGAGTTGGCGACGCCCTCGGACGATGCGACGGTGTAGCTGCACAGGAACGTATCGGCGAGGGTGTTGGCGCTGTCGGCGTGCCAGTCGTAAACGTCAATCGGCACGGGGCCGGCGTCCGGCTCGCGCGGATACGCGGGGATCAGGTCGAGTGACGGATCGAGCCCGGCATCGCGCAGGAGTTTTTGATCGGCGAGGAGAATGTCGCGCGCGATGCGCCCGGCGGGCGAGAGCGGCAGCTCTAGCAACGACTCGTCATCCACCGTGGTGATTTCGTCGAGCGGCCCGACCACGGCGGCAATCTCATCAAAGTCGCCCGCGAGCGTGCGCGGCCAGCAGAGCGCGTTGACCTCGCCGGAAAACGGAGTCGAAACGAGCTCGGCAAAGCTGTTCACCACCCTGACGGACGGGTTTGTTGGGAGGGACATGCTTTCGGAGGACTTTGCGAGCGAGCCGGTGGTCGCTCAAGGTGAGCCGGCCAGCCTGCCCGCCAGGCTTATTTGAGGAGCTTGGCGAGGAGCGGGTTTAGTTCCGCGGCCCACATCTCGTAGCCTTGGGTCGTGAGGTGCAACTTGTCATTGCCCAGACCAGACCAGTTATTGCCTTTGCGGGTGAACTTCGAGGCGAGATCCAGATAGTGAATCTTCGTGCCGTCGTTGAGGGCTGCCAAAAGCTGGTTGGCTTGGGCCATCTTTTCGGTGGCACGGGCGTTGGGCAGGATACTGATCAGCACGAATTGGATGCCATGAAAGCGCGCCTCGGTGGTGGCGATGACGGCTTTGACTCCGGCGACGATGTCTTCCGGTGTGTCCGCGAAGTTATTGGTGCCGATGAGAAGGACCGCGACCTTCGGTGAAAAAGCGTCGATCGGGAGATTCTTGAGTCGCCAGATGGTGTTCTGAGTGCGGTCTGAACCTTGGCCGAAATCAAGCGCGCGAGCGGCGTAGTTTTTCTCCCACACGGGCTTGCCCTGACCCCAGCGCCATTGCTCGGTGATGGAGTCGCCGATGAAGATGATATCGCAGCGCTTGCCGCGCATGGTCTGGAGGTAGTCCTCGTATTCGGTCTGATAGGCGAGCGCCGAGCGGTAGTTGTGATCGTCCGCTTGAGTGCTCGCGGGGGCGGGCGTTTGGGCAGCGGCTACGATCGAGCCTGCCAAGAAGAGTGAGAAGACGAACCAGTTGCGAGGGATCATGGTGCGAAGGGGGTGGGTTTAAATGGAGACCGAGAAGAAGGGGAATAAAGAGTCCGAAGTCGAACGGTTGTGACGCCGGTTTTCAGGCGCAACATCCCACTTATCCTAAGGACGGCGCATCTCGGTCAAGAAATGAGCAATCTGTCCGTGCAGGTGGATGAGGTGCGAGAAATCGTGGGTGAGCGCGAAGAGCGCGTGGCGCCACGCTTCGTCGCTTTCGTCCGTCGTGCCGGGGCGGAGGGACGGCGTGTCCCGCAGGCGCTTCATCGCATCGCTGCGATCGGAGGTGATGCGGGCGAGAATATCGATGTCCTCGGGGTCGCGCGTCCGCAGCGCGTCGGCGGCGGTGAACAGCACGGTTTCGAGCGCCTGGTGCAGGGTGTTGCCGGTGCCGCGTTGCAGATCGGGCGGCGCGGACCGCAGGTGCCCCGCAAATTCGCCGAGCAGGGACTCCAGCGAACGGACCGCGGCGATCATCTGCTGCAGCGCATCGGCGCGATGGGCGGCCTCCGGTTTGAGCCGTAGCCGCACATGATCGGAGGCGCGCTTGTTGAGTGCCTCGGTGGCCGCGGCGAACTGCTGACGTTGCGGCAGGTATTCCGCGAGGCGCGGGGGACCGTCCTCGGGAAAATAAGCGAATACTTGGGGCAGGCCGGCAAAGAGCCCGGCCAGTTCGTCCGCCAGCCGCTCGAAAATCGCATCGGTCTCGATCATCCGACCGTCGTCGAGCGTGAGGATCCGGTCGGCCACATCGAGGATGCGGGAGTCGTGTGTGACAATCATCACGGCGCATCCCTCGGTGCGCGCGAGTGACTGGAGGAAGTCGATGATTTCGCGGCCCGTCTGGGCATCGAGCGAGGCGGTCGGCTCGTCCGCCATGATCACGCGCGGTCTCCGGGCGAGGGCGCGCGCGATCGCCACCCGCTGCTGCTGGCCGCCGGAAAGTTCCCGCGGGCGTTTGTGCTCGTGGCCGCGAAGACCGACGCGGGCGAGCAGGGCGTCCGCCACGGCGACGGAATCCTCCGGGTGGTCGATGAGCACGGCCATCTGCACATTTTGCCGGGCCGTAAGGGCGCCGATCAGATTGTGCTTTTGGAAAACGAAACCGATCTGGCGCCGCGCGGTGGTCAGCGCCGCGTCGGTGGCGCCGTGCAACTCCTGGCCGGCGACCCGCACGCTGCCGGTTTCCACGGCGCGCAGCGCGCTCACCAGGGTGAGGAAGGTCGTCTTGCCGGAGCCACTGTGGCCCATGATGATTGCGATTTCGCCGGGCCGGAGATCGACGTCGATACCGTGCAGGACCTCGCGCACGAAGGCGCCCTCTCCGTAGGAGTGGCGCAGATCGCGCACGGCGATGATCGGCTCGGTGGAAGGAGGCATCGGTGGGTTTACGATCAGAAGATTTCCGCAGGCCGCGCCTGGCGGAGCTTGCGCGTGGCAAACGCCCCGGCGACTCCGCACATGCCGGCGATGAGGACGAACACGATCGCGAGGGTGGCGGGCGTGGCCTGGGGATTGAGGCTGCTCATCTTTCTCATCAGGTGAAACACGCCGAACGAGGCGATCACGCCCGGCACATAGCCCATGACCGTGAGGATCAACGCCTGGCCGGCGACCAGCCGGGCAAAGAAGCGGTCGTCATAGCCCATCGCCTTGAGCGTGGCATATTCCGGGAGGTGTTCGGTGACGTCGGTATAGAGAATTTGATACACGATCACCGCGCCCACGATGAGGCCGACGATCAACCCGGCGTTGACGACGAATCCGATCGGCGTCTTGCCGGTCCAGTAGTCTTTTTCGACCTGGGCGAAATCCTCCGGGAGCAGCACTTGCACATCGGGGGGCAGAAAGGCCAGCAGGCGGTCGCGCACCGCCACCGGATCGGCTCCGGGCTGGAGGCGGATCAGGCCGACATGGATGAAGCCCGGTGGTATCTGCGGGAAAAGCGTGTGAAAGGTCTGCTCGCCCACGACGAGGTTGGCGTCCACCGCCAGCGTGGTGCCCAACGTGAAGAGTCCCTCGATGCGGATATGCTGGCGGTTGAGTTCGGTCGTGAAAGGGCCGCGCTCCTCAAACAGCTCGGTAATGTGTCCGTAGGAGGGGCGCGATGTGCGATCAAAGAACCCTGCGCCCTCGCGCAGCAGCGTCGGGGCGTTGGCTTCGAGTTCCGGCAGGGCGAATGGCGCCTCGCCCGGCCTGATGCCGAAGACGACGATCGTCTGGAAGCGGCCGTCCACGGGGTTGCGCCATTTACCGGTGGCGACGTCGAGAGCAGCCACCGAAGCCACTTCGGGGAGCGCGCGGGTCTGTTGGAGGCGCCGTTCCGTAAAACCCTCGTTGATGGCGATGAATTCGTATTGCCGGCTGATCATCATGAGATCGCCGCGCAGGCTCCGATGCACGATGACGGAGCCCTCGGTCAGCGCCTGGTAAAGGCCGAGTTGAAAGGTCACCATGACCGCCGCGAAAGCGATGCCCGCGACGGCGGCGGCAAACCGGAGGGGATCGCTGCGCAACTGAAGCCACGCAAAGGGACTGCCCAGTGGAAACCATCGCCACCAGAGCCGGGCGGCGGCGGATCTCATGGGGCGATCTGGACTTCCACTTCCTGATTACTGAGGTGCGCGACGCGCTTTGCGTCGGCGGGTGCGAGGGCGATGCGGGCTTTCACCACGCGACGATCCGACGCGGCCTCGGGGCGGATCGATACGGCCGGAGAGGAGCGGAGAACCGGCGCGACATCGGTGACAGTGCCGGTCAACGCGCCCGCGAACGCGTAGCTCGTGATTGTCGCCACGGCGCCGGGCCGCATCCGCTGGATGTCGGTATCGTAAACATACGCTTCGACCCCCATCGCATCGGTGGCTCCGAGGGACATCACCGGCATGCCGGCCGACTCGCCGGGTTGGAGCAGGGTGTCGAGGATGATCCCGGCAATCGGGGCGCGCAGCAGCGACTGCTCAACTCGCGCCTCGGCACCAGCCAGCTGCGCGCGGGCAAGTGCGACCTGGCTCTCCGCGTAAGCCACATCGACCGTGCGGACTTCCGCGAGTGAGGCCGCCCGGTGCCGGGTTTCCTCCAGCGCTTGTTCCGTGACGGTAAAGCTTCGCTGCGTTGCCTCCATATCGGAGGGAGAGATGAGCTTGTCCTTGAACAGGGATTGAGCCCGGGCATAGGCCGGACGTTGGTTTTCCAACTCGGCCTCGCGCTGAGCGACGCTCGCGCGGAGGGCCGCGATGTCGTCGGGCTTCGCGCCGGCGCGCACCTGGGCGAGCGCGGCTTCTGCGACCTTCACTTGCGCGGCGGCGGCGGCGGCATCGGCCGATGCCCCTTGGTAAGGGTGCAGCACGGCGAGGATCTGTCCGGCTTGCACCCGGTCGCCACGGCGGACCCGCAGTTCGGTAACGATGGAGGGCCCGCCACCCAAAGAGTAAGGCGCCCCAAGTTCAATGACCCCTTCGCCCGGGATCAGATGGCCGAGACAAGCGACGGCGGCGGGAGGCGTGGTTGTGGACGAAGAGGCCGATTTCCGGCACCCGCCGGCCGACAGAATCACGCTGAACGCAAGCAGCGTTCGCCAAGGGATGATAAATGAAAATGCACGCATGGACTGAGGCGACTCGGGAAAACCGCGGGCGATCCAGTCCGGCTGCGGAAATCGACGCAAGGAGGATGTGCGGTTGCAGCCACGCCGGTCGGCCGTGCTGCAAACCGCTGCTTCGATACCGCAATTTCTGGCGAATATCGGGTAGTCATTTCCGGACTGCGCGCCCAACTTTCATCTACCATGAACAGCGTCGCCATCCCGGCCGCCACTGCGGACAACAAGCCACACGCCTTCGCCGGCGTTTTTGCCCGGGTTGCGCCGCACATGGCGGAGTTCGATCGGTTCCTGCACGGGCAACTCGCGGCGTTCGAGCCCGAGATCCGCACGATGGCGGACTATTGTATTGATGTCTCCGCCCAGCGAATCCGGCCCGCACTCGTGTTTCTCAGCGGCTGGCGCGGGCCGGCGGAAATTGCGCCCGATCTCGTGCGCGTCGCCGCCGTCGTCGAGTTCGTCCATCTTGCCACCCTCGTGCACGACGATATCATGGACGAAGCCGATGTTCGCCGCAACCGCCGCACGGCCTCGGGCGAATTCGGTCCGACGCCCGCGGTGCTGCTGGGCGACGCCTTGTTTGCGCATGGCCTGCACCTCGCGTCGCAATTTCCCACGACTGAAATCTGTGCCGCCATCACCGAGTCCGCGCGACTCGTCTGCACCGGCGAAATCGTGCAAACGCTCCGCCGGCGCTCGACCCACATCACACGGGCCGATTATCAGCGGATCGTGGACTTGAAGACCGCCGAGCTCTTTCGCGTTTCCTGTTTTCTCGGCGCGCGCCTCGCCGGTTCGGAGCCCGGTTACGTGGAAGCGGCGAGCCGCTTCGGTCGGCATCTTGGAATCGCCTATCAGATCTACGAAGACCTCGCGGACTTCTTCGGCGAAGAGACGCGCATCGGCAAGACACTCGGCACCGATCTCGCGAGCGGCAAACTCACCCTGCCGCTGCTGGCCCTGCTGGAACGGCTCCCCGCGGTCGAAGCGGATGAGCTGCGCGCGGAGATCGCCGGCACGCAGCCCCCACAGCTCGCGCTGCGCCTGCGGCAGATGCGCGAACTCGCCATCTTTCCGGTGATCGCCGAGGCCGTGCACACCGAGATCACTGCGGCAGCCGCCGCGTTGCGCGAATGGTCCGGGCACCCGCCCACGCCGCTCCTCCTCGGACTGTGCGATGGCTTGCTAGCGCAGGTGGCGGGACTCCGTGGGGCGGGCGGAGTTTGAATCGCAAAGACGCGAAGGGAGACGATCCAAGGTCCGGAAGAGGAGTTTTTAATCTCAAGGCCCTTAGTTCTGAACTTAGCATCTTTGCGTCTTCGCGATTTAAGATCGAAGTCCCGGATCAGCCGTGGGCGGAGTTTGAATCGCAAAGACGCGAAGCGAGACGATCCAAGGTTCGGAATGGGAGGTTTATAATCTCAAACCTTAGTTCTAACCTTAGCATCTTTGCGTCTTCGTGATTCAAGTTCGAACTCCGGATCAGCCGTGGGCGGAGTTTGAATCGCAAAGACGCGAAGGGAGACGATCCAAGGTCCGGAATGGGGAGTTTTATAATCTCAAGCCCCTTAGTTCTGAACTTTGCGTCTTTGCGTCTTCGCGATTCAAGATCGAACTCCCGAATCAGCCGTGGGCGGAGTTTGAATCGCAAAGATGCGAAGAGAGACGATCCAAGGTCCGGAACGGGGAGTTTTATAATCTTAAGCCCCTTAGTTCTGAACTTTGCGTCTTTGCGTCTTCGCGATTCAAGATCGAACTCCGGATCAGCCGTGGGCGGAGTTTGAATCGCAAAGACGCGAAGGGGAGACGATCCAAGGTCCGGAATGGGGAGATTACCGAGTCGAAGGAGATAATGTTATAAGCGAAAAAGGGGACGTGGTAATTGTGAAATGGAATATGATAGGCGTAACCTAGAATGTGCTAATCGTAGGCTGGAATGTGGTAGTCGGAGCGCGGAATGTGGTAGTCGTAAAATGGAATGTTGTGAGCGTAACACGGAACATGGTAATCTTAATTTAGAATGTCGGGATCTTGTTTTGGATCATTTGAATCGTAATTAGGATCATTTTTGGCTGAAAAAGGATTGCGGGAAGCCTGAAAATCATCGGTAATGACCGAAATTGAAGTGGAAAACCCCGGAAAACCTCCGTTTTAGCCTAAAAACACCCTCTAGGGCCTAAATTTCATCTTATGAGCGAAACCAATCCAATCACACCGCTGCTGAGTCTATCGGACGTCGCCACTCTCTTGGGCAACCCGGCGAGATGGATCGCCCTCCGCGAGTTGAGCAAGTCGCCTGGGCTGCCTGTGAATGAGCTGGGTCGGCGGATGGGGATGACGCCCAACGCGGCATCCAAGCACGTGACGCTGATGGTCGAGCTCGGCGTGGTTACGACGTTGTATGGCCGGATGTATGGGCTGGCGCCCGCTTTCCGTCCGACCCCCGGCAAGCAGGAGATCGACTTCGGTCACTGCGTAGTGCGCCTCGACTGCCCGTAGTCCCGCTGCGCGCTGAAGGGATCAGCGGTCAAAGTCCCGCAGATTCGGAAGGGGAGGGGTTGCCCACAGAACACACAGACTACACGGAAGAACCGGAGGTCTGTTTTTCCGTGTGTTCGGTGTATTCCGTGGGGCCCACCCTTCGAATCAATGCATTGGCACGGTCAGCTGGCGGGCGGTTGCCGACGATGCCGCTCCAATATCGGCCGGTTTCCTCCTAGGTGTGCGTCGCGATTTACAAGGAGAAGGCCTCGCTGTGCGGGTGGATGGGCCCGTCGTTAAGTCCGATGCAGGTAATTCCGAGCACGGTGAATTCGACGAGGACGTCGCCGTCTCCTATGATATCGCTAAAGTCCAAACGCTTGATCTAGTGACGCCTATGTGCGCCCGCTCATCTATCCCCTTTTGTTGAGCCACATGCAAATTCGTCAACTTACAGTCACGAACTTTAGAGGAATCGCCTCCCTAAATTGGAAACCAGGCCATTCGTTTTGCTGCCTGATCGGATCAGGTGATTCTGGCAAATCCACTGTTCTTGATGCAGTCGAGGCTGCTTTGTCATCACGCTGGTTTTCTTTCACCGAGCCCGACTTCCTTGGCTGCGACACCACTAACTCCATCGCTATCGAGGTTACTATTGGCGAACTTTCGAAAGCTTTGAAGTCAGACGAACGCATGGGGCTTTATGTTCGCGGATGGACAGGAGCGGGCGAATTACGCGACGAGCCCGAAGACAATGACGAACCTGTGCTCACAGTCCGGCTTACCGTCGATGCCACGATGGAGCCGGTATGGGAGTTGGTGTGTGATCGAGTGGACGATCCACGCACTATGTCGAACCGAGATCGTGCCCTGTTTGGTCTTGTGCGGTTGGCAGGTGAAGATGCAAGACACCTAGCGTGGGGCCAAGGCTCCGTGCTCTCACGACTGACCGGCGACAACAAAGAGGCAGCAGGACGACTTGCCGAAGCCTATCGAGCGGCTCGGGCAAGCGCCAAGCTAGACGAGATCGAATCATTGTCTAATGCCGCCGATCTGGCGGAGGGCTACGCCAAGGGACTGGGGGCATATGTTGAAGGTGCTTACGAGCCGGGCTTGGAGCTTGGCCGCTCGGGACTGTCCTCGGGCTCTATTGCTTTGCATGACAGTGGTGTGCCGTTGCGACTGGCCGGTTTAGGCACACGTAGGCTCGCAACGCTGGCCATTCAAAAATCGGCCATTGCTGAGGGGGCTATCGTGTTGGTGGATGAAATCGAGCATGGGCTGGAACCTCATCGTATCATCGGTGCAATCGCACAGCTCAAAGCTGGTCAGAACCGAGCAGCCGCAGACCAAAAGCCGGTAGGTCAAATTCTGATGACCACGCATTCGGATGTCGCACTTGGTGAAGCTGGTGCCGATTGCCTTCACGTGGTCAAAATCATCCGCCCAAGCCGCGAGATGACTATCGCACGTCCCTCATCAATCGAGGAAATACGAGTTTTGATGCGCTTTACCCCTCGAGCGTTGTTTGCCCGTCGTATACTTGTGACCGAGGGCAACACTGAAGTCGGCATGCTGCTGGGCCTACGAGAGAATTGGCCGCCCCGGCATGGAAACAAACCCATTGAGCAATTGGGGGTGGCGATCGCTGATGGCAACGGCGCTCAGGCGTGTGCCATGGCGCTGACTCTGTCCGGTCTAGGATACTTAACGGCTATATATCGCGATTCCGACGACGCACTTTCAGTCGAGAATCAGGAGGCACTCCTTGCCGCTGGCATTCCGGTTTTTGAATACGGAGGAGGGCTCAATATCGAACAAGCCATCTTCTCAATCGCTTCTGATGAGCTTGTTCAAGAATTGCTGGCGTATGCGCGGGCTGAACGCGGCGTTGAAGCTATCGACAACAATTTAGCCATCAAGATACCCGACCTAACTATCGACATTATCCAAGGCGATTTCATCGGCTGGGAGTTACTAGGCACGTCAAATGGTCAGCAGCTTCGCGAGGCCATCGCTGAGTTGGCGGTTCGCAAAAAGTGGTTCAAAGACCAGCGCATTGGCCGAGGTCTGGCTCCGCTTGTGTGGCGCATCGTTACCGCTACACCTAGCTCACCTCTTGCCACCGCACTCAACCAAGCCGAGCAATGGCTTTATGCCTGAGGCCGCAGACCTTTTTGCTCTGGGTAATGCAGCCGTTGTGGCTCCAGCGGGTCACGGAAAGACCGAGATCATTGCTAAAGTCGCCGCGCTGGGGCACCGAGCCCTGATCCTGACGCACACGCATGCGGGCGTTCACGCTATTCGTGCGCGGCTAAAGCGTCTGGGCGTGCCTCATGCGCGGGTCTCCGTCGACACCATTGCTGGGTGGTCCATGCGATACGCCCATGCTTTTCCAGGCGTTGCGCACCCGCCTGAAGGCACACCACAAGGGTCTGAGCAGTGGAACCAGCTCTATCGCGGTGCAACGTTAGCCCTCGGGGTTAAGGCAGTCAGAGAAGTGATTGATGCCTCTTATGACCGTATCCTGATCGATGAATATCAAGACTGCGGTGGCCTGCAGCATGAACTTGCTGTCGCTCTCTCGGCTATCGTTCCGACATTAATTTTTGGTGATTCGATGCAAGGTATCTTTGAATTTGCCGGAGCAACTTTAAGTTGGGGTGACCAGATTCACACGCGCTTCCCGATTGCTGGAACGCTCGAGACACCACACCGCTGGGCAGGCAAGAATCCCGAACTCGGGCAGTGGATTGCGGAAACGCGAGGAAAACTCATGCGAGGCGAAGACATCGATCTGGTTGATCCAAGAATTACCTATCGCGAATCCACTAATGCCTTCGATATGGGGACATTGTTCGAAGGCATTGACGGTAAGGAGGGCAGTTTCGCGGCCATCCATTGCCACAAGAATATCTGCTATAGCCTAGCGAAGGCGGCCCATGGGGGATATCAAGCAATCGAGGAAATTGCGCTAACCGGCTTCGCGCGTTCGCAACAGCTTGGGACCAAGCCCCTGATGGCCAAAGCAGGCTTAACGCGATTACCACGCTGGTCACCGACTGCTTCCACAAAAAAAAGATGGAGGAGGGTGAAGCTATCGATCCTGAAGACGTGGCTATCTTAGCAGCACTCAAAAAAATAACGCCCGGCCTTGCCAACGGAAACGGTGCCGAGGCTGCGGTTCATTTTATTGCGATGTCCCGCAAGCGTCCAAACTGGAAATTATTTCGTGGTGAGCTATGGCGGGACGCTGAGCGTGCAGCGACGGAGGTTGCTTCAGGGCGTGCGGAAAGCATGGAAATTGCGGCCGGCAGCGTCCGGCAGCGGGTCAGCAACTCCGGGCGCAAGCTCCCCAAGCGGACCGTGTCTACGCCGCTTTTGTTAAAGGGGCTGGAGTTCGATCATGTAGTCATTCCAGACGCGACGCACTTCGCCAATGAACGGCTAGCCCAAGCCAAACTATTTTATGTAGCTATCTCACGGGCCACTCGATCCCTCACGATATCGTCTTCTCAGCGTATTCTGAGATTTCCGATCCCCAACTCATAAAGCGACAGCGAGTCAAAGGCGCGGTCGATGACCGTGATGGCAGGCCGGCGAGGCGGGCGGCTTGCGAGAAGGAGCGAGGAGTGAGTAGTGATCAGCGAGCCGGTCGAGGAGGGATCACGCTTTGCGGCCAAACGAAGGGCGGGCACCTGCTTATCTGGCCGAGAATGCCGGCGATGTCGCGTTGATGACGGCCAAGGGCACGAAGTTCGAGCGGGTCGATACCACGGTATCTGAAATAGGGGGACCTGGGTCCGTATCGGCAGAACGTGGGCTTCAACGCCAGCTGTAACCCAAGCCTACGAGGAAGATGTCGGAGTCCCGGTTGTAGTTGCTCGTTACGCGGTCGAAAACGAAACGACCGATCCAGTGTTCGGTTAGCCGCCGTTCGGTTTCCAAGTAGCGCGCGGCGGATATCAGCTCGGTTTCCGCCCAGCGGTTGAATGCGACCTTCACCGCAACGCTGCGCGTGCGTGCTTGAGCACTGTGGCGGAAGGCACTCCCGCATCTCCTTCGATGTCCATTTGAAGCGCTCTCAACGAACTGACCGTTGCCAGTTCGATTTGGGTCAAGCGGCTCTGTATTTCCTTCCCAAGTAGTTTCGACTTGGCCGGGCGGGCGGGCGCTTTCGAAGGGTGGGCCGTTGGCATGACTAATAGGTAGTCGCACGGATGCCCTGTGCAAGGAGTGGGTGGCGGAGATGATCCTGCGGGAGCGGTTTTTCCTGTGTCCGAGCTCCGGCTGGGCGGATCCGTGACTAAGTGCCTGATTGCTCGCAAGCACGCGTCCCTACAGCGGGCGAGTAGGCGGAAGACTATTTCGCGGACTTGAGGGGGCGGGCATTTGGATCACTTCAAATTGGGCGGCAATAATCTGACGAAAGGTTTCCGCGATGCCGTGCCAATCCAGCACATCTACCCGGATGGGAAGATCGG
>CBRAFO010000001.1:0-125800 GCA_967755175.1 uncultured Opitutaceae bacterium | reverse complement strand
CGTCTCGGTGAGCCGCCCGTCTGATCGCCGGCTCGGCGAGACGCCTCGCCCTACCATGAAACGGAGCAGACGGTAACCGAACGCGGGCAAAGGCCGCTCCGTAACTACTCACTACCCGCTACTTCTCCCGCCCTCCCACTACTCGCTACCCGCTACTCGCTACTTCCCATCCACCGCCATCACGCCTTCGGCGGCTTCGGGGCGGGGTTGCGACGGCCGGGGGACTTGCGCTTGTCTAAGGGGGTGCCGCCAGCGAGTTCGTATTCGTTGGAGTTCTCGCCGAAGTAGCCGGCAACGGCCTTGCGGCCCTGCACGACCACGGTGTTCAGCAAGCTGGCCTTGTCATTGCGTTCGTTGAGCAACGACGTGAGCTCGGCGCGCTTATCGTCCACCCGAGTATCGGCCGTGCTCACGTCGGCATCGAGTGCGGCGATGGTTTCCCCCGTATAGGTGGTCGTGCCCACCTTCACCTTGAGATCGGCGTTCTCGGTGAAGAGCTTGATGATCGACTTGGCTTGTCCCCGAACATCGTCGGGTGCGTATATTGTATTCATTTTGATGTTATTTGGCTTTTGAGCCGTGCGATGGATGAGCCGCAATGAGACGCTCATAAAGCGATATCATGACCCTTGCCGCTCATTGGAGCGCGACTAATGCCATGCAATAAAGTCGCTTAACGGCCCGCGTGAGCGAAGAGAAGGATGCTCTCCCGGACACGCCCCGGGCCGTGTTTTCGAAATAAACCGGGCCAGCGAGAAGGAAAAAGGATGCTCGGCCAAGACGACCGAGGCGGAGGAGGGCCAGCGGCCCGTGCCCCCGAGGGCAACGCCGGGCCAGTGCCCTTTCTCGTTCCCTCGCAGAGCACTAGCGATGGGATGGTCTATTTCGAAGACACGGCCGAGGCTGAAAGAACCGCGCGCCTACCTCAAAGGGGGGCGTCTCTATTTCGTAGGATCGCGCCTCAGCCTCAAAGAGGCGCGTCCCTTTGACATAGGAGGCCGTCCCTTTGACGTATCGGCAGGCCCCTATGTCATAGAGGCGCGCTCCTATGTCATAGAGGCGCGCTCCTATGTCATAGGGGAGGGCTCATATGACATAGAGGCAGGCTCCTATGTCATAGGGACGGGCTCCTATGACATAGAGGCGCCCCGATACGTCATATCGGCGGCCTCCTACGTCATAGGGACGCCCCGGAATGACATATCTTCGGCGCGCGGCTCACGACCTTCCAGTCAGGGGGTGACCCCGGGGCTGGAGTCGGAACCGGGGCCGGCCTCAAGGCGTTCCGGGAACGCCCGCGCCGCAGGCCCAAATGACCCGCGTGCTCCGCTTGACCGACACCGCCCGCTAACCCTTCCTCTCTGGTGTTATGAAGTTCCCCTTCACCCTTGCTCTGTTCGCCTTCGCCACCATGGCCGCGACGTTTTCGCCCGCCCCGGCCGAGACGCCTTCCGTCGCGCCTTCGCCGCTCTTCGCGCATCCCGACCGCATCCGCTACGACGGCCACTGCCTTCAGATCGAAGGCCGGGACTTTTTTCTCTCCTCCGCCGCATTCCACTATTTCCGGACCCCGCGCGAACTGTGGCGCGACCGCTTTCAAAAGATCAAGGACGCCGGTTTCAACACCGTCGAAACCTACGTGCCGTGGAACTGGCACGAACGCTACCTGCCCTCCGGCCTCGATGACTTTTCCAAGGTCGATCTCTCCGAGTTCGAGGCCTGGCTGAAGATGGCGCAGGACGAGTTCGGCTTCTACACCATCGTGCGCCCCGGCCCGTTCATCTGCGCCGAGTGGGGTGGGGGCGGCTACCCACGCTGGCTGGCGAAATTCGATCCCTGGACCGGCAAGGAATTCTGGCTCCGCAGCGCCGACGACGCGCACATCGCCTGGAGCCTCCACTGGTATAAGGCCGTGTGCCAAGTCTTCGCCCGCGAGCAGATCACCCGCAAGCCGAAGGGCGCCAAGGGCATCATCCTCGTCCAGATCGAGAACGAATACGATTACCACAAGGCTCCCGAGAAACCGAAGCTCCTGCGCGCCCTCTTCGACGCCGTGAAAAAGTCCGGCGTGGATGTGCCGGTCTTCACCTGCCGCACCGAGGAAACCCGCGGCAGCACCGACCCGGTGCTCTCGCAGGTCTTCGATTGCGACAACCTCTACGTCGCGCTCGACGGCGCCCCCGGCTGCGCCCAGCGCATGGTCGCCCTGCGCGCCAAACAACCCAAAGCCCCCGCCTTCGTCACCGAGCTGCAAGGCGGCTGGTTCGCCCTCGTCGGTGATCGCCTGGCCGAGGACAACTACTCCGACGCGCGCCACTTCAACGCGATCCACCTGATGTCGCTGCTCGGCGGAGCGACCGGGCTCAACCCCTACATGTTCATCGGCGGCAGCCACTTCGGCGGTTGGGGCGCGCGCGGTCAGACCACCACCTACGACTACAACGCCGCCATCCGCGAGTGGGGCGCGCTCGGCCCGAAATACTACGTCGCCAAGGGTGTGAACGAGTTCGTCCGTGAATACGCGGATCGTCTCGTCCGCGCCGAGGGCGGCCCCTGCGAACTCCAGGGTGGGCCCGCCTCGCTCTTCGGCGGCGTGCGCGTCGCGCCCGACGGCACCCGGTTCGTCTTCCTTCACAACACCGACGCCAAAAAGCCCGTCTCCGGCAAAGTCACCGTAGTCCCCGGCAAAATCGCCCGGTCCGCCGGCCCGATTTACAACTACGACCAGGAAGGCAACCGCGTGCTCGTCCGCACCGGCGAGGCCGACGCGGGCGCCGCCACGATCCCGTCCTTCGAAGTGGACTACTCGCTCGCCGATCTCGGCGCCCAGGTGCTCGTCATCCCTCCCGGCAAGACCGCCGCCCAAGGCATCTGGTATCCGAAGGCGCAGACCCTCCCGGCACCTCCCGTCCTGCCCGCACCGGTGCGCATCGCCTCCGCGCTCAAGCACCCAGACCCGCTCGACGGCGCGTGGAAGGCACTGCCGGAGGGCAAGTCGCTGCCCGAGCTCGGCGTGAGCGACCAGCGCTACGTGCTCTACCGGTCCCGCTTCTCGCTCTCGGCAACCGAGGCCGCCCAGTTCGGCCGGTTGCTCGTCAACTCCTTCACCCGCGATCTCGTCACCGCGCAGGTCAACGGCCACCTCGCCGCCCGCCTCTATCCGGATGAGAAATATGCCGCCGCCGCCACGCGCAACAAGAAGCGCTCCTTCGACCGGATACGTCCTGACGAGTTCGATAACCGCTTCGATATCGGCAGCCTCCTCCACGCCGGGGACAACGAGATTGTGCTGCTTTACGAAAACATCGGCCACGAGCACGGCTACATCCCGATGGAGGAGTTGAGCGGCGTCCGGCAAGCGGGCCTCGCCGCCGACGAGACGACGCTCGCCAAGCCGCTCAGCTGGCAGGTTGCGCTCGACCTCGGCGGAGTCGCCGCCGGCTGGACGCGCCCCGACTTTGCCGCGAAAGGCTGGGAGCAGGTCACGCTCGACACCACTCGCGTCATCGCGCGCAAAGGCAAGGTCCTGCCCCAAGGGCAGCGTGACGGCCTCCTCACGTGGTATCGGATCGAGTTTGAGTTGCCCGAGCGCTCCTCTGCCGCGTCGATCCCCTGGCGGCTCCTGCTCGACGCTTCCGGCAACGGCTTCATGTGGCTAAACGGAAACGACATTGGCCGCCACTGGGAGGTCGGCCCCCAGCGCGAGTATTACCTGCCTGAGTGCTGGCTGAACTTCGGTGCCAACCGCAAAAACGTCCTCATGCTCGGCCTGCGCCAGACGATCAACGGTGCCGACCTCCGCGCGGCGGAAGTCGCTCCCTATCCCCCTTCGCCTGCGCTCTGATCGTTACCTCATGCCACCTCGATGAGGGGGGCGGCTCTATGTCATCGGAAGTGGTCTACGGCTATGGACTGCCTCAGATGACATATTGGCGCGCCGCCCGCCCGCATTGGAGGCTATCCGCTTAGCGCTCTGGTCGGATGTTCAAAATCGAATCACCAAGCCGATTTAGGATTTCAGAACCATGTTGAATGACATGCTGAGCGGTTTTACTCGTTGCGCTAACTCCTGTAGATGTGAGGACGAACGCTGCCGTTTTGGAGCAATAAGGAGCGAGCTCCTTGAGCTTCGTTTCGCTCCCTCCGTGAGCCAGTATGTTTCTGAGTCTGACCAAATTTGTCAGATGATCCCAATCAACTGCGGTTAACTGAAGATCCACGTCGGCGTAGTCGCAGAGATATTTTTTAGCGCGCCTGATCCCTTTGCCGATGAATTGAGGATCGCTCACTGACAATGGAAGCCCACGCACGGATTGTGCTATCGAACAAGCTTCGGTGAACTTTCGCTCGATCATCGCTACAAAATATATCGTGGTAGCTGACCAATGGAGGGACGGAATGACGTGAGTGTAGATTCCGAAATACTGAACCCCTCCCGCCTCTGCGAGTTGGTCGAGCAGTGCTTCAACGCTCTCATTGTATTCCTTTGCTGCTTCCCCGAAATGCCCGCAATCGAACGTGAATCGAGGGATGGCAAACACATCGAGTGATTCGCTCACTTTTGAGCCTTCACCCAATCCAAGACAGTGCGGATTTGGTCTTGGTCAGGGAATCCCTCCGGCGTGTTTACATGATACACACCCTCATTCGCGGCGGATTCGAGAAGGTTTCGGACCTCTTCGTAGCCAGGGACGTGGATACGTTTAATCAGTTCGATTACCTCGCTCTTGTTCGTAAACTGTGACGAAGCGACCATGCTCAGTAGCTTCATCAGTCCATCGCCTCCCACGAACCCTTGGAGTGAACCGTCCGACGTTGTTACGTTTGGCATCAGCTCTCGACCAACGTAGGTGCACTTAGGTCGATTCTCACCGAATGCATGCACCAACCGGAGTCCTTCGCATGTGTATGGGGCCTCATCGTTCATGATGTCGCCAACCTTTAGCCACTCCACCCACCCATCCCGCACAGACTCGATCAACTGAAAGCATTTGTCGCAAATCCAGCTACTCGGAAGTCGGTTCATCCCACCGGCGTAAGAGCCAACCGTGGTGGCGCAAGCTCCGTTCTGTAAGAAACCAAAACTCATCTCCGACGAAAGCTAAGGTCATCAGCCGAGCTTTGCTGAGCAAAAGTAGCCTGAAAATTACGTCTTCTGAAGTAGCCAACCGAGCATTGCACTCGGCCCCGCGTTGAACATTCCTCAGTTAAACGCACGACCTTGCCGAAGCCCCGCAAAACCAAGACCGCCGCACGAGGGGGAAAAATACCCGCGAAGAAGCCGCGCGTTATGGCGAAGCCGACCTTGGGTAAGACGGAGTTGAGCAATCCGTTCTCCACAGGCGGCGGAGGCGTCTTTTTCGAATGCGCTGTGCAATCAGGCTACGTAGTAAAGCTCATCACCGGGGGCTCGATCCCGTGCATCAGGCGGAGTTGGCCGATCGTCGAGATCAAACTCCAAGGGAAGCATGCCGGATTCCAGACCGACGATTTTATTGCCTTCGCCGAAGAGAAGCCCAAGGGCCGTCGCGCCCGTCTCCTGGCCCAGATTAAGCACACAATCACAATCTCGGCGAAAGATCCGGTGTTCCAAGCCGTAATTGCCGCTGCTTGGACCGACTTTAAGAATCCTAATGCGTTCGACTCCGAGTTTGACGCAATCGCGCTGATCACTGGGCCTTTGAGCGCCTCCGACATCCAGAATGTCAGGTCCTTCCTCGACTCGGCGCGCAAGTGCGGCAGCGCCGAAGAGTTCTTCGCGAAAGTGAAGCTCGGTAAGTTCACCAGCGCAACGAAGCGCGGCAAACTCGCCGCGTTCAATACTCAGGTGACGCATGCCAACCAAGGTGTTGCGCCCACCGACGACGAACTCTGGCGCTTCCTGAAAGCCTACCACCTCCTAGGCTACGATCTCGACCAAGACGCCGGCGGTTCTGAGTCGATCTTCAAGTCGCTCCTCACGCAGTTCACGTCGGTGGACGACCTCTGGAGCACAATCAACACCGAGGTCGGCAAGTTCAACGTTAGCGCCGGCACCATCACCAAGGAGAACCTGCCGCCCGCGATCCGCGATGCGCTCAAGGAACGCGTCCGCCGCGAACAGCTCGCAGTTCCGGGCCCGCAACCAGCCCCGGCGCACGCACCCGCTCCCGCGCCACAGCCCTTCAGCGGTGCCAACGCCGATGCGCTCGTGACGGCGGCCCTCATCGGCAGCTGGAGCGACAAATCGTCCGCGGATCTAGCCATTCTCCAAAAAATCTCTGGCAAATGAGCACAGACAAGAACCCGATCACCGAATCTCTCCGAGCGGCATTGCAGCAGCCCGAAACGCCAGTGCAGCACAAAAACGGAAAGTGGACGGTTCGGGACCGTAAGGCCGCGTGGATCGCAGCTGGCCCGCTCATTTTCGACGACCACGTCGAGCGGTTGCGGGCGGCTGCAGTCGAAGTCCTCACCGAGCGCGACCCAGCTTTCGACCTCGACACCGAGGAACGCTTTGCCGCTCGCGTGCGTGGCAAGGAAATGAAGCACTCCGCAGCGATGAGGGACGGCCTCGCCGAATCGTTGGCTCTGCTTGGTTGCTTCCCGCAGACCTTGCCCCACGTCACGGCGGGCAAAGCCGAGGGCGCCGCCCTCCTAGCGGTCCGCGACATTCTCGGCGATGCATCATGGGACATTTGGGCCAGCCTCAATGGGCAGCTTCCTATGCTGGCCGAAGCAGCGCCGGAGGAATTCATGTCCTCAGTGGAGAAGGCGCTGCACAAGACCCCGTCGCCTTTCGCCGACCTGTTTGCTCAAGAAACCGGCGGGGCGCTTGGTCGCCAATACATGTCCGGTTTGCTGTGGGCGCTGGAAACGCTCGCGTGGAGCGAGGATCACCTCGCTCGCGTGGCCGTCATTCTCGGCGGTCTAGCGGCTATTGATCCGGGCGGCCAGTGGTCGAACCGACCGCTCAACTCACTTACCGAAATCCTTCTGCCTTGGTTACCACAGACCTGCGCAAAGCAGGAGCAGCGCATCGCCTCGGTCAAAGCCTTGCTTAAAAACCACCCGGAAGTCGGTTGGAAACTCCTCCTCCAGCTCCTGCCGGAAGCGCATCAAAGCTCATCCGAAACGCGCAAACCAACGTGGCGTCCCTATATTCCGGACAATTGGGAACGGGGCGTTACAAACAGCGAGTATTGGACGCAGACCGAAGCTTATGCCGAACTCGCTCTCGAAATGGCGGCGTCCAATTTTCCGCGGCAGTTGGCGCTGGTGAACCGCATCGGGGAATTTCCCATCGCCGCCGGAAAAAAACTCTTCGGGCAACTCTTGGCTGGGAAAGACAAGTTCACCGAAGAACAGCGTGAGCAGCTTTGGTCGTCGCTGGTTGAAACCACTACGAGACACAAACGCTTTGCCAAGGCAGAATGGGCTATGGCGGCAGACCGTGTGGCGGAAATCGATAAGGTGGCGGACGATCTCAAGCCGACCTCTCCGGCGCTCTTATCCAAGCGGCTCTTCAGCCGGAATTCGGACCTCTACGAGGACACCGGCGACATTGAGGCCCAGGAAAAGAAAATCGCTGACCTTCGGACGCAAGCCGCCGAGAACATTTATGCTGCCGGTGGTCTTGCCGCTCTCCTGAAATTTGCCTTGGAGGTGGACTCCACGTCGGAACTCGGTTGGGCCATCGGCCGATCGAATATTCCTAGCGAGGTCGAGTGGCTACCCAAGCTGCTCGCCGACGGCAATTCTCCTACCACAAGCATGGTGAGAGGATTTGTCCGGGGAAGGTTCTTCAACCATGGCGAATGGACGTGGGTCGATGCCCTGAAGATAGAAGCGTGGACCGACCTTCAGCGCGCCCAGCTCTTCTCCGTGCTTCCCTTCTGCGAAGAAACTTGGACTCGCGCCATCGCCGCGCTTCCTGACAACGGAAGACTTTTCTGGCAACGCACAGATGCGAATCCTTATCGCGCGAAAACAAATCTCACCATCGCGATCAGACACCTTCTCGACAACGAACGCCCGGTCGACGCTATCCGTGCGTTAAGCTACCAGATTCATCAGCAGGAACCCGTCGATGAGAAGCTGGCAGTCCGTGCCCTTCATGACTTGCTGGACCACCAAGAGCAGTTCGCGCGCTCGAATGACGGTTACGAGGTCCTAGAGGTGATCAAAGCACTGCAGGATTCTACCACTGTCGATCCAAACGATCTGTTCCGTGTCGAATGGAGCTATCTTCCGCTTCTCGATGATACTCGCGGAAGTTCGCCCAAGTTGCTGAGTCAGAAGCTCGCGACCGAACCTACATTCTTCTGCGAAGTCATCCGGGAAATATATCGCTCCAAGCACGACGAAGCCAAAAAGCCCGAAGAGCCGTCCGAGAAGAAAAAGAAGATGGCGGAGGTTGCCTTCAAGCTCCTACGCAACTGGAAACGCCCGCCAGGCAAAACCGATGATGGGACTTTCGATGCTGCCGTGCTGAAGTCGTGGCTCGCCGACGTGAGGACCCTCTGCGAAACAACCGGCCATGTGGAGATCGCGGAAACCCACCTCGGCCACGTGCTCAAATACACACCTCCGGATCCCTCAGGCCTGTGGATTCATAAAGGTGCCGCCGAAGTGCTCAACGAGGCCAATGCCGAAGAGATGCGTTCCGGCTACCGTTGCGAGTGGTTCAACTCGCGCGGTGCTCACTGGGGAACCGGCGGGAAGGAAGAGCTGAAACTGGCGGAGTTTTTCAAAGAAAAGGCCGTCACAGTGGAAACTGAAGGGTTCATCCAACTCGGCGCGACTCTCCGCGATTTGGCCAAGGGCTACGAACGCGAAGCCGCCCGCGATGTCGCCGGTGATTGGCCGGAATGAAATTGCACCGTGGGGTAGCGTAACGCTGGCTTCGAGAGAAAGTGCGTCCGGACTCTTCAAGATCATGAGTTTGGGGCCCCGGCATCGGAAGCCGGAGTGCCGGACGCCCCCTTGGCGCCCGAGCAGGCTTCGCGCCTTCACTCGTGGCCTTTTCCCTCATGGCTTACGACTGGCTCAAGGCTGTTGTAGATGAATACGAGGAGGGGAAGACCGTGGTGTCGTGGTCAAGGGGTGACGCTCTCAGGTGCTTTCGTTTGCTCCATGCGTTCACCTTCCAGGAAATAGATCCCCGTGAGATAGCCGTTCTCATACTGACCGTGAACGCGCAGGGTTCCGTAAATGGACAGCGGGACATCCATGAGCGGCGGCATGTTCGCTCCCGCCTTCATCTTCACGATGACCCACTCGTTCACGTTGGGAACGATGCCGTAGCAGCATACCATGGGGCTGCGCACGAGCATGCATTCGACAACATACGCGCCTTCGGTGTGCACCGGCACCATGAAGCCCGTCACCATCACCTTTCGACCGTCGAGCGCCTTGATGGCCTTGGGAATCTGCCCGTCAACCGACGGTGGCGTCTTGTTGGGGGTCGCCGCCGGATCATAGTCGGGCGGCGTGAAGAGAAAGGCCCCGAGCCGGTCAAAGCCGAGTTGCACGTAACCGTTCACCTCGACGGGCGGAGTCTCCAGGATTTCTCCCGTGGGCGCGGGTTGGGGTGGCAGGAACTTTCGAGGCACGTTACTTGGAGCAAACGAATTGGCCTGTATCGCCGGGCCGGCTGCCAGCAGACCGATGAACAAGGCCGCTGCGAAGGGGAGTGGGGATTTCATAAAGATAAAAGGAAGGGATGTGGTGTGTGGGATGAGATCAGTCCTTCTCGTTTCCCTTTGGGAAATGGAAGGAAACGTCGGCGAAAACATGGTCGTGCACGGAAAGGCTTTTGATCACCGCATCGAACTCGGCGGTTGTTTTTAACCAGGACGCGGAGGCCTCGTAAAGCGACGTGCTGGTCAACGTCTCCCCCGTGGCGGAATCGGCCACCGGCTTGAACTCCAGCACGCGCTCCTCCCCGCCGGTTTTCGCCACGACCGTGAAGCCGGGCGAACCGCCGCGCACGAACTGCTCCATTTCGTCGTCGAGCACGTAGGCCGAAAGTTTGCCCGCCTCCGCGTCGCGCACGAATTCCACATGAAACGCGTCGTCACCGAGCGCCACCGCCGTGCCACCATGCGGCGGCTGATTCTTGTGCTGATGCGCGCCGGTCTCCGACGGACGTTGCGGTTGGCCGCATCCGACGAGGCCCAAGACAAGGCCGATCACCAGCAGGAATAATTTCCAAGAGGTCCTGTGTGTATTCATGGGTGTTATCACGACGAAGGCGTCAGGTTTTCGGCCACGGGGGTTCGATAGGCTTTCCACGCCGGCACGATGCCGCCGAGAGCCCCCAGCGCGATCATGCCCAGCGGGCAAAGCACCAGCACGGGATGCCAATGCGTCACATCCAGCACGACGCCGGTCTGTGCGCGAATCACGCCGGCCACGCCGCCGAAGAGGCCGGCGTAAACCGCCACGCCTGCAACCGCGCCCAGTAATCCGATCACCGCCGCCTCCGCGATGATGGCGCCAAACACCGTGCGTCGCCTCGCCCCGAGCGAGCGTAGGATCGCGATGTCCCGCCGGCGCGCGTCCATGGAGGCGTGGATGCTTGCGAGCACCGACCCCGCCGCGACGAGGGCAACGAGATAGGCCACGAGCGCCAGCACTTGGTCGAGCCAGCCGATCTTGTTGAACAAGTCCGCGATGACCGTTCCGACCGGATACGCGAAGGTGAGTCGGTTGCCCTGACGGTTGTAGCGGATGTCGAGCATCATGCCCGCCGTGGGCGCGCGCAACTGGACGAGCACGGCGCTCACGTCCGAGGCGGCGGCTGGATCATGGCCGGTCATGGTCTGCACGCCTTCGATGGGAATCCAGAGCACCCGGTCCGCCGGGGTGTTGGTCGGCGCGAGG
This sequence comes from uncultured Opitutaceae bacterium, assembly GCA_967755175.1. GTDB lineage: Bacteria > Verrucomicrobiota > Verrucomicrobiia > Opitutales > Opitutaceae > Rariglobus. The sequence continues at coordinate 114,934 of CBRAFO010000001.1, read as the reverse complement.
ATGCCGACGATGGTATAGACATCGGGATGCTGCTCGTTGGGGTTGAAGTTCAACCCATGGTAGGGCTTGAAGGTGTCGCCTACCTTGAGCGCCAGTCTTTGGGCGACAAACGAGCCGACCACCGCCTCGTGTTTCTCCGGGTCAAAGAGACGTCCTCCGGTCTCGATCTCGTAATGCTTCCCCCGGGTATATTCGACGCCGGTGAACAGTTCCGGGATCGTGCCGACGATGCGCCAGCCAAAGTAATTGTCACCGACGGCGATGGGGATGGCGGTCTTCACCGCGGGATGGCTCTTGATCGCGAGGTAGTCGGCGTTCGACACGTTGCCCGGCGACGCTTCCAGATGAAAAATCGCGTTGAGCACAAGCTGGAGCTTCGAGCCGCGCGCACCCAGCACCGCGTCAAACGCCGTGGTGGTGTCCACAAAGGCGCGCTGCGTCTGCACCTTCACCATCCACACGGTGATTAGGAGTCCGCAGGCGAGCGCGATGCTCGCCGCCGTCACGAGCGTGGACAAGGCATGCTGACGAAGGCTGCGATAAACGATGAGAGGAAGGGTCATGACGCACCTCCCACTTCGGACAACGAGCGGTTGATCGCGGCAAAGTCCCGCGTGTCCTCAAACTGCGAGAGCACCTCCTCGTCGTGGCTCACGAGGAGCAGCGCCGCGCCGGCCTCGCGGCAGGTTTCACGGATCAGGGAGATGGCCTCGCGGGAGTGCTTGCGGTCAAGATTGCCGGTGGGCTCGTCGGCGATGACGAGCTTGGGCTTGTTGGCCAGCGCGCGCGCCACGGCCACGCGCTGTTGTTGCCCGGTGGAAAGCTGGCAAGGGCGATGTTTCAGTCTCGCGGAAAGCCCGACATGGGCGAGCAAGCCGGCTGCCCGTTCCCGATCAATACCCGACGGACCGAAGGCCATGCCCAGCTCGACGTTTTCAAGAACGGTGAACCCTTGGAGCAGATTGAAGGTTTGGAAGATATAGCCAAGCGAAGCGGCGCGGAGGCGGTCGCGCGCCGGCTCGGACAAAGCGGCCATATTCTGACCATCGATCAGGATCTCGCCCGAATCAGGCGCAAGAATCCCGGCGATCAAATGAAGGAAGGTGGTTTTCCCCGAACCGCTCTCGCCCCGCAATGCCACGTGCTGGCCAGCCGAGAGAGAAAACCCGGGAATATCCACGATGGTGTGACGCGTGCCTTCGGGAGAAACGAAGGACTTGCGGAGAGATGTTATTGAGAGAAGAGGCATGAGAATAATCGGTTGGTGAGCGTGGGTGGTAAGGGAGCCACTAGGGCAGGTCCCATTTAACAGAATGGATTTTTAGGAACGTGACGGGCGGCGAGGGAGGAGTCGGCGCATGAAAAGGGGAAAGGCCGGCGGTGATGAAAACCCAACGGATTTCCTTGGTCAGCCGCCGACCTTGTCGCGGGGATCAGAACAGCCAGCTAACGCCACCGTAAATGCCGCGACGGGAGCCAAATTGCGGAGCGCCCACGCCTTGCGTGCGCAATCCAAGGCAAGCGGGCGGTCAGGAAACCGCCGCGACAGGAACCAAACGAAGACTCAGCCCACCGGGGGTGCCTGTGCCTGAGGCAGCCGGCAGGGTTCGGCCGGGAGCGAAAACTCCCGCGCCAGAGGAACCGTGTGACTGATTATCCGCCAAGAAATCAGGACCAAAGCCACGGCCGCCAACGGGGTCGTGATGCCGTGGACAAACAAGGTGACTGCACATTCATGATCCTCGTGATCCGCATCGTGGTGGAGCCATTGATGCGCCGCCGGACAAACTGCGAGCACCGCAAGCAGCAACACCACCGCGGCCAAAAGCACTGCACACCCTTTCACGAGGCGGTTTGTCTTTTGGGGACGGGCGTTAAAAAACGAGAGACTCACGGTGTAGCCGATAGCCTTTTCACCCTAGCAGAGTCGTCAAGGGAAGGAGGGCTGTTTTTTGTTTATTCGATGTCGTCCGCTGTCCGTTAGCCGAAACTCCGCAATCCATGCAAATCTGCCGAGGATGGGAACGGCAGGGGTAAAGCGAGATAGGGGTGCGCTCCCCGGTATGAGTGGGACGCCCATGCCACTTCATGGCGGCCCGAGCCGGGAGGCCGGATGTAAAACCCCCTTGCGCCCGCAGACTTCGCGCCTTCACTCACTCCCTTTTTCCTCATGGCTTACGACTGGCTCAAAGGTGTTGCAGATGAATACGACGTGATCGTCATTGGCTCCGGCCTGGGCGGCATGACCGGCGCCAACGTCCTCGCGAAGGCCGGTCACAAGGTCCTCCTGCTCGAACACCACTACCAGTTCGGCGGTCTCGCCACGTGGTTCACGCGCAAGGGCGGACACATCTTCGACATCTCCCTGCACGGTTTCCCCAGTGGCATGATCAAGAGCTGCCGTCGCTACTGGACCAAGGAAATCGCCGACTCCATCCATCAGCTGAAGGACATTCGTTTCGTGAATCCGCAGATGGACGTGTGGACCACCTTCACCCGCGACGACTACACGCGCGTGTTGGTCGAGCAGTTCAAACTCCCGCGCGAGCAGGTCGAGTCGTTCTACGATCACCTGCGGGCGATGAACTACTACGACAACAACCCCGAGACCACGGGGCAGATGTTCAACCGCTTTTTCCCGGGCCGCCCCGATGTGCACCGTCTGCTCATGGAGCCGATCTCCTACGCCAACGGCTCCAACTTCGACGACCCGGCGATCACGTTCGGCATCGTGTTCTCCAACTTCATGGGCGCGGGCGTTTACACGTTCCAAGGCGGCTCCGATGTGCTCATCGAGAAAATGGCCGACGAGCTTCGCAAGAATGGCGTCGAGCTTCGCAAAAAGGTGCTCGTTGAGAAGATCCTCGTCGAAGAGCGCGATGGCCAGAAGGTCGCCTGCGGTATCGTGGCCAAAAACGGACGCGTGATCCGCGCCAAGGCGGTCCTCTCCAACGCCAACATCAAGAACACAATCTTCCGCCTCGCCGGTGAGGAGAACTTCCCCGCTGACTTCATCGAGCAGGCCAAGGCCGTGCGCATCAACACGAGCTCCTGTCAGGTCTATCTCGGCATCCGCAAGGGCGAGTCGATCCCGCACATCGGCGATCTCGTTTTCACGTCGGAGGCTCCTGAATACAGCAACGAAGAACTCACCTCGTTGCACACGACCAGCCGCACGTTCTCGGTGTATTACCCCGACACGCGCCCCGGCTCCGATCGCTACACGGTGGTCGCTTCGCTGAACGGTCGTTATCCGGACTGGAACAGCTTGTCCGAGGAGGATTACGAAAAGCACAAGGCCCGCCTGATCGAGGAGAGCATCGTCTCGCTCGAAAAATACATTCCCGATGTGCGCGCCAAGATCGATTGGAAGGAAGCCGCCACGCCCCGCACGATCGAGCGTTACACGACGCATTCTCAAGGCACGTCGTTCGGCACCAAGTTTGAGGGATTGCCGGTCTCGATGAACCTATCGGAAAAGCTCCCGGGGTTGTTCCATGCCGGCAGTGTGGGCATCATCATGTCGGGCTGGTTGGGCACGATTAATTACGGAGTCATCACGTCCAACAAGATCGACAAATACATCTTCGCGCTGAAGCAGAAGGCGGCGGCCGCTCAGTAATGTGGCATGGGCATCTTGCCCGCCGGCGGGGCAGGGAGATGGGATTTAATGTGGAAAGCGGGAAATCAGGAACGGTGCCGGCGGGATCGGATTAGCGGGAATTAGCGCCCATTAGCGGTTCAACCGGATCGGTCGGAAGTTTGGACCACTAATGAATCGCCCAAAGTGGCGATTCTTGGGGTGCGGCTCCGGCTAATCGCCGACGGAGCAGGGAGACGGGATTTAATGTGGAAAGCTGGAAATCAGGAACGGTGCCGACGGGAGTGCTGATTCGTGTTCACTGGATCGGGTTTCGGAGGGTGCCACAGAGTTGCATGGAGCGTCACAGAGAACGGAGTCGGCGGATCGGCCTCTTGCTGTGCTCTGTGTCGGAGCTCTGTGCAGCTCTGTGACAAGGATCGAGAATTGATCGGGGTTATCGGGTCTCGCGCCCATTAGCGGTTCAAAACTCCGTGGCTCGTAGAGTTCGATTTCTTATTCCAGCTTGTCTAAGTCTCCCATCCCACGGGCAAGATGCCCGTGCCACCTCAAACCCGTGAAAACCCTCTTCCTCCTCGCCGCTTTGTTCACCGCCGTTATCCCCACCATGCACGCCGCCTCCGTATTCGACATCACCGTCAAGGACATCAAGGGCGCGGATACGCGTCTCGATAGCTACCGCGGCAAGGTGCTGCTCATCGTCAACGTCGCGTCGAAATGCGGCTTCACCAAACAATACACCGGCCTCGAAGCGCTCTACGCCAAATACAAGGATCAGGGGCTCGTCGTCCTGGGCTTCCCGTGTAACCAGTTCGGCGGACAAGAGCCGGGCACCGAGGCGGAGATCGCGGAGTTCTGCTCGTTGAAATTCGATGTTAAGTTTCCGCTCTTCGCCAAGGTCGAGGTCAACGGCCCGGGACGGCATCCGCTCTACACGTTTCTCTCGGGCGAAGGTGCGAAGTTTCCCGGCAAGATCAGCTGGAACTTCAACAAGTTCCTCGTCGGCACCGACGGCCAGGTGATCGCTCGCTACGACTCCAAAGTCACCCCTGAGTCCGCCGAGTTGGTCAAAGCGGTTGAAGCCGCGTTGGCGGCCAAGTGATCCGACGTGGGAAGGTCTTAGTGGCATGGGCGTCCCGCCCATGATCCGAGGAAAGCAGTCCCGATCCATGGGCAAGATGCCCATGCCACATCGATCCCACCTTTAGCATTCCAACAGGCGCTCACTGCGCTCATCTCTGTGCCCATGTCGTTTTCTTCCCTCGGCCTTTCTTCACCGCTGCTCGCTGCTCTGGCCGAGCGGAATCACACCGAAGCGACCCCCATTCAGATTGCAGCCATCCCCGCCGTGCTGCGTGGCTCCGACGTGTGGGCCTCAGCGCAAACCGGCTCGGGAAAAACCGCCGCCTTTGTCCTGCCGATCATCGAGCGCTTGGTCGCCGATGGTCCTCGCGGACGCGGACGGTTTGTGCGCGCGTTGATCCTCGTCCCCACACGCGAGCTCGCCGCGCAGGTCGCCGGTGAAATCCAGGACTACGGGCAGCATCTTTCTCAAGACGCCGCGCTCAAGACGCTCGTCGTGATCGGAGGCGTGTCCATTAACCCGCAGATGATGGCGCTCGGCGGTGGCGCCGACATCATCGTGGCGACACCCGGCCGTCTGCTCGATTTGATCGATCACAACGCCGTGTCGCTCTCGCACGTGGCGACACTCGTCCTCGACGAAGCGGATCGGTTGTTCGCACTCGGGTTTGCCGACGAACTGGCGCGCATCGTGGCCCTGTTGCCCGCCCGCCGCCAGACACTGCTTTTTTCAGCGACGTTCCCCAAGGCGGTGCAGGCGCTGGCGGAAAACCTCCTAGTAAGCCCGGTGCGCATCGCGATCGCCGCCACGCCCGAGGGGAAGCCCGACATCCTCCAGCGCGCCATCGAGGTCGATGTGCCGCAGCGCACCCAACTCCTTCGGAATCTCATCGTGCTGCACGACTGGAAACGCGTGCTGGTATTCGTCTCCACGAAATACGCTACCGAACACGTGGCCGAGAAGCTATGCCGCCTCGGCATCCAGGCGGGCGCTTTGCACGGCGAACTCAGCCAGGGTGGCCGCACGCAAGTCCTGGCCGATTTCAAGGCGAGCCGTTTGCGCGTGCTCATTGCCACGGACGTTGCCTCGCGCGGCATCGACATCGAGCAGTTGCCCGTCGTCGTGAATTACGACCTGCCGCGTTCGCCGGCCGACTACATCCACCGCATCGGCCGCACCGGCCGGGCAGGAGAGAGCGGCGTCGCGGTGAGCTTTATCAGCGCGGAGACCGACGCGCATTTCCGCCTCATCGAGAAGCGCAATCGTCTCGACTTGCCGCGCGAACAGATTGCCGGCTTTGAGCCGCTTGAAACCATCGTGCCCGCACCGCCGCAGACCGGGGGGATCAAGGGAAAGGGCAAGAGCAAGAAGGATAAGTTGCGCGAAGCCGCCGGGCTGCCGCCAACGCCGCCCGCCGCCTCCACCGGTAAATCGGCACAGAAGCCGAGCGCGGGCGCCCCGGAGGAGCCGAAGCTCGGTGAGTATTTCTCCTGGTCGCCACGCACGCCGCCGCGTCGGCGTTGAGACGACATCGTCTGTGTCCGCTCCCGCCCACGTCTATCTTCCGCCTCCAACTGCGTGCGAACGCTTGGGGGATTTGCTCCCGAGGTTCGGCGGCACCAGCAGTAAAGTGGCATGGGCATCTTGCCCATGGGCTCGGAACCAAGCGGACACGATACACGCTCCGCCCACGGGCAAGATGCCCGTGCCACGCCCCGAGGCAGACCTTTGCCCTCTTATTACGCTGCCGATGCGCACGGAGCGGGTCGATTATCCGCTGCCTGCACAAGCGTCCGCCGAGGTGGGGGCGTTTTTAGCGCAGTTCGCCACGGTCGATCTGGAGCCCGACTTTATCGCGCGCTTGCCCGGCGGGCGTGTCTTCGGACCGGGCGTGGTGCTCGCTCCCGACGGGCGCTCTGTGGCACGCGATGTTTCGGAGGATTTCGGGAAACCGTTTGAGGACCACTGGCTGCGATCCTACGCCAAGATCCGGCCGCCGATCTTCGTGCCCGGTGAGATCGCGGTGGTCGCGGTCACGTTGGGTTCGGGGTATTGTCACTGGCTCCTCGAAGAGCTGCCACGCCTGCTCCTGTTGGCTCGCAGCGGGCAGACGACCGAAAACCTGATCGCCCACACCGATGCGCCGTTCATTCGTGAGGCGTTCGCGCTCGGGCGATTCTCGGAGCGAGTGCTGGAGGCGAAGCGGTATTCACACTTCGAGTGCGAACAGTTGATCATCCCGAGCTTGGTTGGCCGGTCTGGTTGCCCGACTCCGCAGGTGCTTCGTTTGCTGACCGAGTTCACCGAGCCGCTGTGCGAACGAGGCGCAGGGCAGGGGGAGTGCCTCTACATCACCCGCGAAAACGCGGGCCGACGTCGGGTGACGAACGAGGCGGAACTATGGCGCCACTTGGAGGCTCGCGGCTTCAGGAAAGTCCGCACGGAAGAGCTGTCGTGGACGGAGCAGATCAACGCCTTCGCTCAGGCGAAGGTGATCGTGGCCCCGCATGGGGCGGGGTTGGCTAATCTGGCGTTTTGCCAGCCGGGCACGCGGGTGGTGGAGCTGTTTAATCGTGCTTACGTTAACCCGTGTTTTTGGCGACTGGCCGCGATGAAGGGGCTGGATTATCGCCCGGTGGTTTCCGGGGAAGGCGCTGCGCTCGCCTGCAACCTGAAGGCCAACCGGGAAGATATTTCGACTGATCTGAACGGGGTTATGACGGCTTTGGATTAGGCAGTGAGGTGGCATGGGTGTCTCGCCCAATACTGTTCACTGAAGAAAAACAGACGTGCAGTAAGGAGCGGCGACGTCCCCGTCGCCGACTTCGGCGGCAGGAATGCCGCCGCTCCCCCGGAGGGGCGGCATTCCTGCCGCCCAGCCCCCGGCGACGAGGACGTCGCCGCTCCCTTCGTTCCGGGTATTGGTGTCTCGCCCATGTCTTCAATCCCACGGGCAAGATGCCCGTGCCACTTCATACCCGGGCCACGCCATACCACGCATATTTGGGGGAACCAAACGGGGCGGCAGGTTACCCGTCTGGGGTCGCTGGGACAGGTGTTCCCACGCGGAATTACCAACCCCTTCAAATCATGAAAACTCTCACCACAACCATCGCAGAGACTATTTCGCAAGGCGGACGCACCGGCACGGTCGAAACTGCCGAACCGGGTTTTAACCTTCAGCTCACCCCGTCCGATGGCACTGCCCAAGGGCTGACTCCGGAGCATCTTTTCGGGGCGGCGTGGGCGGCCTGTTTCCATAGCGCGGTCCTGCATCACGCGGAGCAGACCGCTGTTAACGTCCATGGCACGACAGTGATTGCCCGCGTGCTCCTGCAATCTGACGAAGAACGGCCCTTTGACGTGGAGTTGAGCGTGACCTTGCCCGGCGTGGACGAAGACAAGGCCCGGCACATCATCGCCCTCGCGCATGAGACCTGCCCGTATTCGCGGGCGACCCGTGGGCGCGTAAACGTCAGGACGACGCTCAATTGAGACGTTGATTCCGACCTTGCAGGCGAGGGGAGGGCGCGGTGTCTTTTACGTTCGCATGTTTCCAGCCGTCACCGACCTCATCCCTCACCGGCCTCCTTTCCTTTTCGTCGACGAAATCGTCGCCGAAACCACTGACAGCCTCACTGCTCGCCGCACTTGGCGCGCGGAGGAAGATTTCTATAAGGGCCACTATCCCAACGCGCCCATCACGCCTGGCGTGTTGTTGTGCGAAGCGGTCTTCCAAACTGGCGCGCTGTTCATGGCTCGTCAGGCTCTGGCGGCGGGCGCCAAGCCGGGTGAGGGCGTGCCGTTGCTCGCGAAGATCAACGACGTGCGTTTCCGTAACCCGATTTATCCCGGCGACCAGATCGTCATTGAGGTGAAGAAGAAGGAAGTCGTCGGCGGCTTCACCATGATGGTCGGCGCGATCAAGAAAGCCGATGGCACCCGCGTGCTCACGGTGGACTTCGCCGTCGCGTGGAAAACCCCCGAGGGCCAGCAGCAGCAGGCTCAGCAATGAGTTTCCGCGGATAACGCAGATAACCGCGGATAAATACCTCGATCCTCGCCTATTGGTTCTTTCCGAAATCCGCGTCAATTCGTGTAATCCGCGGAAAAGCATATGCCTGACTTCCTTAATCTCACCGGCAAGACCTTCGTTGTCCTTGGCGTTGCCAATAAAAAGAGCGTCGCTTGGTTCACCGCCAAGACGCTGGAAGAGCAGGGGGCGACCGTTCTCTACAGCGTGCGTTCACCCGCTCGCAAAGCGACGCTTGAGGCTACGCTCGCGGGGAAACCGGTGTTCATCTGCGACGTCGAGGCGGAGGGCGCGGCCGCGTTGCTCGCTGCGGAGATTAAGGCGTCCGGCTACTCGGAGATTCACGGTATCGTTCACTCGATCGCCTTCGCCAACTACAGCGAAGGGTTTAAGCCGTTCCATGAAACCAAACGCGCCGACTTTCTGCAGGCGACGGCGGTGTCGGCTTTTTCGCTCGTTGAAGTCGCCAACGCTTTCAAGCCGCTCCTCGTTAAAAACGCGTCGGTGGTGACCATCGGTATCTCGTCGCTTCAGGTCACGCCGGACAATTACGGCTACATGGGCCCGATCAAAGCCGCGCTCGACTCGGCATCGCGCTTCCTCGCGAAGTCATTCAGCGATCACAGCGAAGTGCGCTTTAACGTGGTCGGTTCAGGTCCGCTCAAGACCAGCGCCTCGGCGGGTATCCCCGGGTATTTGGAGAGCTACCTTTACGCGGAGAAACTCACTTTTCGTAAGCGCAACCTCAGCACGCAGGAGGTCGCCAACACCACGGTGTTCCTGCTCAGCGAGCGCAGCAGTGGAATCAATGCCGCGACCGTCACGGTGGACGCTGGTTTGGGCAGCAATTTCTTCGATAAGGAAATCGTGCGTCTTTCCATGCGCATGGAGCCATCAACGAAAGCCTGATGCGTTTCGCCCACACTTGCATCGAGTCGCTGGCCGTCGCGCTGCCTGACGACGTCCTCACCACCACGCAGGTGGAAGAGACGCTGCGTCCGCTCTACGAACGCCTGAAGCTTCCCTTCGGCCGCCTCGAACTCATGACAGGCATCCGCGAGCGCCGCGTGTGGCCCGTCGGCACGCGCCCGTCGGATGCGAGCGCCGCAGCCGGCAAAGCCGCGCTCGCCAAGTCTGGGCTGCGAGCTGAGCAGGTTCAGCTCTTTATCCACAGCGCGGTGTGCCGCGATATGATGGAGCCGGCCACGGCGTCGTTCGCGCATCGCAAGATCGGCCTGCCCGCATCCGCGCAAATCTTCGACGTATCGAACGCCTGCCTCGGCTTTCTCAACGCGCTCACCGTTGCGGCAGGCCTGATTGAAAGCGGACAGATCAAATGCGCCCTCGTCGTTTCCGGCGAAAATGGCGGTCCGCTGGTTCAGCAAACGCTGAAGACGCTGCTGGAGGCGCCGCTTGATCGGAATGGCATCAAGCCCTTCTTCGCCAATCTCACCATCGGCTCGGGTGCGGTGGGCGCGGTGGTTTGCCACGAGTCGATGCTGCCGGCCGGAGCGCGTCCGCATCGTTTGCTCGGCGGCATCGCTCGCGCCGCCACGGAGCACAGTGAGCTTTGCCAAGGCGACACTCATGGTGCCGAAGCGTTGGCCATGCAGACCGACAGCGAAGCGCTGCTCAACGCGGGTCTCACGCTGGCACGTGACACCTGGGATGCGTTCACCGCAGAGACGGGCTACAACGCGACGACTGCCGACCGGTTCATCTGCCATCAGGTGGGTAGCACGCATCGCCGTAAACTCTACGAGGCTCTCGGCCTCGATCTCGCCAAGGATTTCTCCACGTTTGAAACCCTCGGGAACACCGGCTCGGTGGCGTTGCCCGCAACACTCGCCAAAGCTATTGAAGCGGGCGCAGTCCGCGAGGGAACCAAGGTCGCGCTGCTCGGCATCGGCAGCGGACTCAATTGTCTGATGCTCGCACTCGAATGGTAATTCCCATCGTGAAGTGGCATGGGCGTCCCGCCCATGTCCGCCAACCCCACGGGCGAGACGCCCGTGCCACCGTCCGAACCTCCGCATGACCACGATCCCTGACTGGCTTAAACCGCTTTATCCGTTCACGCCGAAAACCTTCGCGACGCCGCGCGGTGCGCGCATGAGCTTCCTCGATGAAGGTGGCGACAGCGACGAGGCGGTGCTCATGTTGCACGGCAACCCGACGTGGTCGTTCTATTATCGAGAACTCGTGCAGGCCGTCGCCCCGCACATGCGCTGTATCGTTCCCGACCACATCGGCATGGGCTTGTCGGAAAAGCCGCAGGACTATCCCTACACGCTGGAATCGCGTATCGGCGACGTGGATGCGCTCATCACGCATCTGGGCGTGAAACGCATTCACCTGGTCGTTCACGACTGGGGTGGGGCGATCGGCTTCGGCTACGCGGCGCGTTATCCGCAGCGCATCGGCAAGCTCGTCGTCTTGAATACGGGCGCGTTTCCCTCGCCGCACATTCCGCGTCGCATCGGCCTCTGCAAAACCAAGTTTCCCGGGACGGCGCTGGTGCGCGGTCTGAACGGTTTCGCTGGTCCCGCCGTGTGGATGTCGATGCATCGCCGCAAGCTCACGGCAGACGAAAAGCGCGGCTTCCTGTTGCCGTATGATTCGTGGGACAACCGCGTCGCAGTGGACGCGTTTGTGAAGGACATTCCGATGATCCCGTCGCATCCGACGTGGCGCACGCTCACGGACACGGCCGCGGGTTTGAAACATTTGAAGCAGAACCCGGCGTTGATCGTCTGGGGTGGACGCGATTTCTGCTTCAACGACCACTTCTACGCGGAGTGGAAGAAACGCCTGCCCGAAGCACAGGCGTATTATCTCGAAGACGCGGGCCACTACGTGCTGGCGGACGCCAATACCGAGGCGATCCCGAGGATCACGCAGTTTCTGCGGTCGTGAAACGAAAGCGGCACAGGAGAAAACCTGTGCCGCTTTGTTGTAGCCATTTTATCCGAGCGGTCCGACGTGGCACGGGCGTCTCGCCCAATACTGTTCTGTTGCTTTAGCTCCGGATTCCGGAGGAGCGGCGACGTCCCCGTCGCCGACTTCGGCGGCAAGAATGCCGCCGCTCCCCGGGGGCGGTATTCCTGTCGCCCATACTCCGGCGACGAGGACGTCGCCGCTCCCTTGCGCTCGGTGCAAAGTGAACAGTATTGGGCGAGACGCCCATATCACTTGGCTGCGGCCACGGTTTTATTTGGAGCCTAGAAACGCCCGTAGAGCGTCGCCAGTTCTCGGAGGTAGGCGGCACCGCCTTCTTGGTGAAGCTGACGCAGCTGGTGCTCGTTGTAGCGCCATTGCCAGTTGCCGGATGCTTCGCCCGGGGTGTTGAAGCGTCCCTCGGAGCCTAGGCTGAAGAAGTCCTGCATGGGAATGACGGCGAGGGCGCTCACCGATGAATAGGCCGAGCGGATCAAGTCCCAGCCAATCTCGTCGCCGCTGATACGGAGGTAGCGGCGCACGTGATCACGCTCTTTTTCGGAGGCCGCGCGATACCAGCCCAAGGTGGTGTCATTGTCGTGTGTTCCCGGATACACGACGCCGTTGGCAACGAGGTTATGGGGCAGGTAGAGGTTGCTGGCTTCGCCACCAAAGGCGAATTGCAGGATGGCCATGCCGGGAAGCCCGGTGGCGTTGCGCAACTCGTGGACAGACGGAAACAAGTCACCGAGATCTTCCGCGATCAGGCGGGCATTGGGCAGGGCGGACTTGATTGCTTCGAAGAAGGGAAGACCCGGGCCTTTTTTCCATTCTCCGTATTTGGCCGTCGTGGCGTTGGCGGGAATCGACCAATAGGTGTCGAACGCACGGAAATGGTCGATGCGCACGATGTCACAGAGGGCGAAGTTGGCTTTGAGGCGGGAAATCCACCACGCGTAGCCTTCGGCGGCGTGAGCCTCCCAGTTGTAGAGCGGATTGCCCCAGAGCTGGCCGTCGGCGGAGAAATAGTCGGGAGGCACGCCCGCCACGGCGAGCGGAGTGCCGGATTTCTGATCGACCTGAAACAACTGGGGAGAGGCCCAGACATCGGCGCTGTCGCGCGCCACGAAGATGGGAGCGTCACCGATGATCTCCAGACCGAGCGAGGCCGCTTTGGCGCGCACACGGCTCCATTGGCCAAAGAAGAGATATTGGAAAAACGCGTGGGCCTCGACGCGGTCGGCGAGGGTTTTGGCGAGGGCGCTCTTTTTGGCCTGGGCAAAGAAGCGGACGTCCGCGGGCCATTCCCACCACGGTGCGCCGTGGAAATAATCTTTGATCGCAAGGAAGAGCGCGTAGGACTCGATCCAGGAACTTTGCGAGGTTCTGAAGGCAGCGAAATCACCGTAGGGGAGTTTCACCGAACTGCGGCTGGCCGCAAACGTGTCATAAGCCCGAAACAGCAGCGGGAGCTTGGTGACGTAGAGCCAGCCATAATCGACGTGGTCGCGCGGCAGTTGGCGGACGTTATCGAGATCGGCGTTGGTCAGCAGCCCACAGTTAACGAGCGGATGCAGGTCGATCAGGTAAGGATTGCCCGCGAACGAGGAGAAACACTGATAGGGCGAGTCGCCGTAGCCAGTCGGCCCAAGCGGGCAGATCTGCCATTGGCGAGTGCCGGAGTCCTTCAGGAACTCAAGGAACTGATCGACCGCGCCATCGAGCACGCCAACGCCTTGGTCGTTAGGCAGGCAGGTGGGATGCAGGAGAACGCCAGCGGAGCGCTTTTGAAGCCAGTTGAAGAGAGGAGTCGGTGAGGACAGGTAATGTGCATCAACCTCGGTTCCTCCAATTCGCTGATTAGACATAATGTTTATTGTGCGATAAACACCAGTAACCGACGAACCGAACCGAGGAGACTGGCGGTCAGTAAGTCGCTGTCGTGACGCGCTACAATCAGGAACCGCGCTGATCTCATGGGGATGTTTCCGTATGGGCGGACCGGGGAATTCTCGCTGGCCGAGCTTGGTCACGCGGAAGCATTATCGGAGGTCCCCTGACACAGAGGTCCGCCCGCAAGGGGCGACCCTACGGGGCGACGCCCCAGCGTTTCGTGAACGGATAATAAATGAACAGCGGGCGCCCTACCACGTCCTTGGCAGGCACCGTTCCCCAGTAACGGCTGTCTTGGCTGTTCGCCGAGTTGTCGCCCAGCGCGATATACGAGTCAGGCGGCACCGTGTAAGTCTGCCCCGGAGGCAGCAGTCCACCGGCCCGATAGCCCGAGTATCTCGCTTGGCGCGTCGCGTTGAGGTTATACGCCTTCGAGCCGGTAATGGGCGCGCCGTTGCGATAAAGAACGGGCTCGCGGATCTCCAGCAGGTCGCCCGGCGTGCCGGCTAGGCGTTTGATGTAATATTGCTCCAACTGACGGCCCGCCGCGTCTCGCATGTAGGGGCTATCGATGTGGTCAGTGCGGAAAACGAAGCCGTCGCCAACCTTGGGCTTCACAAAATGGTAGCTCACGCGATCCACGAAGAGCTGGTCGCCCGTGAGAATATCGAACGATAAAACGCGTTCGCCGGCATGCACTCGCTTACCTGTATTCCAGAGAACCATTCCGCTCGCGGTTCGCGTGAGCAGATGCGGGTTCGCCTTGATGTAGTTGGCGAGGTCCACGCCACTCGGCTCACCGCTGGAACTCAGCTTCGGGAGGAAGGCGTCGCGCACCACCCATTCGAAATCGAAGTCCTTCGGCACCGTCACCGAGGTCGGCTTACCATCAACGTAAAACGTGTATTCTTTGTGCTTGGCCGGAAAGATAACCCAATCGCGTCCGTTCACTTCATGCGATGGGACGCCCACCCTGTCACCGTATCCGACGACCGGAATCGAGATCTCGCCGTCCACCGGAGCATCCATCGTGCGCGGACGAGCGCCCATGGCCAGGAGGCGAAGTGCCCTGCCCGCTGGATTCGGCTCGTCGGCCTTCGACGTAAACACCTCGGGCGTCATGCCATTGTAGCTCGGCCACATCGAGTTGGTCGGGATCTTGAACGGCTGCACGAAATACATACGCACGCCGAGAATCACGATGGCGGCGACGAGGAAAAACTCCACGTTCTCCATCCATCCCGACTTCGGATAATGCGTGCCGCCTGTCTTGCGCAGCACGCTTTCAAGCGCCTCGATATCGAGCTTCAGTTTGCTGGCGTCACTCTTCTCCTGGAGCCGACGACGCAGCGAACTGGTTGCCTGCTGAAGCGCGGTGAGCTGGGCGTCGGTGAGGACGTCACGACGATAATGATACACCTTTTCAGCCAACTCCAACCAGTTGCCGGCCGTGTCGCGCATTTTCGATTCAACCGAGGAGAAGAGCCCGAAAAACATGGATGGGAAATGTAGGCCTGCTGGCAGGCGATGGTTTGAAAAGGAAGTTCGCTGGGGTCCGGAAATCGCCTGCAAGCAGGCTCCTACACTTTAGTTCTTGAGGATCTGGATGAACGTGTCCGGCGGGATGTTCACCTTACCGATCATCTTCATCTTCTTTTTGCCCTCTTTCTGTTTATCGAGGAGCTTGCGCTTACGGGAGATGTCACCGCCGTAGCACTTTGCGGTCACGTCCTTGCGCATTTCCTTCACGTTATCGCGGGCAATGATTTTACCACCGATAGCCGCCTGGATGGCGACCTTGAACATTTGCGGCGGGATGATCTCGGCAAGCTTTTCGCAGAGCACGCGGCCTTTGCCCTCGGCTTTGTCGCGATGGACGATGCTGGAGAACGCGTCAACGGGGTCGCCGTTAATCATGATGTCCATCTTCACGAGGTCGGACTGCTGGTAGTCGCCGAGCTCGTAATCCATCGAACCGTAGCCGTGAGTCACGGATTTCAGGCGGTCGTTGAAATCGACGAGGATCTCGTTGAGCGGAAGCACGCAGCTGAGCATGACGCGGTTGCCGTCGAGCGTGTCGGTGTGATCACAGATACCGCGCTTTTCCATAATGAGCGCGAGGATGTCGCCCATGGATTCGTTGGGAATGTGAATGGATGCCTTGATCGTCGGTTCGCTGATATACTCGATCGTGCCGGGGTCGGGCAGATTGACGGGATTATCCACGTCGATCTCGTCGCGGCTGTGGGGCTTCACATGGTATACGACGCTCGGATACGTGGAGATGATCTCCACGTCGTGCTCACGGCGGATGCGTTCCTGGATGATCTCCATGTGCAGCAATCCGAGGAAGCCGCAGCGGAAGCCGAAGCCGAGGGCGAGGGAGCTTTCCGAGGAATAGAGGAAGGCGGCGTCGTTCAGACGCAGGCGGCCCAGCGCGGCCTTGAGCTTTTCGTAGTCGTTGGATTCGAGCGGATACAGACCGCAGAACACCATCGGACGAACTTCCTTGTAGCCCGGCAGCATCTCCGTGGCGGGGTTTTTGGCCAGCGTGAGCGTATCACCGATCTTGATCTCGGACGTGTCCTTGATGTTGGAAATAACGTAGCCCACGTCGCCAGCACCGAGGATATCGACCTTGGTCATCTGCGGAGTGAACACGCCGACTTCCTTGATTTCCGACTTCTGATTATTGCTCATCAGGAGCATCTGGTCGCCAGCCTTCACGGCGCCGGAGAACACGCGGGCGTAGGTAATGACGCCGCGGTAGCTGTCGTAGAGGGAATCGAACACCAATGCGCGCGTGGCCGCATGGTGCGACCAGCGCGGCGGAGGAATGCGGGCGACCACGGCCTCAAGGATGTCTTGAATGCCGATGCCCGATTTGCCGCTGGCGAGAATCGCTTCCTCCCCAGGGATCATGAGGATGTCTTCGAGCTGCGTAATGCAGAGATCCAGATTGGCCGAGGGCAGGTCGATCTTGTTGATGACCGGGATGATTTTCAGCCCTTGGGCGGTCGCAAGGTGCGCGTTGGCCACGGTCTGCGCTTCGACGCCTTGGGCGGCGTCGATCAAGAGGACGGCACCTTCGCACGCGGCGAGCGAACGCGAAACTTCGTAGGCGAAGTCCACGTGGCCGGGCGTGTCCATGAGGTTGATCTTGTAAGTCATCCCGTCCTTGGCCGGGTAGGCCATGGTCACCGGGTGGCTCTTGATGGTGATGCCGCGCTCCTTCTCAAGGTCCATCGAGTCGAGGTGCTGCGCGGTGAGCACGCGTTGCGTGACCGTGTTGGTGTATTCCAAGAGGCGGTCGGAAAGCGTCGTTTTGCCGTGGTCGACGTGGGCGATGATGCAGAAATTACGAGTGAGGGAGACGTCCATGCGAGCGAACTGGGCAGCCCTACCCGTGCAGGGCTGCGATGCGGTTGAATTGTGTAAAGGGACACCGTGTGGGCGTCCCTCGCGGCGTTCAAGCCCCCAAATCGGCAAACTCAGCGAGGCTCTTAACGGTCCAAGCCTTGTCCGTGCGCTTGGCCAGGCCTGCGAGCACGCCGCCCGGTCCGAGTTCGAGGAACGAAGTCACGCCGGCAGCGACGGCCGAGCGCATGCAATCTTCCCAGAGAACAGACGAGACAATCTGCTTAACCAGCGCCTCGCGAATGGCCGCTGGCTCGCTCACGGCTTGACCGGTCGTGTTGGTGAAAACAGTGAGCTGCGGAGCGTTAAAGGGAATGCCTTCGAGGAAGGTGGCGAACGCAGCGCGGGCCGGTTCCATGAGGCGGCTGTGGTAAGCGCCGGCGACCTTGAGCGGGATCACCTTTTTGATACCCCGGTCTTTGGCGGCAGCGACAGCGGCGTCCACCTTGGCTTGATCGCCAGAAACGATGATCTGGCCAGGCGCGTTGAAATTGGCGGCCTCGATATCAAACGCGGCGCACAGGTCGTAAATCGTGGAGCGTTCTTCGCCCAAAATCGCCGCCATACCACCGGTGGTTTGCTCACAGGCAACCTGCATGAGGCGGCCGCGTTCAGCGACGACCTTCAGACCCGTGGCAAAATCAAACACGCCCGCTGCGGTCAACGCAGTCACCTCGCCCAAGCTGAGGCCAAAGGCGAACTTCACACCGTCGAGCTTCCCCTGCTCTTTCAGGATGGCGTGCAATGCAAGCCCGTGGACGAAGAGCGCAGGTTGGCAGACTTTTGTCTGAGTAAGCTCATCTTCGGGTCCTTCGAAGCAGATCTTCGCGAGATCCCAACCGAGCACGCGATTGGCCTCGTCGTAGAGAGCACGCGCCGTGGCGGAGTTTTCGTAGAGCGACTTGCCCATGCCGACTTTTTGGGCGCCTTGTCCGGAGAAAATAAGTGCGGTAGCCATGTTTGGAAAGGTTCACGGCTAAAGCCCGACCCCATCGAAACCAAGCCCGAAATCCCACCAACACGATCCGCACGAACGAGAGCGTGTCATTCCGAGCTGAACGCGAGGCATCCTGAACACCTCCCGACACGCTCGAACGCGCTTGAAGCGCGCCCCGAGCGTGTCCGCCCCGGCGCTGAACCGGTGCTAAACAGCTTACGTTTTAAAGAAGATGCCCTTGAGGTTCATCTCCAACGCCTGCGGGTTCGGCGAGAAACGCAGCGCCTCCGCCTTGCTGACCGTGCCGGCCTTAACAAGGCGGTAGAGATCGCGATTAAATGAAAAACTCGCCGAGTCGGTGCCGCTCTCAAGCAGACCTTGGATCTTCTCGAACTGGCCTTCGAGAATCAGGGTTTTGATCACGCTATCGGCACTGAGAATCTCGTTTGCCGGGACGCGTCCACCGCCCTCCATCATGGGCACCAGTTTTTGACAGATAAAGCCGCGCAGCGAACCGGCGACTTGTCGGCGTGCCTGAATTTGCTGCTCGGGCGGGAAAAACTCGAATAGGCGCGTGAGTGACTGCGCCACGGTGGCGGCGTGCATCGTCGAGAATACCAAGTGGCCGGTCTCGGCCGCCGAAATCGCGGTCTCGAACGTTTCGCGATCACGCATTTCGCCGATCAGGATGATGTCAGGGTTTTGGCGCAGCACCGACTTGATCGCCAATTCGAAGGTCGGCACGTCGAGGCCGATTTCGCGCTGCTGGAACACCGACTTGTCATCTTGGAAAGTAAACTCGATCGGGTCCTCCAGCGTGACGATGTGCTTGTCGGCGTTCTCGTTAATCCAGCCGAGCATGGCGGCCATGGTCGAACTCTTGCCGGAGCCGGTTGCGCCACACACCAGCACGATGCCATCTTTGGCTTTCGCGAGGTTGAGCAGCGGCTCGGGGTTGAGCCCGAGGTTGGCGAACGTCGGCACGCGGCTCTTAATATGACGCATGACGATGCTCGCCGTGCCGCGTTGATGGAACCCGTTCACGCGGAAACGACCGATGCCTTCGGCTGAATACGCGAAGTCCACCTGCCCTTCGTCTTCCCAGCGCTCTTTGAAGACGCGAGGCACATGCGTATCCACAAACTCACGCACTTCGTCCGCGGAAATCGGGTCCATATCCACCGGCTTCAAACGCCCCGAGAGGCGCACATAGCCGGGCTTGTTGGACTTGATCACGATATCGCTCGCGCCGCTTTCCACGGCCAATTTGAGCAAGTCGTTAAAAATTTCAGTGGTCTGCGACATGCAAGTAGGGGTGGATGAAAAACGTTGCGGATTTGGTAAAGTGGGGTGCTCTGCTGTGCAAGGTATCTTCCGTAAACCAGCCATGAAACTCCGTCCTCTTACCGGCACGATCACAGCGCTCGTGACCCCCTTCCAAAAAGATCAGTCCGTCGCCTATGACGATCTGCGCAAACTCGTGGAGTTTCAGATCAAGTCCGGCATCAACGGCCTCGTCCCCGTCGGCACGACTGGCGAGTCCCCTACTCTTTCCCACGAAGAACACCTCGACGTCGTGCGCGCCGTCATTGAGGCCACCCGCGGTCGCGTGCCCGTGATCGCCGGCACGGGTTCCAACTCCACCAAGGAGGCCGTTGAACTCACCACCCTCGCCACTGAGGCCGGCTCCGACGCCGTGCTCGTCGTCGCGCCCTATTACAACAAGCCCTCCCAAGAAGGCGTTTATCGCTACTTCGCCGCCGTCGCCGAGGCCACCGACAAGCCTGTCATCCTCTACTCCATCCCCGGCCGTTGCGGTATCGAGATCGGCGTGCCGGTCATCGAGCGCCTGCGCGCAAAGTATCCGCACGTCCGTTACATCAAGGAAGCGGGCGGCTCCATCGATCGCGTGGATCAGATCAAGAACGCGCTGGGCAAGGACATCACGGTCCTCAGCGGCGACGACAGCCTGACCCTGCCCTTTATCTCGGTAGGCGCCGAAGGCGTGATTAGCGTCGCATCCAATCTCTTCGCGAAGGAAGTCGTGCAGCTCGTAAATACCGGCCTCGCTGGCGATTTGCCCAAGGCCACCAAGCTCCACCGCAAACTCTATCCGATCTTCAAGACGCTCTTCATCGAGCCGAATCCCGTGCCGGTGAAATACGCGCTCGCCCGGGCCGGCATCATTCGCACCGACATCGTGCGCGAACCGCTCTCCGAGCTCACCAAAGCCAGCGAGCAGACGCTCCTCGCCGTCCTCAAGTCCCTCGGCAAGTAATCCCATGTCGCTTCGTATCGCTCTTATCGGAGCCCGCGGCCGCATGGGCCAGGCCATCACCGCCGCCGCCATCGAGGCAGGCGCGACCATCGCCGCTGCCATTGACTCGGGCGACGACATCTCCGCCGGCATCGCCCAAAGCGATGTCATCATCGATTTCAGCTCGCACAAGATCTCCTCCGAGGTCGTGCGCTTGGCCGTGGTGCACAACAAGCCGCTCGTGGTTGGCACGACCGGCCACGCGGCCGATGAGAAAAAGCACCTCCTCGCCGAAGCCGCCAAGATCCCATGTGTCTGGTCGGGCAACTACTCGGTGGGCGTGAATTTGCTTTTCGCCCTCACCCGTCGTGCCGCGTCTGTCCTCGGGTCCGATTACGATGCCGAGGTCGTTGAGATGCATCATCGCTTCAAAAAAGATGCGCCCAGCGGCACCGCCGCGCGCCTCCTTGAGATCATCTTGGAGGAACGCAAACTCACCGCCGACGCACTGCGTCACGGCCGCGAAGGCATTACCGGCGAACGCACCTCCACCGAAGTTGGCATTCATGCCTTGCGCGGTGGTGACGTGGTTGGCGATCACACCGTGATGTTTGCCGCACTCGGCGAACGCATCGAGCTGACGCACAAAGCCTCCGATCGCGGCATCTTTGCCCGTGGTTCGATTCGTGCCGCCCAATGGGTCATCGGCCGTCCGGCTGGAGTCTACGACATGCAGGACGTGCTCGGCCTGCGCTGATCACCCAATTATCACCGCTGGCGCTCTCCTAGCCGCAAGCGTCAGCGGTGATTCCAGCCTGCCTTTCTTTATTTTCGTATGATCACTTCCATCCAAGGCCTGCTCACTGCGGCGACTCCGTTGCACGCGATTATTGAGCTCAACGGGCTCGGCTACGAAGTGAATATCCCCGTGACCACGGCGGAGAAACTCCCCGTCACTGGCTCGACCGTGAAGCTTCACACGCTGGTGATTTATCGCGAAGACTCACAGACGCTTTACGGCTTCGCCACGCCGGCGGAGCGCGACTTTTTCCGTCTAATGATCGAGCATGTCACCGGCGTCGGCCCAAAGATGGCGCTCACCATCATGAGCAAGCTCTCCCTGCCCTCGCTGCAAAGCGCGATTGGCAGCGGCGACATCGCCACGCTCGCGAAATGCCCCGGCATCGGCAAGAAAACCGCCGAACGCCTCGTAATCGAGCTTCGTGCCAAAGTCGGCGCGACTGGATCGGCCGCAACGGTTTTGTCCGCCAGTAGCACCGAGGACGGCTCGATCTCCGCTCCCTCCGACAACAAAATGCGCGACGCGGTGCTCGCGCTCACTGCGCTGGGTTACAAGACCGCCGATGCCGACGAAGCCATCCGCCGTGCAACACTCGCGCTTGGCCCGAAGGCCACAACTGAGCAGCTCATCAAAAAAGCCCTCGGCTCATAAATTAACCGAGCATGGACGAAGCCGCCTCACCGGCGACTCGTCGCACCACTCAGCGCACTGTCCGTCGGCCAGTCCGCCCGTTAACCCCATCGATAGTTACGATACCGGTTGTCCGCTGCTCGCCGACTGTCACCAAAAAAAGCCCGTGGGTTCTATCCACGGGCTTACTGATCTAAAAAGGTGCCACCATACCTGTCAGCGCTGGAACTGAAACGCCGTGAACTCCGCGTTTCCCTGAATGGAATGGCGACTACGGAACACCCGATTGTCGGGCTGCAAGGTTGCTCGGGCTTCAAAGGTCTGATCATCCACGATCACCCGCTGGGTCGGCAGTAATTCGACCCGCTGCATCCACTCCAGCGCCTCGCGATCATTCGCGGCAATCTCCGCCTCACGTGCATTACGCACTACGCCGAGTCCGGTAGCAGCGAGCGCCGGCTGCATATCAAAGGAGGATGATACCGTAACGGGCGGTTGAACCATGGCGACTGCGACTGCAGGAGCGGGGGTTTCGACCACTACAGGCCGCCCGGCCTCCGCGAGGCTATCAACCGTGCCTTCATGCACCGAAGCTGGGCGATTAACCATGAGGACCATGGCAACACAGGCCGCGAGTGCCGCTGTGCCATACATGCCGGTATAGGCAGTGCGCCACGCCGGGCGCCGGGACGCGGCGATCTTGCGTTCCGCTTCGCGCAAAGAACGCACGAATCCGTGCGAAGCCGGCGCATGCGAACGAGCACTATCCACGAGCATGCAACAGCCGCGTTGCAGGCGACAGTATTGGTCGTAAGTGCGGCGGCGGGCCGGATGACGTAAAACTTCGGCCTCCAGCTCGGCGGCTTCGTCAGGCCCGATCTGTTCGTCAACGTAGAGGTTGAGCAGTTCGATGAAGCGATGGTCGTTCACTTGAAATCCTTTCCGATGGCGTCACGCAGGCTCTCGCGGGCGCGGGCGATGCGGCTTTTTACCGTGCCAACAGAGATGTTCAGCACCTCGGCGATTTCCTCGTAAGCCATGTTTTTAACGTTTCTCAAAATCAAAACTTCGCGGTGTTTCGCGCTGATCTTTTCCATCCCGACCGCGATATGATCGACGAGTTCCTGCGTGACGGTGATGTCCCCAGGCGTGGCCATTTCAGTGGAAAATACCTCTGACAAAGGCGTGGGGTTGTCATCACTGACCGGTTGATCGAAGGACACGCTCTTATCCCGCTTGCGACGCCACCAATACCAGTAGCGGTTGCGTGCGAGATTCGTGGCGATCTGGTAAAGCCAAGTGGAGAACGCCGACTCGCCGCGAAAATTCGCGAGCGCACGGTGGGCGCGAATGAAGGCGTCCTGAGTTACCTCTTCAGCGTCCTGCTGATTGCGCAGGAGTTGGTGCACCATTCCATAGATGCGATCCCAATAACGACTCACCATTTCGTTGAAGGCCGCTTCATCGCCGCCTTTGAAGCGGTCAACCAGCAAGCGATCCAAGGCGACTTCCTGAGCTTTCGTGGACATACGTTCAGAGGAAGTGTGATGCGCGTATTTTTGAATTGTTCCCAAATTTTTCCGTAGGGTTGGCTCAGGCAATGTGGCTGGTGGATTGGCAAGTGCAAGGGGCACGCGTCACCAGACGTTGGTGGCGAATCGGAAGTGTCAACGGACAAAGAATTCTTCCGGGGAAAAAACGCTTGCCAAACGTTGCTCTGGAAATCAATTCAAGCCCTCTTCTGGTTCGGGGGTCGATAGCTCAATGGTAGAGCAGCATCCTTTTAAGTTGTTGGTTCCGGGTTCGAATCCCGGTCGACCCACCACCGGCCAGTTAGCGAATTAGGGCATGGCCCGGTGAGGGCATTTCCCGTTCCGGCAATCGATCCGCTGCTAATCATAAGAGCGCGTTGACTCACGTGTTTGTGTTTCAGCCGAGGAGGTAATCCGCAGACGTGCGCTCCGGCGAAACGAGAAACGACGAACTAGGAGGGCTGACCGTTTACTTCAATGTCTCGTCTGTAGCGAAGGAGGCATAGACCACACCGATCAAATTGTAGCGCGTGACCCGCTCACGATCCACCGTGTCGTTGTTCAGTCCCTGCACTTTCCACCCGCGGACATCCTGTTCGAGCAACACGTGAACAACACGATGCCCACTCTGATTGATGTAGCCCACCTGCATGCCCGGTTTCAGATCCGCGTAGTCGATCTTGCTCAATACCAGCACGGTATTTTCACCGTAGATGGGCCGCATGGACTCACCACTGCCAATCACCGTCACGCGCCCGTCGTCGCGGGCCGCCACTTGCTCGGCGTCGCGCCAAGCCTGCAGCCGGCCCACATCAGTCGCAGGGGCCGGCTTGGCTTCCGCGATGACGGGGGCATCCGCACATCCCGCGAGGCCTGACAAACACAGGCCGATTACGCACAAAAAAACGGAGTTAATCGTGGGCATGGGGCTGAGTTTTTTCATGAAAACCTACGAGGGATTACAAAAAGTTATCGCTTCAGAATGGAGGCCGTCTTGTTGTGTGTCGATGTCGGGGCTGATTTTAGCCGACTAACTTCCTATTCATTCTCGTCCAGCCTGCATGAAAAGACTCGTCATCATCGAAGATCAAACCGCTATCCGTGAAATGCTGGTTGAGATTCTCCGACTGGATCCCAACTACAAGCTGGTCGGCGAAAGTGGCGATGGCCAAAGCGCGCTCACTCTCTGTCTCGATGTAAAACCCGACCTTCTGGTTCTTGATGCCAAGTTGCCTGGATTGAACGGTGTCGATCTGCTTCGCCGACTGACCAAACAATTGAAGAACGTTCGAGTGCTGGTGTTTTCGGGCCATGAAAACCCGGTGCTCGTTCGCGAAATGCTTGAGGCCGGTGCCCATGGTTTCGTGGAGAAAACCGCTGGTCTGTTCGAGTTCAAAAAAGGTCTCGAGACCGTTGCCAACGGAGGCACTTATTTCGGTCCAGCCGTTGCATCCCTGCTCCGCAATGTCGTGGCTAACCCCGCGTCGAGCACGACCGCAGATTTCCTTACCGACCGCGAACGTGAGATCCTTCAATTGGTCGCCGAAAGCCACAGCACCAAGGAAATCGCCTCCAAGCTCGATATCAGCGTGAAGACGGTGGACAACCACCGCACTAATCTGATGCGCAAGCTCAACCTTCACGATGTCGCGAGCCTCACTCGTTATGCGCTCGAAGTCGGTTTGATTGAGCCCAAGAAGCCGGTCTAAGTCCGAAGAGAGCGCCGTTCCGCTCTGCATTGCCTCGGCTTACGTGATTAGACAGGTCCGATGCTGGAGGCGCTGGAGACCCACTGGACGGATCACGTCTTGCGGGCCTGCTCCAACCGCTCTGCGAGCAACTCGACGAGCCGCGCATCCACCGCAATCGGTGCGGTAATTTGGGTGCGTAGATCAGCCCGGCCCGCCTCAGCCGTCGCGCAGATTGTAGCGATGTCCCCGCCCGGCCCCGCATGACGGCCGGGTGATAAAAACTGTAGTGCCACCACCACTTCACCGTGATCAAACGGCGGTGTGCGCAACGCCGTCGCGAGCAATGGCTCGTTGAAATCATATGCCTCGCCCTCCCTCCGTTCCATCGAAGCCACCGTCAGTGCCTCGATCTCATTCCTCAGTGCCGAACGCAACTGTTGCCCGAGATGATTACGCACTTCCGTCACCGCAGCTTGTGGCGAACCATGGTCCACCAATATCACCTTTGGTCGGTTCCAGCTGCACGCATGTGCAGTTGCTCGCACTTGGTCGGCCAACATTTCCGCCAACCGAGTGTCGTCATCCCTGCGATCCACCAACCAAGACGCGAGCCACACCCGCGCGTGCGGGAAACGCATCCGCAAGCTGGCCAACCGCGCAGGCACATAATCGATTAAGGCGGAACTTGGTCCGAAAAACAAAGGCAACACCACCGCTTCTCCTTCAGGAAATGCCTGAAAAAAGGCTATCAAAGCAGGCTCCAATAGCCGGGCGGGCTCGCCTCCCAATGCCTCCGCCGGAACATTACTGGAGTGTAACAGCGACACCGCCTCAACACGCATTCCCGCCCGAAGGTGCAGCGCCATAGCCACTCGTCGAAGGCTGAGCGTCGACTCCGCGCGCAAGGAGCCGTTGTCGAAGAGAAAGCATACGGCGGAATTTGAAGATGACACGGTTTGCAAAGGTGGCGTTAAATATCTTGCGACCCAATTTGAATGACCGATAACGTCAAATCACGTCGTATCTTTTAACGTTCCACATGAACCTCTCCACTAAGAAACTCAGCTTCGTTCTCATCGCCGCCGTTGTCGCACTCACCGGTTGCTCCAAAAAACCCCGCCGCCCCGATCCTTCCGCTACTGTAATTGGCCCTGAAGGCGGCCTTTCTGGTGCTGGAGTTGGTGGCCTTACCGATGGTTCCGTTCTCGACCCGAACAGCACTCTTGGTGCACGTGGAGCCAACGATCTCGCTAACGGCGATCGCGATACCCTCAAGGGCGACACGGTTTACTTCGACTTCGACCAATCCGGCATCAAGGCCTCCGAGCGTCCCAAGCTGGAAGCCGCCAAGGCCTACCTCGCAGCGAATCCCACTGCTCGCATCCTCCTCGAAGGCCACTGCGACTGGAAGGGCACTGCTGAATACAACCTCGGTCTCGGTGATCGTCGCGCCAACGCCGCCAAGCAATACCTGACCACCTCTGGAGTCGCTGCCGACAAGCTCGAAGTCCTCTCCAAGGGTGACCTCGACGCCGTCGAGAACGCCGACGAAGCCACCATGGCCAAGGATCGCCGCGTTGACCTCGTCGTCCTCAAGCAATAATTGCGTCATCAGTTTTAACTACAAAAGCCCCGGAGCAATCCGGGGCTTTTTCATGCACAACCGCCCGGGGTATTCTCCCTGAATTCGTAGTAT
This sequence comes from uncultured Opitutaceae bacterium, assembly GCA_967755175.1. GTDB lineage: Bacteria > Verrucomicrobiota > Verrucomicrobiia > Opitutales > Opitutaceae > Rariglobus. The sequence continues at coordinate 88,424 of CBRAFO010000001.1, read as the reverse complement.
TTTCCCCTAGCAAGGCATCGGGAGTCTTGAACTCCTTCATTGTCCCGCTACTTAAGTCGAAAGTTGGATGCGATGCCCCCGCGTAGTTCCGATTCATTTTGGTTTTAAACCCCAAGCATTAACAAAAGATGCATTTCCCTTCTCGATTCTGGATCATTGGCTCACTCCTCTCGGGGTTACCGCTGTGGGCCGACCCCACCAAATCGGCAAACGAGACGTCCACTACGCTGGCAGACATCTCACTGGAAGAGCTCTCCCAAGTTCCCGTGGAGTTCGTCACCGGTGCCTCGAAATATGAGCAGAACATCCAGCGCGCTCCGGCCAGTGTGACGGTGTTCACATCCGAAGATATTCGCAATTACGGATGGACTACCGTGGCCGATGCGTTGCGCAGTGCTCCCGGATTTTTCATAAACAGTGATCGCTTCTACGATTATATAGGCAATCGCGGATTCACCCGCCCCTACGATTACAACTCGCGCACGCTTGTTCTCGTTAACGGTCACCGAATCAATGACTCCATTTTCCAGCAGGGCTCGGTAGGCACCGAGTTTATTTTGGATCTCGATCTGGTGGATCGGATTGAAATCATCCATGGGCCCAGTTCATCCCTTTATGGGAGCAGCGCGTTTTACGGCGCCATCAATATCATCCCGAAAAAAGGTCGGGATTTTGATGGAGGTCAGACTTCGCTGGCCTTGGGTTCGGAGCCTAGCGTCAAAGGCCGTGCAACGATGGGCAATCGCACCGCCAGTGGTATCGAATATACAGTTTCGGCCACGGAATGGTGGTCCAGTGGTGAAACTGATTTCGATCTGCCACAAAGCTGGCGTGATGCCACCGGCCTGACAGATACAAATGCGCATGACCGCGATAGCATGCATCACCAAAGCGTTTACGCCAACGCCTCGTGGAAATGGCTCGAATTGGAAGGCGCGTATGTGAACCGATTCAAAGACGTCCTGCCCCAAGTCTATGGCACTAATCTCACGGATCCATCTCACGCGACCGATCAACGCGGCTACTTGCTCGCCCGCGCCACCGGCCACCCCAACACCGACGCTACGCTAACATCTACACTTTCGTTGGATTATCTCGCATACGACGCCCTTTTCTCCCCTTATTTTATCAGTTTCGACCAGCAGAAGCTCCACTCCGAAGCGCTATCGCTAAACTATGAGATGAGATGGCAGCAGGAGTTTGGGAATGGGCATGTAATGATCGCCGGCGTGGAATATCAGGAAAACTTTATTCAGAAGGTTGGACGCGAAGACTTGGTGGTGCCGGCCAACTCGTCTAAAACCGACACAAGTTCCCGCTATACCAGTCCATTTACTCAATTTGACTGGAGCCTTGGAGGCGGAGTCTTTATGTCCACTGGGGCTCGATTTGATACTTACAGCACGGGCGAGGAGCGACTTACCCCTCGCTTGGGATTGATTTGGAACGCCTCCCCAAGCACGGACTTTAAATTACTTTATGGCCAGGCCTTTCGAGTGCCAAACGTTGCAGAACGAGCTGCAGCCGAAGGCAATCCGCTGCCAAATCCAGCCCTCAAGCCCGAGACTAATGATAGCTGGGAATTCGTGATGTCCCACAAGTTCAACCCTATTTGGCAGGTTGATACGCACCTCTATTATACCGAGTCCAAGGACCTCATCACCGACAACGCGGTCAACACTGATACCATTACTACTCAAGGTATTGAAACCGGGCTATCGGCATATTTTCCATCGAATATCCAATTACGCGGCAGTGCAACGCTTCAACGGTCCTATGACGCCGCCAATCACAACATCGTCGATGCACCACGCACTCTCCTTAAGCTCAATGCTTCGGCTCCGGTTTATGAAAAATGGCTGCGCGCATCTCTTGAGGTTCAATATGTGAGCGATCGCTTGGATAATGCCGGATCCTCGCTTGGTGATTATTGGGTGGAAAACTTCACGTTGCGGGCAATTCATGTGTGGCGTCGTTGGGACCTGAGCCTGTCCATTTATAATATAAGCAGAACCAGTTGGTCAGACTCAACCTATGCAACAAGCCGGATCCAATCAGCCCCCGGCTCCGTAGTGGCACGTGCATCGTTTGATTTCTAATGAAATCAGGCGTGCTCATACATTATCGAATGCTTTTTGGCTTGGCTGTGCTTGGCACCTGCCTGTGCCAACCTTTGCTTTACGCCGAGTCCGCCGTTGCGCCTATTTCCGCGGACGCCGTCAAGGCGGCCTACCTCATTAACTTCATCCGCTTTACGGAGTGGCAATCCCGAGGGCCTAATGCGGACGCCCCATTCATTATAGGTATTGCGGGTAATCGTGAGCTTGAGGACTACCTGTGGAAAATCACTGAAGGCAAGCTCCTCCAAGGACACAAAATTCGTGTTCGTCGTCTGACCGCTCCGGCTGATGCGTCCGACTGCCAGCTTATTTATATTCATACTTCACCGCACACAGAGGCGTCACCATTTGCGGCTATCGACTGGCTTCACGCCGTCCGGGGCGCTCCCGTGCTAACCGTCGCACAAGAGGATGGATTTCTCCAAAACGGGGGCATGATCAATTTCTATGCGGAGAACAATAACCTCCGTTTTGAAATCGCTCCCCAATCGGCCGAGAAGGTGGGACTGCGGCTCAGCTCCCGGCTATTGTCGATCGCACGCATCGTGAATGTTGTCGCCCCGCCTGACACCTCGTCTGCAACACCATGAAGACACGGGCGCGCTCCATTCGAGGTCAGGTAATGCTGTTCACCTTTCTTATCGGCCTTGCCGTATTATTACCCATAGGCGGCGTGTTGCTCATCACGCATATCAGCCAATTCAAGGCGAAACTCAGCCAGTCATTTCAGGCAACCAGTCGGATCATTGCGTCCAACGCCGCCGCTTCGCTCGCCTTTAATGACCGCGACGCAGCCCACGATCTGCTGTCGTCGCTCGTTAACGACCCCTCAATTACCGCCGCGGCGCTTTATACTAAAACAGGAGAATCATTTGTATCCTACGGTGGCAATACGCCCACTACCCTATCAGAGGTAAAATCGTATGACGGGTTCTCCACAGTGTTGGTTAACGTAGACTATAAAGGAGAGGCTTACGGCCAGCTGCTGCTCATTAGTCGCTATCCAGCCGAACTTCATCGAACGATCACCGTCTGGATTTTAATTTATATCTCCGGCTTCGCGCTGGCGGCGGTTTTGGCCATGTGGATCGGAGCGCGTTTCCAGCGCGCGGTTGCGACCCCATTACATTCACTGGCAGCTATCGCCGATGAAGTCACCTCGGGCAAAGACTATGCCGCACGCGTCATGCCGGACGGCCCGAATGAAGTCGCGGGCTTGGCGCGTGCGTTCAACACGATGCTCGAAGAGATTGGTCGGCGCGATGCGGCCTTGGCCAGTCAACTCGAGGCGTTGCGAAAGGAAGTCGGCGAACGTGAGGCTGCCGAACAACGCCTCGTGGAAAACAATCGCGAGATGATGCGCCTGTCGCGTGAGGCTGGCATGAACGAGGTCGCCACCGGCGTTCTCCATAACATCGGGAATGCGCTCAATAGTATCAACGTTTCAACCGAACTGATCTTTGCGCACGTTAACGCCGAAGCGCGTGCCACGGTGGTCGCATTACACGAGTTCTTTGAACACCCTCCGGAAAATGCCGCGCCCGTATTCACCGCACATCCACTCGCGTCCGATGTGCGCGCCTTCGCAGCCTCTCTTTGTGCGCTATCCGTCGATCAATTGGAGGGGGCCGGCCAAGAAATCGCCGCCTTGCGCACCAGTGTCGCCCACCTTAAGGACATCGTCTCACGACAGCAGGCGCTAGCGAAAAACGTCCCTCTATTCGAGCCCTTCGATCTTCGCGATGCTGTCCGCGATGCGCTGGTGCTCACGAAGAACGATATTCAATCAATCGATGTTCGTGTCGAGTTAACCGAGCCGGGAGCTGTTGATGTCCTTGCAGACCGCAGTTCCGTTGTGCAAATATTAATCAATCTCATTGCCAATGCAGGCGTCGCCATGATGGAACTTCCCACCGTTCAGAAAAAAATGACCATCAAGATAGGTCCACCGCTCGGCAAACACGTAACCGTCTCGGTCACGGACACGGGCTGCGGCATTGCCTCTCACCAACTCGTTTCAATTTTCTCCTATGGGTTCACCACCCGACGTGAGGGCCATGGTTTTGGCCTGCACAACTCCGCAAACATCGCCCGCCTGAATGGTGGCAGCCTGGACGTCTTCAGTGACGGTTCGGGCTGTGGCGCCACTTTCACTCTTCACCTTCTTCGCCATCCAGCTCCCTCTCATGACTCCTAAAACTCCCCGTATCCTGATTGCCGACGACCTTCCGGCCATCCATGAGGATTACCGCAAGATCCTCGCGCCACGCGCCTCAAAGGTCTCGCTGGCGGGAGTGGCGAATTTCGCGCCAAACTTTGCCCCCTCCTCCACGGCATCCGACTCTGTTCCGCTTGAGATCGACTCCGTCATGCAAGGAGAAGACGCCGTTCAGGCGGTAATAAAGGCGCGAGCCGAGGGGGCTCCCTACGCATTGGTGTTTCTCGATGTGCGCATGCCACCCGGCATAGACGGTGTAGAGACGGCGATGCGGCTGCGTGCAGTGGACCCCGAACTTCAGATAGTTCTGTGCACCGCCTACTCCGACTACTCGTTCATTGAGATTTCTAAGCGCTTCAAGGAGAGCGATGGCCTGCTCATTCTAAAGAAGCCCTTCGATCCCATCGAGGTTCAGCAAATTTCACAGACACTCTGCCGCAAGTGGCTCCTCTCGATCGATAACCGAGCCATTCTGGACAGCTTAGAGACCCGCATTCGTCAACGAACCTCCGAGTTGGAACATGCCAAAGCGCGCCTGGATCTTGCTCTTCTCGGGGCTGAAGCCGCCAACCGAGCCAAAAGCGACTTCCTCAGATGTGTTAGCCACGAGCTCAATACCCCGCTCAACGGCATCATGGGGGCGGCCGCCATCATCGAACATTCCAGCGACGTCGAATCGGCTGAACTCGGTCGTATCGTGCTCACATCATCGCAACGGCTCAACCGCCTCTTTTCCCGAATTCTTCGCTACCTCACCATCGACTCCGTTCCATGCCGCACTCCGCTTTGCATGAACATGCAGACGATCATTGATTCGGCGATTGCCATGCATCTCCCGGTCGCCATCCGAGCTGGGGTCCAACTCCTCGTAGATAATCAATGCCCACCCTCACTGTGTTTGAATGGCGAGGCACAGCAACTCACTCAGGCACTCGATTGCCTAGTGGAAAACGCCGTCAAGTTTACCACGAAAGGTCGCATTGACGTGCGACTGCGCACGGAAGGCGGCACCACGTTTATCGCCGAGATAATGGACACCGGTCCGGGCATTACTGGACCCAAACTCGAAGGACTCTACGAGCTATTCGCCCCGGGAGACACCAAGCCCAATCGCAAACACGATGGTGTCGGCATCGGACTGACTTTGGCCAAACGTGTTGCCGAGTATTTCGGTGGGCGCTTGGAGTTTCGTAATCGAGAGGAAGGCGGGAGTATCTTCACGCTCACCCTGCCCTGTTCTCAGCAATGAACAGATAACCCCAAACCGCCAGCGCGGGCGAAAATCGCGCCTATAAACGCATGCAACTACGGCCTTTTCAGGTAACTGATACGGGCGCTTTAGTTAAGATTTACCGGGATACGGTGCGGCGTATCGGTCCTGATTTTTATACAGCCAAACAGGTCGAAGCATGGGCCGTATATCCAGTCGACGTTGAGGATTTCGCCCGCCGACTGTCCAGTGGCTACACCCTCGTCGCCGAGGAGGACGGACGTATTCAATCGTTCGCGCAGCTCGACCCACTCGATTTCATATCATTCATTTATACTTCCGCCGACGTTGTCCGCCGGGGTATAGGCACTCGCCTTTGTGACGCGCTGGAAGATCACGCTTTCACCAAAGGTGCGACTATGATTCGCACCGAAGCCAGCCGTATCGCCAAACTATTTTTCCTAAAACGAGGCTATCGGGTTAATAGAATTCTTAACCTAACCCATTTTGGCGTAGATTTTGAATGGTATTGCATGGCCAAAACACCACCCAGTGCCGAAGTCCAACGCTAGTCCACTACTGATTTGACCGTCGTAAGGGGCGTCAGCGACCGAATGAACCGGGTTGTGCCATCGCCACCACAATAGGTCTCTCGGAACTTCCTGATAACATCGAACCCAATGCGGCTCGCATGCTCTTCGATTGCCTGATGATGAGACGAATCCGCCTCATCAATTTCGTGGGCATCACAGCAATCCAAGAACACTCGTAGCTCCAATTCCTCCGGATCGTCGCCTGTGTAAATGTGATACGGCCACCAAAAACATTCCGATGGCTTTATCCCCTTATTATGTAAACGGCAGAGATTGCGCTCGTCTAGAAACTGACAGCCATTTTTTTGATCATAAAGAAAGAATAGTCCGTGATCAGTGGTTCGTGCATCGAACTCCTCAATCTCCATCGATCCATGCACCAGCAGGTGCGTCCTAATTCGGTCGTATTCCTCTCGCGGCAGAAATATCTGCCCTTTTTTACAACATGCCGATCCGCATTTCTGACATGCTGTTGCGAGGAGATCATTAACCCCGATCCGTTTAGCAGGCATGCTGCGATTTTACTCTTTTTTACATAGGCACAACCGCAATAAATTAACTAGGGGATGTTCCTACTGAGCCATGCGGAAACACCCCATCAGCCGCGAGCTGCGGCACTGGCTTCTCAAGGAATAAGCAGAATCGATGGGAGTCCTACTGTCCTGCGATTGACTCTATGATTTTTTCGGAAGCGCGCATTCCCCGCTCCATCACGGTGAGGTTAAAGCTCTCATTCGGCGCGTGCAGATTATCCTCAGGCAGGAACAGGCCCATCATCACGGAATCGAGGCCGGTTACCCGCTTGATATCGGCGATGATCGGCACGCTGCCGCCTTCGCGTAGGTAAAGCGGCGGTTTGCCAAACACCTCGGCGATGGCTTGATCAGCCGCACGGAACGCGGCCGCCAGCACTGGCGACTGGTCGTTCGGGGTATTGGCGCGATCCGGCGGCACCACCACATACGGAGTGCCTTCGTGTTGATCGATGATCTGATAGGTCACGTCTTTGGGCATGCGCGCGTGAATAGCCGCGTTAAGCAGCTCGCGAATCTTCGCCGGCTTTTGATTGGCGACGAGTCGGCAGCTAATCTTCACGAAAGCTTTGCTCGGGATAACGGTCTTCGTGCCCTCGCCTTGATAACCGCCGCCGATCCCATTGAACTCCAATGTCGGCAACACTCGCGTTGCCTCGAACGGCGTGTAGCCGGGTGGTGTATGGAATGCGGGAATACCTAAAAACTTCCGATACTCCTCAGTATCCGCGCCCAGCTTACGAATTTCCGCCCGCTCCCATTCCTCCACCGGCATGACGTCGTCGTAAAAGCCCTCGATGGCCACACGCCCGTCAGGCGTGTGCAGAGATGCGCACAACTCCGCCACTGCCTGGATCGGATTACGCAACACGCCGCCATGGAGTCCCGAGTGCAGATCGCCTTTCGAACCAGTAACGACCACATCACACAAAACCAGGCCGCGCAGGCCGCAGGTAATCACGACCTGATCCTCGGCCGGAAGTCCTGTATCCGACAAAAAAACGAAGTCCGCCTCTTTCAGGCGTCCGCTATACGTTTCAAGGAACTTCGGAAAGCTCGGGCTGCCCATCTCCTCCTCGCCTTCGATCATAAAGGTGATGCGCAACGGCAGGTCAGGCCGACGCTCCAGCAATCTTGCGACTGCGGAGATGTGCGTCATCAGCGGACCTTTGTTATCGGCGGCGCCACGACCATAGATGCGGTTTCCCCGGATTTCGGGTTCAAATGCCGGGCTCTTCCAGAGATTGAGCGGATCAGCCGGCTGCACGTCGTAATGGCCGTAGATGATCACATGCGGCCAAGTGGGATTGTCACCGCGGGCCGCCAGGATGATCGGATGCAAATCGGTTTTGACGACCTCCACGTCGAAACCGATGGAATCCAAGAGGCCTGTTGTGAAATCGAGCGCCCCCTCCATTCCTGCCTTGAAGGCAGGGTCGGCGGATACACTGGGATGCCGGATAAACTCCTTCAGCTTTTCGACAGGATCAAACATGCCCGCGACGCTGCATGATTCAATGAATGTGGGCTAGCGGAAATCGCTCAAAACGAAAATCGGGAGGGTGTCTTGCAACCCTGAATACAACCGGTTTCCCAGTGGTTCAAACCGCGTCTGGCTCGCGATCGGTGAAACGCCGGCCAAGCAAAACTATCCCAAATCCGAAGAGGGCCAGCACCGGCCAATGCCGCAAGCCATGCTCGAGCCCGAAAGACCGCCGCGATGCAAAATATCGCCACGCGCTCGGATGATGTCCGCCCTTTTTGCCGAGCTGACGCTCCTTCAGCGTCGTAAGCGCCTTATCCAGATCGATCACCACATCGAAAGCGCCATCCGCCGGCCGAGTATTTCCGTAATCAAATGTGTAATGCGTGTTCACGTCCGCCACGTCCGGAAAGCGCTCGGTCATTAAATGCTTTAGCATCTCTTTGGGCGTCCAGCTTGAGGCTGTCGAAAGAGAGCCAAATTCATCCGCATAGGTAAGTTCGGCAAACGAGTCGTCCGAATCAGGGGTAACCACGAACACGCGCGGATTCTTTTCCGGGTCAATAAAGCGGGCGCTCTCGGTCAGCAAGCGCAGCTCCCGCGCCTGCGGAACCGCAATCAGATCATAGGCTTGGTGCCGAGCGAGGCCGAATCCGATGAGCACCAGGGCACCAAGCACCGAAGGCGTAAACCAACGTTCCCCGCGTCCCAATCGCGACGCCAGATGGTCTAGCCCGAGCACGAAGAAAACCAACAGCACTCCCGTCAGGGCATAGATCGTCCGATAGGTCGACCAGCGCTCCGAAGCGATGATGCTTACGGAATAGGCCAGCAACGGAAGCCCCACCAGTCCAACAGCCCAAAAAAGACACGTCGTGCGCCCATGACGGCGTCCCTCCGAAACCAGTCCCGCGATGATGACCAAGGTCACCACGATCGCAGCCAGCCAATGCCACCAGAAGGTGCGTCCGTCGTCATCATTGATGATCAGTAATGAGAGCGCGTTCCCCAGCGGCCCACGAACAAACCAGCCTATTTTCCCAATGATGTCCGGGTCGAAAGCGATCCGATCAGATTGAGCGAACACACCCACGGCGAACAAGCCCTTGGCCGCTAAAAATGCACCGACCAGTCCTGCGCCCACCATCGCCAGATGTCCGCCAATCCAGATAATCCGTTTGCGTATCGGCCAAGCTCGTTGCGCGGCAAGGCCCGCGGCTAAAAAGACCACGTAGAAAAGCGCATTCGACTGATAGGTGAGTCCTGCGAGCAACAACATGATCCACCCGCCAAGTAGCCACCCTGCCCTCGTCCAACCGGTCGAGTCGAGAACCCCTCGATCCGCCAGAGCAAACGCCACAATGGCGAAGATGATACCGACCAGATGGCCCCAACAGATGGCCCAGCCCACCAGCACTTGAGAAGCCGGCAGCAGCGCGACCAACGCGCCTACACAAGCGGCCGTTCCGAGCCGCCAATCAAACTGCTTTACCAAAACCCAAGTGGTGCCCGCCGCCGCTAGGCCAATACACAGCGCCGCCAGCAGACGCCCCCATTTCAAGTCCTCAATCTGATGAAGCGGCTGGAATGATTCTTCCAAAAGCCATCCGAAAATCGGACGAGCATGCGAGGCGCAAAACGCGGTGACTTTGCCTGGCTCCTCATGCGATTCCCGCAGCACCGAATAATCATCCCGCAACCCAAAGTGCGCGAAAATCGTGTCCCAATACGTGAGGACAGGAAGAGCCACAAGTGCGAGCAGCACCAGACATACGCGGCCAAGGCGGAAACGGGTAAACATGATGAAATAAGCGCCCCGACCGTGAACGTTATTCATCCGATACACAAGATCACGCACACGCCTAAGCACCTGCGGCTTAAGAATGCATAATACTGCAGGAGCGCTGCATCGAGTTGGCCACCCAGTCCCTACGGCCTAAAACAAAGCAGGCTTCTTCAGCCACGATCCTCATTCATACCGGGCCTTACTCTGCCGATAAAGTGCCATGTATTGCGGCACGAGCTTCTCCAAATTGGCGATACGCGTCGCGTCCGACGGATGCGTGGAAAGCAGTTCCGGCGGCTTGGCACCGCCTTGTGCCGCCATTTTTTTCCAGAACGATACTGCGGCACGCGGATCATAGCCTGCGCCGGCCGCAAACCGTAGCCCGACCGCATCGGCCTCGCTTTCGTGCAAACGCGAATACGGCAGCGCAAGCCCGACTTGCGTTCCTAGCCCGTAGGCGGCGAGCGCCATGTTACGCTTCTCTGGGTCCACGTCCTTCATCTCCATTCCGACAGCTGCGAGTAGACCGACTCCGGCAATGGCATAGTTCTGTGAAGTTCGCTCGGCACCGTGGCGCGACGTCACGTGAGCGATTTCATGGCCCATGACGACCGCGATCTCGTCATCGCTAGAAGCGAGTTTAATCAGCCCCGTATAAACACCGACCTTGCCACCCGGCAGCGCGAACGCGTTGACCGTCGGTGCGTCGAAGACGACGAACTCCCATTGGGCATTGGGTATCTCGCGCCCGACCGAGGCGGCGATGCGTTTGCCGATTCGTTGGATGCGAGCGTTGAGCTCCGGATCGTGGGAGATTTTCTCCTCGTGCTTAACCTGATCGAATGCCGCAAGGCCCATCTGCGCTTCTTGCGCGGGCGACACGAGCATCAGCTGACGTCGCCCGGTTTCTTGGACCGTGGTGCAACCCGAAAACCAGCCAACTGTCAGCGTGACAACGACGAGAATTAAAGAGCGTTTCATGGGAAAAAATGAGGAGCGGTGCCTTTGTGGTAGCCTTTACCGTGGTGACCAAACCAAAGGGCCCAATCCGCACAGAAACCGCAACGCACCGCCCGGTTCCATCGCAGATAACGCTCTCCTGTGTAACCAGTGGCCCTGGATACCGCCCGCCCATGGCATGGCGATACATTGGAAATCCGCGCGTCCAAGGTTCAGCACTTCCCCCCTTGCCAGCAACCCGCGCACCTTGCTAACTCACCGCCCTTTATGCCGACGCTTAAATTCGCCGTTCTTCCTGGAGACTACATCGGGCCCGAGGTTATGACCGAAGCCCTGCGCGTGTTCGCCCACGTCGCCAAGCAGGAAAACCTCACTCTTTCCTACGAGATCGCCGATGTCGGCGGTGCCGGCATCGATAATCACGGGAAGGCACTTCCTGATTCCACGCTGGCCCTTTGCCAGCAGGCCGATGCGATCCTGTTCGGTTCTGTCGGTGGCCCCAAGTGGGAGAAGCTCCCCCCGAAAGAACAACCCGAACGCGCCGCTCTCCTCCCGCTGCGCAAGGCGTTCAATCTCTTCGCAAACATTCGCCCCGGTCTTCTCTACAAAGATCTCTTGGATGCCTCGCCGCTGAAGTCGGAGCGTATCCCCAACGGCATCGACATCGTTTGCATCCGCGAACTCACCGGCGGCATCTACTTCGGTCTGCCGAAGACCACGACCACGCTCGAAAACGGCGAGCAGCAAGCCATCGACACGATGGTTTATAAGACTTCCGAGATCGAACGCATCGCCGAAGTCGCCGCCGTCACCGCCAAGGCCCGTGGCAAGCGCGTGTGCTCCGTTGACAAGGCCAACGTCCTCGAAACCTCCGTCCTCTGGCGCAAAGTGGTCACCGCGTATTTCGCCAAGAACCATCCCGAGCTCGCGCTGAGCCACATGTATGTCGACAACGCCGCGATGCAGCTCGCGCGCGATCCCAACCAGTTCGACGTGCTCTTCACTGAAAACATGTTTGGCGACATCCTCTCCGACGAAATGGCGGTCATCTGCGGTTCGCTCGGCATGTTGTCCTCCGCCTCTCTCGGCACCGGCAAGAATTCCCTCGGGTTGCCATTCGGTCTCTACGAACCCGCAGGCGGCACGGCCCCTGACATCGCGGGCAAAGGCATCGCCAACCCCTGTGCCCAGGTCCTCTCTGTCGCGCTCATGCTGCGCTACAGCTTCGGCCTCGATGCTATCGCGACCAAGATTGAGACCGCCGTCCGCAAGACCGTGGCCACCGATGGTGTGCGCACCGGCGACATCGCCTTCGGCAAGCCGACCGTCGGCACCAAGGCAATGGCCGATGCCATCATCGCCAATCTTGGCTAATCAGACCTCGGCCAGCAACGCCCCGGTATTGTGGGCGCGCTGGCCGAGTGCCTTGTTTCCTGACCGCGTGCGCGAGTGAGGTTAATCCAAACTGTCACTCGCCCACTCTGGATATCGGCCAGCCACTAGAACCACCTGAGCCTGCGGCGCACAATCGCCGTGATCAGGTCCTGCGCCTCACGTGCCGCTCTTCGAAAGCACTCGATGCACCGCGAACCCGAGTGAATGAAAGCTAAACGGCTTAAGCAAAAGCTCACGGACTCCGACTGTTCGCGCGATTTCAGGAGTGAACTGTGCGGTGTAACCCGTCGTTAAAATAATCGGCAGGTCGGGACGGATCGCGATCAGTTCCGCGGCTAAATCCGTGCCCATGATCCGAGGCATGCTCAAATCGGTGATGACCAAATCAAATGCTTGCGGATCCTTGCGCACGAGCTCGATCGCCTCAAGGGCATCCACGGTGGAGGTTACTTGATAATTGAGCGTCTCAAGGACGGACTGCGCGATCTGCGCAAGAGGCAGTTCATCGTCAATGAAGAGCACGCGCTGGCCCGCACCGCAGGGAACATCGGGCCGCTCTGGAGTGTTACTTTCCAACGCGGATGTGCCATCTGCGGGGAAATACAAGTGGAAGATGGTTCCCTCACCCGGCTGACTATGCACGGCCACGGCACCCTCATGGCTTTGCATGATTCCATGCACGACGGACAACCCTAGTCCGGTTCCCTCGCCAGGGCTCTTGGTGGTGAAAAACGGCTCAAAGATACGCTCCATCGTGGCCGAATCCATGCCGCGTCCTGTGTCACTTATGGTCAGTCGCACGTAAAGGCCGGGTTTTAGATTCACCCCTAGTTCGGGCCGGCGTGCATCGATCAAGAGTTTCTCCAATTTCACCCCGAGCCGTCCCGGACGATCGCGCATCGCGTGAGCAGCATTTGTGCAAAGGTTCATCACCACCTGATGCACCTGGGTGGGATCCGCCTGCACGATGGGCAGGTCCGCGTCCAGCGATACATCGAACTCAATCAGCGTAGGAATCGTCGCACGCAGGAGCTTGAGCGGCTCCGCCACCACTTGATTCAATTGCACCGATACGCGCTGCTGTTCCTGTTGGCGGCTGAAGGCGAGGATCTGACGAACCAACGCTGCGGCCCGCTGCGCCGCCTGTAGCACCATGTCGAGGTGACGATGTGCGATCAGGTTTTGCTGAATGCCCATTTTCGTCAATTCGACGTAACCGATGATCGCCCCCAGAATGTTGTTAAAGTCATGCGCGATGCCGCCGGCCAGCGTGCCCAATGCCTCCAGCTTCTGTGCTTGGCGAAACTGCTCCTCAAGCTTGCGCCACTCAGTGATGTCTTCAGCCGTGCCCACGATGCGGTAAACCCGGCCGGCGGCATCTTTGATCGGGAATGCCCGATCACGCACCCAGCGCAGCGAGCCGTCGGGTTTCAGGATGCGATAGATTTCATGATAGTTACCGAAGCTCTGCTTTCTGGACGCTTCGGTCACCCGCTCGCGATCTTCGGGGTGGATGGCATCGAACCAATTTGCGGGGTCACGATATAGGCTTTTGCACGTCCGCCCCCAGATGGTTTCGTAGGCCGGACTGACGTAGTGCATCTTGTCTTTCGACGGACTGGTGATCCAGAACGCCTCGGTAATATTCTCCGCAAGCTGCCGGAATCGCTCTTCGCTCTCCCGAAGCGCCTGCACACTTTCTCGCTGCGCCGTGATGTCGTTGGCCAGAGTCAGTTCGGCCGGACGCCCCTGGAACGGAAACGTATGAAAGGTGATCTCAACATAGATCAATTCGCCGTTCTTCTTCCGGTGCTGCCAGACGCCAGAGGTGGTTTGTCCCGCGGCCGGGCCCCTTTCTCTTTCTGAAAGCACTTTTAACAGAACAGGAACCGCCTCGGGGGGCCGGATGTCCTTAATGGTCATTCCCAAGAATTCGTCCCGGCTATAACCGTAATGCCGCACTGCCGCATCGTTCACGGCCAGAAACCGGAATGTTTCTTGATCATACACCCACATCGGCATCGGATTGGCTTCAAAGAGCCGCCGGAAATCCTCCCGGCTCTGGCGCAAGACGGCGTCCATTCGCCGGTTTTCCGTAACGTCGTGAGCTGTGCCAACCAAGGTCATGGGATGGCCGGTTTTCTCATCGCGCACGATCTCGGCTCGTTCGTGAATCACCCGCTCTACGCCATCAGCCCGGATGATGCGATGGTCGATGCTGTAGGTCTCCCCCGTGCGCATGACCTCATTGATTGCAGCGCGGACTTTCTCTCGGTCATCCGGATGGACGTGACTGAAAAAATTCTCGCTCGATACCTCGATTGCCCCCGGCTCATGGCCAAACACCCGGAACAATTCGTCCGACCATCGGAGCGTGTTGGTTGAAGGATTTTCCGAATCCGTCAAATCGAGTTCCCAACTTCCGATGTGCGCGATCCTTTGGGCGAGCGCTTGGCTGCGCTCACTTTGTCTCAGTCGTTTTTCGACCAGCAACCGTTCGCGCTTCAGCCGGCCTTGATCCAAGGCATGCGTGACCGCGGGACTCAGCCGGGCCAACCGATCTTTCATCAAATAATCTGATGCCCCCCGCTTGATCGCCTCCACCGCAAGCTCCTCCCCGACCGTGCCGGAAATCAGGATAAAGGGCACATCGAGCCCGCTCTGTTTTAACAGGTTCAACGCCTCCAAACCATTGAAGCACCCCATCTCGTAGTCCGACAAAATCAAATCCAACCCCGCGTGTAGGCCCGCAACAAAAGCCGCTTCGGTATCGACGCGCACAGCCTCGATTTCGAACCCATCCCTCCGCAGCTGCCGGAACACCAGCTCGGCATCGGCCGGATTATCTTCGGCGAAGAGGATTTTCAGGAGCTGCGTCATCGGTTCAGGTTTCCTGCTTTGGCGCTTGATTTACCAACAGCCAATACATGCCCAGCTGCTCCACTGCGGTGGAGAAACCTTCGAAGTTTACCGGTTTTACGATGTAACTGTTCACGCCCAGATTATAGCTCTCAACCACGTCCCGTTGCTCTTTGGATGACGTCAGCATTACGACTGGAATCGCCTTGGTGCGGGGATCGGATTTCAACCTCCGGAGCACTTCAAGTCCGTCGATTTTGGGTAACTTAAGATCAAGCAGCACGACCCGTGGAATCGGGGCGATGCAGGGTCCATCATGCGAACCTTCGCCAAAGAAAAAATCGAGCGCCTCCACGCCGTCGCGACAAATGTGAAGATTGTTGGCCAACCGAGCTTTTTTGAGCGCACGCTGGGTCAGCACGAGATCGTTGGGGTTATCCTCGACCAAGAGAATTTCGACGCCATTCGGATGGGCTTTATTCATGTGGGTGTTTCTGGTTCAGGGTAAAATAAAAAGTAGCTCCTTGATTTACGACTGCCTCCGCCCATGCGCGTCCGCCATGACGGTGGACGATGCGTTGCACGATTGCCAGACCCACTCCCGTGCCCTCGTAGTCCTCGGCGCGATGGAGCCGCTGAAAAACGCCGAATAATTTATGGGCATAACGCATGTCAAAGCCCGCGCCGTTGTCCTTTACGAAATAGACCGTCACGCCGTCCTGGCACCGGCTCCCGACCTCTATCGCGGTTGATTCACACCGCCCCGTGTATTTGAGCGCGTTCGAAAGCAGATTAATCCACACCTGTCGCATTAACGCCAAGTCCCCCTCGCAACCGGGCAGCTCCGCGACCTGGATATCGAGCATCCGATTGGCGAACCCTGCGGTTAAATCTTTCAACACCGAGCACACCAGTCCGGTCGTATCGATGGGGAGGCTCACCAAGGGCGCACGACTCAGCCGTGAGAAGGTGAGCAGGTCATCTATCAATTCACCCATCCGCTGACTCTCACTGCGGATGGTGGTCAGGTATTGCCGTCCCCCGTCAGGCAAGCACTGCCCATAATCTTCGATTAACGCCTGCGAAAACCCATCCACCGCCCGCAATGGTGCGCGCAGGTCGTGCGACACGGAGTAGGAAAACGCCTCGAGCTCCTTGTTGGCGGATTCCAACTGTGCCGTGCGTTCCACGACTCTCCGCTCCAGCCCGGTATTGAGCTCATTAATCCTCGCATCGGCTCGCTTCCGCTCGGCGACATCGATGCCCACTCCGACCAAGCATGACTTTCCGTCGAGCACGACCGTGCGACCCGTGAAGTAATACGGAGTCCGGCTTCCGTTCTTGGAAACAAAGTTTGCCTCGACCTCCGATGTGCCCGTCGCGAAAACCTCGGCGATACGCGCGGTCAGCAGCGGCTTGTCTTCAGCCGAGAAAAAATCGAGCGGATGCATTGTCGTTATCTCGGCAGCCCCGTAGCCGCTCACCTGTTCGAAGTTCTTGTTCCATCGCAGGAATTTCCCGTCCCGATCGTAAAGATATAAGATGCCTGGTAGGCTATCGATGACCGCATCCGAGAAATGTTTCTCCATCAGCACCCGTTGTTCCGCCCGCCGCCGCAGCATGTCTTCTCGGTGCAGTTTACTCGCCGTGTGCCATGCGAGTCCTGAGAAGATCAGCACATTCGACATCGCGAATGTGCTGAAACCCGTTTCCAAGCCATACAACCCCATCCGCTTCCCCTGCAGGCACAGCCAACCTACTATAACAGGCACCACCAACGCCGAGGGGAACAACCGCCGGATCAGCACGCTTCCCGCAGTATCATCGTTCCAAATCACGATAAATCCGCCATCGGGTCGCACGAAGAAAATCCCGAGGCCCAGCACGGTGAACAATAGCGCTGTGTGTATGGCCATCCGGAAAAATACCCCCGTCACCTCTCCGGCATAAAAATATCGAGTAAGCCCGATCCACCCGATGACGATCACCATAGCAGCCAGCCATTGGGCCACCTGATAAAAGCCTCGGCGTGCGGTCAGACCCAATGCGATGCCGGTAAGGAAAAAACCGGTGGCAGTCATCTGCGCCATCTGCCCCAGCCCCTGCCCGCGATCAAAGCCCAACATGTCTGCTTCAGTCGGCCATCCGAGCAGGTAAAGCCCAACCCTTCGTCCACCGATCACGGTTACGAGGAGCGCCACACCCATCGCCGTCCACCTCCAGCGGTCCTCCTTTATCGGCGTGTCCAACTGCGTCCGATTCATTGCCACCGTAATCATCAGCAAAGCCGTGCCGGACAGGCAAAATGTCACCGCCGTCATCGGAACCATCGCAGTCCAGGCCGCGGAGACCTGCTGCAACGTCGCATTGCCCGTCACCCAACCAATCAACACCAATGCACCTACGACCAAGGCAACAATGCCGGCACAACCGGCAATACGCAGCGAACGAACGTAGGGGATGGGCGCGGCCATCAGACGAATTGGATATGCAATAAACTAGCCATGGTCTGGAGGAAGCAACAGCAGGGGCGTTGCCAAATTGCATTTCAGAATTCGATGGAGCAAGCACGCATCCTGCGGCTCCGCTCGTTTTCGTTCGGATTCACGCCTTGCTAACCGCCCGCCTGCTCTCTGTGCTCGCCCTTTATTTTCGCTCCATGACCTCCGCCGAGATTCGCCAGTCCTTCCTCGATTTCTTTGCCAGCCAGGGCCACACGATCGTCCCCTCGTCGTCCCTCCTGCCCGATTCCCCGGGACTGCTCTTTACGAACGCCGGCATGAATCAGTTCGTGCCCATTTTCCTCGGCGACAAACAGCCCGACGTTTCTAAATGGGCCGGCGCCCGCCCCGCCAAAGACACCCGTGCCGCCGACACCCAGAAATGTATCCGCGCCGGTGGTAAACACAACGACCTCGAAGACGTCGGCTACGACACCTACCACCACACGCTCTTCGAGATGTTGGGCAACTGGTCCTTTGGCGACTACTTCAAAAAAGACTCACTCACTTGGGGCTGGACTCTCCTGACGAAAGTCTGGGGCATCCCCGCCAAGCGCCTCTTCGCCACCGTCTACGCTCCGAAGCCCGGAGATCCCTCCGAATTCGACCACGAAGCCGCCGCGATCTGGACCGAACTCTTCAAAGCCGAAGGCCTCGATCCCGCGATCCACATCGTCCACGGCAACCGCAAGGACAACTTTTGGCAGATGGGCGACACCGGCCCCTGCGGTCCCTGCTCTGAGATCCATTTCAACCTCCTCGAAAGCGATGATGAGATCGAAGGCCGTAAAGGCGTTAATTCGTCCAGCCCCCGTTGCATCGAGATCTGGAATCACGTCTTCATTCAGTTCAACGCCAACGCCGACGGCACCTTCTCGCCGCTCGCCGCCAAACACGTTGATACCGGCATGGGCTTCGAACGCGTCGCCGGCATTTACGCTACGACGAACGGCTTTAAAAATTTTGCCCGCGAGCCCTCGAACTACAACGCCGACGTCTTCGCGCCGCTCTTCAAGAAAGTCACCGAGCTCTCTGGCAAGACCTACCGCGAAACCGTCCCGACCAAACGCGAAGGCCTGACCGAGCAAGAGAACACCGACATCGCTTTCCGTGTGTTGGCCGACCACGCCCGCACGATCAGCTGTTCGATTGCCGATGGCATCATGCCCGGCAACGAAGGCCGCAACTACGTCATCCGCCGCATCCTCCGCCGCGGCATTCTTTACGGCACGAAGCTCGGCCTGAAGACCGGCTTCTTCGAGCAACTCGTCGCGCCCGTCGTCGAGAGCCTCGGCCCGGTTTTCCCCGAGTTGGTTGAGCGCCAAGACATCGTCCGCCGCGTGATCCGCAGCGAAGAGGAGTCGTTTGGCCGCACGCTGGAGCGCGGCTTGGCGATATTCAACAAGGCCGCCATCGACGGGAATATCTCGGGCGCGTCGGCGTTCGAACTCTACGATACCTACGGCTTCCCCCTCGACATGACCCAGCTGCTCGCCACCGAGCGCGGCCTCACCGTCGACACCACCGGGTTCGAAGCCGAGATGGAAAAGCAACGCGCGCGCGGCCAAGCCTCCACCAAGAAAGTGGTCGTCGTTGCTGCGACCGAAGGCTCAGAAGCCGTCGATCAGACCGCCACGATCTTTCTCGGTTACGACGCCCTCACGGCCAACACCAAGATAGTCGACATTATCAAAGCCGATAAGGATGCCTACCTCGTTTTTGAAGCCACTCCGTTCTACGCCGAAATGGGAGGTCAACTCGGTGATACTGGCACCGTGTTAATCAACAACAACCTCATCCAAATCACTGACACTATTAAGGACAAATCAGGACGCCACCTCCACAGGGTTTCGGCGGACTCCCCTATTTATAATTTAAGTGCCGATTGGATAATAACGCTCTCCGTCGACGCCACGCGCCGCCGTGCCATCAACCGCCACCACACCGCCACGCACCTCCTCCACTGGGCGCTGCGTAAGGTCATCGGCACTCACGTCCGCCAGGCCGGCTCGCTCAACACGCCTGATCGTCTGCGCTTTGACTTCGCGCATTTCGAGTCCGTCACGCCGGCCCAGCTCCGCGAAATCGAAGGTCTCGTCAACGAACGCATCCTCGAAAACGCCACGGTGGTTTCCTACGAAACCGAGTTCGACAAAAAGCCGGAAGGCACCCTCGCCTTCTTCGGGGAGAAATACGAAAAAACCGTCCGCGTCGTCGATGCGGGTGGCTACAGCCGCGAGCTCTGCGGCGGCACCCACGTCTCGACCACCGGTGAAATCGGCCTCGTGAAAATCGTTTCCGAAGGCGCCGTCGCCGCCGGCACTCGCCGCCTCGAAGCCGTCGCCGGCCAAGCCGCCTACGACTACGTCTCCGCTCAAGAGGAAAAGCTCGCGGTCGCCGCCGCCAAGATCGGCGTGCCGGTCTCGCAACTCGAAGCTAAGCTCGACGCTCTCCTCGCCCAAAAAGCCGAGGCCGACAAGAAGCTCAAAGCCTTCGAACAACGCGCTGCCGCCGCTCTCGCGACCGAGCTCGCCGCCAAGGCCACGACCAAGGACGGATTCGCTCACGTTTCCGCCGTCGTGACGGTCGAAGCACCGGAAGCTCTCCGCGAAATTGGATCCCAAGTTCTCGCGAAACTCGGAGAAGGCGTGGTCGTCCTCGGCGCCGCCTTTGGCACCGAGAAAGTCTCACTCGTCGCGTTCGCTTCGCCCGCCGCCATCAAAGCTGGTCACCAAGCCGGGAAGATCATCAGCGCCCTCACCGCCCAACTCGGCGGTAAAGGTGGCGGCAAGCCCGACTTCGCGATGGGCGGAGGCAAAGACGCCTCCAAGCTCGCCGAAGTCCTCGGCTGAACTCCCACTCGCTGGCGCTCGTAGCTACGAGCGCCAGCGAGTGGACTCCTCTCATGTCCTCCCAACTCAAGGACATGTTCGATGAGGCGCGTTACCACGCCATTGCCGTGGAACTCGCTGCGCTCACCCCGGCATTCTCGCCCGAACACTTTCTCGCGCACGTTCTCGACGGCCTCACGACTCGTGAACTCATGGACCGCATGCGTCGGACCGCAGAAGCGGTCGCAGTTGCACTGCCGGTTTCCTACTGTGAACAGCTCGATATTCTTCGCCGTCTCGCCCCGCGCGTTGGGCATAACTTCATCGGGATTTTTCTCTCCGAGTTTGTTGTCCAACGCGGCTTGGATGCTCCCGCCGACTCGCTCACCGCGCTGAAGTTTTTCACCCGCTTTGGCTCCGCCGAGTTCGCTATTCGTCCGTTTATCGAGCGCGATCCGGCCCGCACCTTTGCCCTGATGCGTGAGTGGTCGTGCGATCCCGATGAACACGTGCGCCGCCTCGCTAGCGAAGGAACCCGGCCGCGCCTGCCGTGGGGCCGCCGCCTTGGTTTTCTCATCACCGATCCCTCGCCGACTCTGCCCATCTTGGAGGCGCTCCGTGCCGATCCATCGCCTTACGTCCGTAAGTCGGTCGCCAATCACCTCAACGACATCGCCAAAGATCATCCCGATCTCGTCGTCGATTTGCTCTCCACTTGGGACAAAACGAACGCGCGCACGGCGTGGATCATCCGCCATGCGCTTCGCACGCTCATTAAAGCCGGTCACCCGCGCGCGCTCGGGATTATCGGAGCCGGTGCCATCGCCCGGCTCGATGCCGTCAGCTTTACCGCCGCGCCACGCTCTCTAAAACTCGGAGAGACCCTAGCCCTTACGGCCACGTTCACGAGCCGAGCGACGAAA
Source organism: uncultured Opitutaceae bacterium (assembly GCA_967755175.1). Lineage (GTDB taxonomy): Bacteria > Verrucomicrobiota > Verrucomicrobiia > Opitutales > Opitutaceae > Rariglobus. Next base: position 67,012 of record CBRAFO010000001.1, on the reverse strand, counting down.
GCCCAGCGGCTCGTGGTCGATTACGTCGTCCATTATGCCCGTGCCCGAGACACCGCCGCGCGAAAGGTTTTTAAGTGGAAGTCCCTCGACCTCGCACCGCGCAGCACGATCATTTTAACCAAACGCCAATTGATCCGTGATTTCTCGACCCGGCGGCATCACTCCGGACTGCATCGCGTAGAGCTGCAAGTTAACGGCCGCATCCTTGCCGAAACCACGTTCAACCTTTCAGTTGGCCGGTCCGATTAACTCGACTGCACACCACCAGAGATCGTCTTGATTTCGATGACCACCTCTCCTTCGGTGGTCACGTTTAAACACCCTATGGCCATGAACCTTCGCCCCATTATCGATGAGATTGCGAGTCAGGCAGACGACTTCCTGCACGGCGTCACCAGCCGTGAACAGGCGCGTGCCGGCATCGCGGAGCTCATCACCATGGACTACGCGCAACTCAACCCCGCCGACCGCAAGTTGGTCAGCGATCACGTCATGGCCGAGCTTGAGGACGAAAACTTCTTCGACGGCGGTTTTGCCGGCCACTCGTTCAACGACGAGAGCGAAGCCATTGATGAGGACTAGTCCGGCCGCTTGGAGCACTCCAAGCGTTCCTATGCTCGCCTTACCCGTGCGCCTACTTTGATTATTACCGGCTCCATGTTCGCCCCCGTAACCGCCACACTCGTCTTCGACAGCAGTAACCGTCTTGCCGTCCAAAAGTCCGAGTCAGGATGGGCAGCCGCCTCAGCCGAGGCATTCGGCGGACTCACGGAACCCCGGGAGTTTTTTTCTTTGGAGCACGCAGGTCAGGCGTATCGGGTAAATTTCGCTCAAGCAGCGAATGACGGCGAAAAACCTGCGGGCATCGAGTTCCGCTCATTGGAGCGACTTTCCGCCGCTCCAGAAACGCTATCCCCGCTGCTTGCCTCGATCTTGCCCGCGCTGGAGCCGCATCTGATCCACATCCCCTATCTCCAGCTCAGCGAAAACGACTTCATCTACAAGTTCCGCCCCGAGAAAGATCGCAACCTCGCCCTCTACTCGCAGGACGCCCACACCAGCGCGCTTTACCAATCGGCCCTCTGTAGCGCGATTAAAGCCATCGCTCGCCGCCGAGAAGGCGTTGCGACCGCGCCCATCCCTCTCGATTTCGGCGCCGTCCGCTATCTTATCCCTAGCCACTTCGGCTTTTGCCTCGGCGTCAAAAACGCCATCGACCGCGCCTATGAAACACTCGCCTCCAATCCGGGGCGCCGTGTCTTCATGCTCTCGGAGCTGATCCACAATCCCTTCGTAAACGAGGACCTCCTTCGTCGCGGACTCCGCTACCTCCAAACCGAGAAAGGCGTGCCCTTTGCCGTCAACGGAGAGAAGGCCACCACCGCCACCGGCCTTCCGCTTCTCTGGGACACGCTCACGCCCAACGATATCGTTATCATTCCCGCCTTCGGTGCGACCGACGAAGACAAGAAACGCCTCGTCCGCAAAGGCATTGCCGTCTGCCAATACGACGCCACCTGCATGCTGGTGGAAAAAGTCTGGAAGGCTGCGCGCGCGTATGGGCGTTCCGGTTACACCGTCGTCATTCATGGCAAACACGAGCACGAGGAGACCAAGGCAACCTTCTCCAACACACGACGCCACGCGCACGCGGTGATCGTGCGAAACCTCGACGAAACCCGTCGTCTAGGCGAGATCGTCGCCGAGGCGCATCGGAACCCCGCAGAGGCGCAGGCTCACTTCGAAAGCGCCTTCGCCGAACGCTACACACCGGGCTTCCAAGTCGCTCGCGACCTCGCCCGAGTCGCTGTTGTTAACCAGACTACGCTGCTCGTGAACGAAACCCGCGAGATCATCACGTATCTGCGTGATCTCTACGCAACGGTCTTTGGTGCGGACGCAGCGGGCGAGTCGCCGCGGGTCGGCGGCAGCGGGCGCAACGACACGCTCTGCTACGCTACCCAAGTGAACCAGGATGCTCTCGCCCGCGCACTCGAAGAACCTCTCGACGCGGCCTTCATCATCGGCGGAAAAAACTCCTCCAACACCTACCAGCTCTACCGCCTGTGCGCCCAGAAGCTCGGCGACAAGGCCTTCTTTATCCAAAGCGAAGCCAACATCCGCTCGCTCGCCGAGGTCGAGCATTACGTGTTTCCCGCCAGCGGACCGGCCCAGGGTGGCCACATCGAAATTAACCCACTCTGGCCGTCCAACGCCGGAGAAATGACGAACGACGGCGCCATTGGAAAACTCCTACCCAAACGCGTTCTCATTACCGGCGGTGCGTCCTGTCCCGATGGCGTGATCCAACAAGTCATCACTCGGATCAACAGCCTGTTTGGCTCCGCCGGCCTCCGTTCGATTTCGGCCGTGCAAGCCGAAATCGAATCACGTATCGGCGAATGCGCCGAGTCCGCCAGCACTAAATAGCTACCTCGGCAGAGGTAGCGAATACGAGAGCATCAGCGTCTCGGTTCCTGGGTTCGAGCCGGCAAATCCGCAGTTCGATAAATGCCCAAAACGAAGACTTACCACATGTTGGTTTTCGAACGCGTATTCCGCTTCGGCAAACGAGTAGAAATCAAAGCGGCTGCCCAAGTCACGGCCGGCACCCGCGTCGTAATAACTCGGTGCCCAACCGGCGGAAAATCTCAATCCACTCGTCACAGCCAGCGTATAAACCAAGCCAGCGGAAGCCAAAGTCGTCCCCCGTTCAGCATGCGCTACTCCGAGCCATGGACGTAAATTCCACCTAAGCTCTTTAAAACGATATTCGAGCGCCGCCATCCATTGCGAGTGTTCCGCCCTGTGCAACGGATCTAGGACTCCAGCCCCCATCAATAGTTCGGGAGGCAAGGCTTCATCGGCCTGTGCCTCCGGAGAGACGAAAGCGACCGCGGCTAAAGCAACCCCGGCAATCCAGATATGTGATTTCATAAACGGATAATCGACCGTGATTACCCGCTTAAAATCCCTCCTATTGCCGATCCGTCAAGACGGCCCCGGCATTTCGCCACTTGGTGTCACTCGTTAAATTCGTCGAACACTTTTCCGCCCCCTGAAGAATCATCGCCGTTATCGGGTTCGCTCGCTGCTCCCCGGTGCTTCAGGTCCTCGGCGAGCTGTTCGAGCTCAGTCTCTTTTTCCTGATGTTCCTGCACTTTTTCAAAGAGCCGGGACTCGCTTTCCTCGATGAATTTTTCGCGCTCACGCAGCGTCTCACGGGTTTCACGTAATAGTGCTTCTTGGCGGTCCAGCTCCACTTTTAGATTCAACAAGGCGGCCCGCTCCTCCTCGGAAATCCCCTTGCGTGCAGACGGCTTCTTCTTTGATGCCTTCAGTAACGCCTCGCGATGCTGCAACAGCGCTTCGGCCTCGGCTAAATCGCGTTCTCGTTCGGCGACGCGAAACTCCCGCTCCTCAGTCGTGCGCTCACGCTCCGCCAGCTTTAGCTCCAACTGCTGCAGAGATCGCGCCATCTCTTCGTTTTGGGCGTCAATGATCGAGCGAGGCGGAGCCTGTTCCTCGGCGGCCCGAATCAATGCGAGCAATTGAGCAATTTGGCGTCGAGCATCCGGGGTCGAAGCATCGCGACTATCGCTCGGCGAACGGGGGGCGCGGATGGAGGGCGATGTGCGGCGAGGCAGCACGAGCGACGGGCCGGAGGGGGAATAGATCGGACTTCCGGGAGGGCGAACAAACGTGGAAAATGAAGCAGTGGTCGACATGATGTTTATTTTCTCCACCAGCGCAGCAGGCGGGCGCGCCAACCGCCCGTCGGGCGAACGACGGGGATGGGAGTAATCAGATCAGCCACCACGGCTTCGATCACGGGATCGCCCAACACCGCGACCAAACGGCGGGGATTCGCCCCCGCTATGATCTGAGATTGAAGATCGGCATAATCCTCTTCGCAAAATCCTCGAAGTGCACTCGCATGCAGGTGCAGCTCGGCCTTGGCCTTTGCGATCTGTTCGCTGGAGACTCCGCGAGCCATATCCTCCGCGGCGTCGGGCAACGGCTGTTTCACTTGGGTCGCCAACGCAGCCTGCAATGCGACCGGCAAGGCTCCCACCCCAAGGGCAAGGCCTTCGATATAGTGGAGGCCCTTCGCACCAGGGCGAAACGGCAGATAACGCGCAAGGGTGCGCTCATCGATATGGGAAAGGGCGTTGAGCAACGCTCGAAAATCCCCGCCCACGATCACCGAGCCCGCCATGCGCTGCGCCGCCAAGGCAAACTCGCCCAGCGTCCTGATGTTCTCTAGTCGGCAGAACAAAAGCGTCTCTGGCGCGAGCGACGTAAGCGTAATCGGGAATTCGCTCGGGATTTTGAGCTTCTCCAAGTTCTTCGCCAAGGGGTTCTCACTGGCGGCGGCGGCTTCCGATTGCTCGACCATGTCGCCGAACGGATTGTCGAAGGCTAGGGTCTCCTTGAGGATGTCGATCAGGTGATCGGCGATCCGGGGCGGCTGACCGCGCAACGCGAGCCGTTCGCGCAATTCGTCATAAGAAAGCTCGATGTAATTGGCCGGGGTTTCATCACGTCCCTGCAACGGCCAGTCGATGCCCTCCAAGTTTTGAGCGAGGCTGTTCAACGAGGTGTCCACCAGAATGGAGGAGCTGAAGGCCATGCGCACATCGTCCCATATTTTCGGCGTGTGCCTGGGCGTAGCGAAGGGGGATTGGGTGCGCTTGCTGGGGATAGGACCGATGGTGCTCATAGTTCGTGTCGTTCTATTTCCGCCGCGAGACGGCGGTAGTCGTGGACAACGTTGTCCCTGTTTTGATCGAAAGAGTCTTGGCCGATGAGATTGACGGGGAGTCCCAATGTGACCGCACGTCGCACGACCATCGCGTCGCGTATTTGGGTATCGAAGATCTTGGCATCCGGCGCGGCGCGCTTGGCCGTCTTGAATTGGTTCAGTCGAAGCTGCATGCGCATCTTAGGAACCTCAATGTCCACCCCCGCCTTGATAGAGTTGAAAATGATGCCTCGCACTTGGGTCGCGGGGCCCATCGAAGCCTGGCGAAATCCCGCCGAGAGCTGATGAAACCGCCCGAGTTTTTCGACCAGCAGCGTGAATCCGATCAGGCTGAGTGCGTCAGGATTGGACGGCACGTAAATCTCATGCGAGCTAAACACACCGCATTGAGAGGCACGCAACAAATTAGGCGGGCAGTCAAACAGCACGTAATCATAGTCACGCGCCAGTTCATCGAGTTCCTCCTGAAAAAGCAGGTAGGCGGGCCTCTTAGGGTCGCCTACGTATTCGCTCTCAAGGTCCACGAGATTGAAGGTCGTTGGCAGCAGATCGAGCCCCGGCAAGGCAGCCTTCCCGTTTTTATCTTGGACGACATCGCGCACGATCAGGTCGGAAAGATGAACACCACCGCCCTCAAAAAAAGAATACACTGAGCCATTCCCGCCGGCATTGAGCTTATTCCAACGCTCCAAACGCATCAGCCAGATGCTTGCATTGGACTGAGTATCAAAGTCACAGAGCAGCACACGACGACCGTTGGCCGCAAGGCATGCGGCGGTGTTTACAATCAGGGAGGTCTTGCCCACGCCGCCCTTGTAATTGAGAAAACTGATTTTTCGGGCCATCTTCTGTATTAAAGAAATCGTTACACCGTCGTGGTCTGATCATGTGCACATCCCGTTGCTGCGCCAGACCTGACGAGTGCAAGGCCTTGTTTTAACGGATTTTTTGCAGGACCGGATGCAACGCCGGCGTTAACAACCAGGTTTTTTACCGCATCGTTACGTTGCCGACACCCGATCGGCACGCACCCCAGGCATGATGAGGGCGTGCGCCCCTATATTCTCACTGTCGACGACGAACCTGACGTGACCGATCTCGTGCAGTTCCACCTAACGAGAGCCGGTTATGAAGTCGCGGCCGCAGCCACCGGCCGAGAGGCGCTCGTCGTGGTGGGCGCCCGCCGGCCAGATCTCATCTTACTTGATCTCATGCTGCCCGACATCGACGGGTTTGGCGTCTGTGAAATCCTGAGACGGGACGCTGCCACCGCATCCATTCCCATCGTCATTTTAACGGCATGGGCCACCACCGACGCACGCAGCCTCGGACTGGAACTGGGGGCGCTGGATTACCTCATCAAACCCTTCAGTCCACGAGAGCTGACCGGGCGCGTGCAACGCCTGCTTAGCTTACGCGCGCCCAACACCCCGCCGAACTAAGCGGGTTTCACTGGCGTCACCGGCCTCAATCCCTACGTTGGCCCGAATGCAGAAGTCAGTCGTCCGCGATGCCATCGTCGCCCAACTCCAAAGAGAACTCGATCTCCAGACCCGTGCCGCGAATGAATCTCGAGAGGAGGCCACGAGCACCGAAAGCAAATCCGAGGGCAAATACGACATGCGTAGCCAAGAAGCGGCCTACCTCGCCGAAGGCCAGGCCCGACTCGCCGCAGAACTCGTCGAGTCACTCACACTCTACCACTCCTTGGAGTTACCGGACTTCTCCAACGGACGCCCCGCCGCTCTCGGTGCACTGATCACCCTCGAAGCCAAGGCGCGACAGACCCGCTACTTCCTCGGCCCTCGTAATGGCGGCTTGGAAATCACTCCCGACGGCATCACGTGTCTGGTAGTCACGCCATCCTCACCACTGGGCCGGCAGTTATTGGGCCGCGTGGTTGGCGATTCCGTGCAATTGCCCGGCCGCGGTGGTCCGGTCGCTCATCGCGTGGTCGCGCTCGCCTGACGAACGGCCCTCGCAGAGTTGGGTTGCAACCCGTCGTGCCGTCGCGTTTTTCAGACGGAATGCGCCTGTTTGCCTCTCTCGTTTTCATCGCCCTCTGCTGCCGCCTCACTGCTGCGCCAACCCCGCCCGAGCTCGAGACTGCGCTCAAAAACTTTCGCGCTGAAGGCTCCAAGGGCTGGTCGTTCACACAGACGACCGTCAGTGGTGATCATAGTCGCGTCGAACGCTTCAATCCGCTGGGGAAAAACTTCCTTCAATGGACGCTCTTGCAACAAGACGGCCATGCCCCGACCGCCGATGAGGTCGAGAAATACAACGAGCACAAGACCCGCCGCTCCTCCAGCGAGAACGCGCCGAACGTGAAGGACCAGATCGCTCCCGGCACGTGCGAGGTTTTGGAGGAGTCTCCTGAGCGGGGCGTTTATCGCTTCCAGCTCAAGCCGGGAGACAAAGATGACAGCTCTGCGCAATTCATGCGCGTCACCTTCACGCTTCATCGCCCGACCGCCACCATTGAAAAAGTCGAGCTGGCGAGCACCGGACCGTTCTCCCCGGTTCTCATGGTGCAGATCAAGGAAGCTCGCACCGTCATGACCTATTCCCTGCCAGAAGGAGAACGCCCCACTCTCCTCAAAGAGGTTTCGGTTCGCGTCCGTGGTCGGGCGATGTGGGTCCGGTCGCTCGATCAAGACATGACCGTGTCGTATTCGGATTACGTTTACGCAGGGAAGAAATAACCCCCGCCCGGCGCAGGAGCCATCGACCGTCGCGGTCGTTACCGCACGCCTGAAGAACTAGAGGGCGTTTTCGTAGATGGCTTCGTAGGCCTGCGCGGTTTTCGCCCAGCTGAAATCCTTGCGCATGCCACGTGCCCGGGTCGTCTCGAACAGCGGTTTGTCGGCAAAGAGCGCCAACGACCGCGCCAGCCCGGCACCCACGCCCGTGACGCTGACGGGAAATGTGATCCCGCTTCCGGTCGTGGGGTTTTGATCGATGTCGGCAACTGTATCGGCCAGCCCGCCGACGCGCGTCACGAGTGGAATCGTCCCATAAACTTGGGAATACATTTGGTTCAAACCGCAGGGTTCGAAGCGCGACGGCATCAGGAAGAAATCGCTGCCCGCCTCGATTAGATGGCTCATGCCTTCGTCCAGCCGCGTAGCGAGGAATACATGTCCGGGCGCAGCGGCAGCCAGATCCCGCAAGCCGGCTTCGAGGCGTTTTTCGCCCGTCCCCAGCACGATCAGGCGAACATCGTTGCGAATGAAGAAGTCCGCGTTGCTGAGCACGAGATCGACGCCTTTTTGCTCCGTCACGCGACACACCATGCCGAAAACCGGACCGGTGAACTTCGGATCGAATCCACCGCGCTTGAGCAGGTCGGCACGACACACTGCCTTGCCGGTGAGATTGTCTACTGTGAAGTTTCCCGGGATGAGCTTATCGGTCGCCGGATTCCAGACCTCGGTATCGATGCCATTAATCAAACCGGCAATGTCGTCGGACCGGGTCGCCACCACGCCATCGAGTCCACAGCCGAACTCCGACGTCTGTATCTCGCGTGCATAACGCGGGCTCACGGTGGTCACCTGGTCGGCGAAAAGGATGCCACCCTTCATCATGTTCATGCGCCCGTAGAATTCGACGCCATCGATGCTCATCAGTTCATCCGGAAGGTTGGTGCAGCCGAACGCGCCCATGGGAAACACGCCCTGAAACGCGATGTTGTGAATCGTGAACACCGTCTTCATCGCCAGCGTGATTCCGTAGCGCTGTTCCGCGTGCCGCACCAACAAGGGAAGCAGCCCGCATTGCCAGTCGTGGCCATGAATCACATCGGCCCGCAGCTCGAGAAAACGCATGGCCTCGACCACGCCCTTGCAGAAAAAAATGAACCGGTGGTGATTGTCCTCGTAATCGCGTTCCGGCGTTCCGTAAGGATTGCGGCGATCGAAGAACTCTTCGCGGCAGACGAGGTGAATCGTGAGATTTTTCGCCGGTGAAAACGAACGAACCTCTCCGGTCATGAACACGTCGCCCATCTCGACACGAAGTCCGAGGGTGCGTTGCGCGCCGGCCGCCAGCGGGTGATCGACCGCCGCACGATAACCGGGAAGGAAGATCGCGACCTCGTGCCCTCGTTCCGCCAGCGTGGCCGAAAGCGCAGCCACCGCATCTGCAAGGCCGCCGGTTTTGACATAAGGGAACAACTCGCTGGCGACTTGAACGATTTTCACGGGTATCGAAGTGGGGTTGATAAACAGCCGGCAAAGGTGAACCGTTTGCCCGGGTTTCTGCGGCAATGTTCTCGCGCATCCCTTCGCGTTGTCGAGTCTTGAACTGTTTTCTTAACGATGTAAAACAGCCGATTTTCATCGCCGCGCATCAATGCGACGAGTTGCCTTCGGAGCAATTGAAAGCCCCAGGCGTTTCCGGGGCTTGAGGCACCTTTAGAACCGACATGAAATTCCGCGAACCGCTCCTGGAACTCCTTCGTCAAACCGACTACCGCCCCTCCACGATTCTCGATCTCTCACGGGCACTGGGCCTCAATAAAAAACAGCGCCCCCTGCTCGCCCACGAGGTGCGCACCTTGCTCTCCAAGGGCGAACTCGCCCTCGTTAAAGGCGACCGCATCGCCCTCCCCGGCGGCACGTCTTCCCATCACGGGAAAGAGCGCGGCACCTTCCACCCAAGTTCTGCGCGCTCCGCATCGTCATCGAGCGGCTCCGGCACCGACACGATAACGGGCAAGATCAGTTTTCGAGCCGGTGGCTCGGCGTTCGTCGTGCCGCCCCGCGCCGGTCCTGGACCAGCCCCCGATTCGATTCAGATTTTTCCCGAGGACACTGGCGTCGCTCTCCATGGCGACATCGTCGAAATCGCCGTGAATCCGGGTATCCGCCAGCGTCGCGACGGGCGCGGCACTGAACGCACGGGTCGCGTCATGCGCGTGGTCGAACGCGCGCTCGAAACCGTCGTGGGCAACCTCCAGAAAATCCGCAGCTCGTATTACGTTAAACCCGACGATCCCCGCATCTTTCACGAGATCTCCGTCGCCGATCCCGCCAGCACCAAGCTCAACCCCTCGCCCGTCCCTGGTGACAAGGTCGTCGTGCGCCTCGCTGAATGGACCAAGCGCAGCCAGCTGATTCAGGGTGAGATCATCGAGCGCCTCGGAAAAACCTTCGAACCCCGCGCGGAACTCGCCGGCATCTATCACAAGTTCAAACTCGACCCGACCTTCCCGGTCGCCGTCGAACGCGAAGTCGCCTCGCTTCCCGACACCGTGCAGCCGGGTGAACTCACCGGCCGCCTCGATTACCGCGAGATCCCCACGTTTACGATCGATCCTGATGACGCCAAGGACTTCGACGACGCGCTCTCTATCGAATATCTGGAGCATGGAGACATTCGCGTGGGCATTCACATCGCCGACGTCTCCACCTACGTGAAGCCCGGCACCGAACTCGACAAAGAAGCCCAACGTCGCGGCAACTCCACCTATCTCGTCGGCACCGTCATTCCGATGCTGCCGGAAAAATTATCCAATGGCCTTTGCTCCCTCGTCGAAGCGCAGGATCGCCTGACCAAGGCCGTTTTTCTCGTCTTCGACGCCAAGGGCCGTCCCAAAGCCCATACGTTTGCCAACACGGTAATCCGCAGCCGCAAACGCCTCACCTATAAACAAGCCTACGCGCTCCTCTTCGAAAAAAGCCTCGCGAAGATCCGCGCCCTCCCCCTTCCGCCCAAGCACCAGACCGGCTCCACGGGACGCGCCCTCTCCTCGCTCGACGACATCGAGCTCACCGATCTCCAGACTTGGGTGCGTCAGCTCTGGAAGCTCGCGTCCAAGCTCCGCCACGACCGCATGGCCAACGGTTCGCTCGACCTCGACATGCCCGAAACCAAGGTCTTCGTCGATGCCGAGGGCTACGCCGACCGTCTCGAAAAAATCGAGCACGACGAGAGTCATCAGCTCATCGAAGAGTTCATGCTCGCAGCCAACGAAGCAGTGGCCCGCCTCACTCGTGGGCAAAAGCTCCCGTCGCTCTACCGCGTCCACGACGAGCCCGATGCCGACAAACTCAACGAACTCCGCGAGTTTCTCGCCACCTACGATATCCGCACCGGCGACCTCACCAAACGCGAGGAGATCGTAAAGCTCTTGGACGCGCTATCGACGCATCCGCAAGGCTACACGCTCCGCACGCAACTCCTCCGCAGTCTGAAGAAGGCCTGCTATCGCGGGTCACCCGACGGCCATTACGGCCTCGCGAAAAACGACTACACCCACTTCACGTCGCCCATTCGCCGCTACTCCGACTTGGTCGTCCACCGCGTATTCGGACACAACTTGATCAAGCACGAGGGGCATGCCGCTCCCGCCGGCTACAACTACGGGTATAACGCCGCCAAGATGGACCACCTCGGCGAGCACCTCAGCCTCACCGAGATCAACTCCACCGAAGCCGAGCGCGAAAGCGTCAAAATCAAGCTGCTGGAATTCTTCGAACGCGAACTCGCCAAGGAAAAGAAGAGCACGTTCGCCGCTGTCATCACCGATGTGCGCCCCAATGGACTCTTCGTGGAGCTGACCGAGTCGATGACGTTTGGTTTCATCCCGATGAGCGCGATGACCGACGATGTTTACACCATCAACAACGCGGGCGATGCCCTCGTTGGCCGCCGAAGCAAAAAGGTCTTCCAACTCGCCGCCCACTTGGACGTCGCAGTGGAAAAGGTTGATCGTTTCAAACGCCTGATCGACTTCCGCCCCGCCCCCACCGAGGGCAAAGCTCCGGCGAACGACGTCCCATTCGCGTCAGAACGCACGGAACGCGCCGAACGCCCGAAGCCGTCCGTGCCCGAGAAAAAGCGGTCGCATCCTTCGAAAAAAGAGAAGAAGCCTCATCGCGGCAAAGGCACCAAGTCCAAGAAACGCTGATCAGACTTCGCGAATAGACCGGTCCCACGAGAGAAACGATCCGCTCGCCCCGCAATCGGGACAGGTCGTGACTTCGTGGGCCGTTTGGCAATGAGGACAGACTGTCTTGGACGCGAATGTGTCGAAGGGTTGGTGACATTGCCGGCATACCCAATAAGGCCCAATCGGCGGCGAACTCCGGCACACCGGACACGCATGGTCGTCACGACGCGGAAGCGTCTCCGCCTTGCGCAGCAGCCGCGCCAAGCGGAACGATTTCCAGCACTGTATCAGGATAAAAAGCGCGATCAGCCCGAGCCAGATTTCACCCTGCCACACGGCAAGGGCCACGAGGCCCAATCCGCCCATTAGCCCAATCACCGTGGCCGCCATCAGACTGCGCGCCCGACCAAGCGGAAACCACAGAATCGACCGCAAGATTTGCCCGCCATCGAGAGGATAGACCGGCAGCAAATTAAAGATCAGCAGCGATAGGTTTATCCACGCCACCGCGCGGATAAACTTAAAGGCATCCAGCGAGCTCTCGTGGGCCCAGCCGGACCGTTTCGCCAGCACCAAGGCCCCAAACAACACCGGCATCAGGATCACGTTAACCAACGGACCTGCCGCAATGCTCCACAATGTCGCCCCAGCACGTGACGGCGGCGCGACATACGCCACACCACCCAGCGGCCAGAGCACGATCTGGTCGGATTTTCCGCCCACCTGCCGACAGGCCAGCGAGTGGCCGAACTCGTGCATGAGCACGATCGCGAACAGCGCGAGGTATTCCAAAACGCCCCAGAGCGGCGAGTCGTAGTTTTTAAAACGCGACGACATCGAGTAGTAAGCCACCAGGAACCACGACCAGTGTAGGTGCACGTCGATGCCGAGGAGGCGAAACAATTTGAGGGAACCTTGCCGGGTTGGCGTCATGCGCGAGGGCTAGAGACCAGCGCTCAAAGCGCAACGCGACAGTGTCCGCCATTTTAGAGAGACCCGCTTTGCGTCGTTGCGCCGTTGCGCTAACGTTTCTGCCATACCGCCCATGAGTCACTACACCTTCGCCCAAACGTTCCGAACGCTCTACGACAAGGCCGTCGCCCTCTATGCAAGCGGTCGACGAGGTGCTGAAGCCTATTTCACGTCCGATGAATCCGCCTGGCTCGCGAGCAACGGCCTCACCGCGCAACACCTCTACGATTACGCCGAGGACCACACCAACTACGACGGCGAGCCCGGCTACGACATCGCCTTGGGTATCGAATATCTCCGCCGCGACTACTTCCTCAACGTCCAGCATGGCAAATGGACCGGAGTCATCGCTGATCCTGCCACGTGGCCGGGAAAGACCGAGTCCGTGAACAGCATCGAGTGGTTGCCGCGGATCATGCCCAAGGCCCGGGCCAAGCTGCGTGGCGAACTCCCCTCGTCCATGATGTATGGTTGCAGCGGAGACCGGAAATTTTTCAAAGCACACGACATTCACCCGGCCGAGTTTCTTAATCTCATCTGGCGCCTCGACGGAAACGGCGCCGCGATCATCGACTGGGTCGCCCGTCGTAGCAGCGGCGTTTTCTGAACGCCACGCCGCAAGCGTAGCATTGACCTCACTCCCTTACCCAACTTCGCGGAGTCGCTGGATGTGGTGAGCGGGCACCCTCGCCTCCACGCCGGGAGCAGTGCGCAGACGCACGGCCCCATGAGTATCGATCCCCAAAAACCTGCCGCAGGTCGCCGAAAGGGTCACTCCGCGGACGGGCTCAAGTGTTACTTCGCGCGGCTCTCCCCAGCACCGGTTCAACACGGGGGCAAAACCCGTGAGGCGCACACGTGTGAATTCCTGATGCGCCAGCCGGATCGCGCCCAAGAGGCGCGTCACCCATTCATCGTGAGCAGGTAAATCCCGCTCGTCGCAGGCATCCGCGAGCCGACCGGCGATGCCTTGGAGCGTGGTATCTGCTGCCCACGGGCGATTGGTTACGTTGAGCCCAATGCCGACGAGCAACGTGTTGGGTCCACCTTGATCGACCAAGATACCGCCTACTTTGGCGATACCCACCATCAAGTCGTTCGGCCAGCGCAAGCGTGCCGACTTTATCCCGGCTCTGAGTAGCACCGCCGAAACGGCCCAGCCGACCGCGAGGGCAAACCCCTTCGCCGCCAGCGCGTCGCCGTCATAAGGCAGCACTGCGGTGAGATACACGCCGCCCGCATCGGAGACAAACGTGCGCTCGGCTTGTCCACGCCCGGACGTTTGCTCGTCGGCCCACACCGACGACCACGCAGGCAGGTCACGCGCCAGCGTTTGCGTGGAAACCACGCTCGCATGATGTGAAATCGTCCATCCGGTTCCTTGAGGGACCGGGGCAAGTTTCGAAACGGGGTCGGCGGTGATCATAAGATAATCCGGCGGTTTCGCGGTCCAAGTCAGCAGATGGGGCGCGGCCAGTTAACGAACGCGATGGGAGTGGAAGATATCCCGCCGCCCTTCCTTGGCCCAAGCCGTGTCGGGGTGGCGGGTATCAACCGCCACGACACGCGCCCGCCCGTCGAACAGGGTATGCACCGTAGCCGCAAGGATGGCCTTGACGTGGTCGGAGGCAGGTTCGGCGGAAACGATGCGCGCGCGCCCGTGGAAAAACGAATCCACTGTGGCGGCGATGAGCGCATGGGTGAAGGGGGTGACCATTGACGAGTTGGTGGCGGCAGGTGTGGCAGTCATGACGAATGGAGAAAGTTATGAGTCGAGTGAGAGAGTGTCGGAGTGAGCGCGCCGCAATCGGCGCCGAATGCCCAAGAGAATAATCAACAGCCCGCCGAATGCGACCAGCTGGCCGGTGAGCGCCAACATCGCATGGACACGTCCCTCAAAACCCGCCGCCACGACGCGGCTGATCACCACACCAGCGAAGGCAATGGCCGTGCCGAAAATCCAGTAACCAGCGGAGGCTTTGAGCGCGGGGGTCATTTGCCTAAAAGCGGGATCAGCGTGATGTAGATGCCGGTAAGAATCGCGGTGGTGATCACGCCGCAAATGTTCGCGCCAAGCGCCTCGGGCAGAATGAGCGAATCCGGGCAGACGTTGGACACTTCCTTCTGCGCCACCTTGGCGGTGCTGGGCACGCAACTCACTCCGGCGATGCCAATCACGGGGTTGATTTTTCGGCCGCTGAAAAAGTAAGCCGCATAACCGCCCAGCAATCCACCGACTGCGGACAGCAGGAGCGCGATGATGCCAAGGACGAGTAAGATGAGAACCTTCGGATCCAGAATCGTGGATGCCTCGCAGAGCACGCCTAGGAGGAGGCCAAGGAACATGGTCGCGCCGTAGAGGATCGGACCGTCGATCACGGCGATAAAGTATTTGAGCCCCGACTCGCGCACGGCGACGCCGACGAAGAGCGAGAGGAAGAGCGGAGCGGCGGAGGGGAACAGCAGGCAAAGCACCGCACAACCGACTACGGAGAACGCGAGCTTTTCGTCGGAGGTGACCTTCACGAGCGGCTTCGGAGGCATCTTTAAGCCGCGCAGCTTGGCCGGGACGAGCAGGCGGATCAGGTAAGGATAACCGCCATACGTGAGCCCGAGGTAAAGGTAAGCAACGACGGTGATCGGCACGAAGAGATGTCTAGCCAACGTGAGCGACGTGAAGAGCACCATCGGTCCGTCCGCCCCGCCCACCATGGCGATGGAGGCGGCTTCACCGGGGTTAAGCCCGAACGCGATCGCGATGGGAAACGTCATGACGGTGCCCAGCTCGGCACAGAGCGCCAGAAACATGCTCAGGAAAGGACGGGCGATCACAAAACCAACGTCCAGCAACACGCCGATGCCCATAAAAACGAAGCAGGCGATCAGTCCGTTGCTGAAGGCAAACGTGTAGATCGGCTGGAGAAAATCGACCTGCATGAGATACATGAGGCTGTCGGTTTTCTCTACCAGCGGAGACATGAACAACGTGCCGGGCATGTGGCCGGCAGACGCCTGGGCCGCGAGGTGTTGTGCAACTGCGGGATCAGCATTGGCCGCCGTGCCACCGACGATGTGACTCGCGGTCATCGGATCAAGGAAGAGCACCCCTGCGTTCACCGCGATCATGCCAAGGCCCATGGGGATCATCAGCAAAGGCTCAAGCACGCCTTTCTTTCCGAAATAGAGCAGCACTGCACCGAGTAGAATCAATCCCACCCGCCCGAAAAGAATCGTCGGTGGCGAGGAGATCAGGGTCGTGATGCCCTGAAAGAGATCGAGAACGTTGAAGGCATGCATGACAGATCGAACGAGGGGTAACTCAGTGCTTCGATGAAAAGCGGCGCACGACGACGAAGAGACCTTTGATCAACGCGGCTACAAACAACGCGATAACCGCGGCGATCCCGTAGATAGTAAGGGCGAGAGCAATAGCGTGTTTCACGGCGGGGCTGGGGTTGACGCGCGTCGGACTGAGGGGCGTCCGACGCGCGGGACTGAAGACAGGGTCAGGTCATACGGATCAGCACGGAACCTTCCTCAACGCCATCGCCGGGGGCAGCGAGGATATCGCCAATTTTGCCAGATTTCGGCGCGTAGATGTAGGTGTTCATTTTCATCGCCTCGATGGTGGCGACCTGGGCACCTTCATCGACCATCTGGCCCGGCTTCACGTCGATGGAAACGAGTTTGCCGGAGAGCGGGCAAGTGATGTCGCCCGCGCCCGCTACGGCACGAGGAGCTGGGGCGGCCGGCGCGGCTGCGGGGACGTGGGTGGCCACAGGGGCCGGCGCGGGAGCAGGTGCAGGAGCCGAAGCGCGGGAGGCGACGGCTGGCGCGCCTTCGTCGAGCACTTCGACGAGCACTTCGTAAACTTTGCCTTCAACGGTGACTCGGAGCTTTTTCATAGAGGTAAATTTTTTCGATTAACGAACTTTGTGTGATGAGTAGATTTGGCGGCGGCCTTCCATGGACCACTGCTGCATGAGCGTTTCGATGGTCGGAATCACCGGCGCCGCCACGAGCCGGACAGCAGTGACTTTGGCATTCTCGCCAATGGTGGCGGCAATCGCAGCGGCGATGATTGCGGTGGTCACTTCGGGAATCGCAGGCTCCGGCACCACGGCGTGAGCCGGACGCACCGGTGCATCCGGATGAGTGGCGGCCAGCCAGCGGCCGAGCAGCGCCACCAATCCCAAAAACACCGCGATAAACGCCATCACTGCGAGCAACGCCAACCAGATGTTCCCAAAGAGCGGTTGGCCCACTTGAACAACATCCGGTGCCGCAGTGGCGAGAGGCGTGATCGACGGGATGAACATGGTGGGGAGCGCCAATCAGAGCGGGATGTTGCCGTGCTTCTTGGGTGGGCGAGTCTCGCGTTTGGATAACGTGTTTCGAAGTGCGAGCGCCACAATACTGCGGGTCTGAGCGGGCTCGATCACGTCGGTGATCATGCCTTTGCGCGCTGCCGTATAGGGCGAGGCGAACTTCTCACGGTAGTCAGCCGCGAGTTCCTTCTCCTTGGCCTTCGGATCGGCGGCGGCGGCGATCTCGCGCTTAAAGAGAATTTTCGCCGCACCGTCCGCGCCCATCACTGCAATTTCCGCGCAAGGCCACGCATAAACAAGGTCTGCGCCCATATCGCTGGAGCACATCGCGAGGTAGGCACCACCGTAGGCTTTGCGCATGATGATGGTGATCTTCGGCACGGTCGCCGAAGCGTAGGCAAAGAGCATCTTCGCACCATGACGGATGATGCCGCCGCGTTCCTGCGCAGAGCCCGGCATGAAACCGGGAATGTCAACGAGCGTGACCACCGGGATGTTGAAGACGTTGCAGAAGCGGATGAATCGGGCGCCTTTGTCGGATGAATCGATGTCGAGCGTGCCGGCTTTCACCATCGGCTGGTTGGCGACGATGCCGACCACCAAGCCCTCGATGCGGGCAAAACCCACGACGAGGTTTTTGGCCCAGTCCTTGTGCACTTCGAGGAAGTCGCCGCCATCTACGAGCCGCGCGATGACCTTCTGGACATCGAGCGGAGACTTGGGGTCAGCGGGCACGAGTTCGTTCATGCCCGGATCGGACTCAAGGACGAGCGACGGCGTGGGCCGATGCGGCGGGTCCATGACGTTGTTCGAGGGCAGGAACGAGAAAAGCTTCTTCGCGATTTCGAGCGCGTGGATTTCATCGTTGGCGACGAAGTGAACGTTGCCGCTCACCGAGGCGTGGGCCATCGCGCTACCCACTTGGTCCATGGTGACGACTTCACCCGTAGCAGCCTTGATGACCTCAGGGCCGCAGATGAACATCTGCGCGTTGGTCTTCGTCATGATGATGAAGTCGGTAAGCGCAGGCGAGTAAGCCGCACCACCCGCGCAAGGACCCGCGATGATCGAGAGCTGCGGGACCACACCGGAGAGCAAAACGTTGCGGAAGAAAACCTGTCCGTAACCGGAAAGCGATTCGTCGCCCTCTTGGATGCGGGCGCCACCCGAGTCGTTGATGCCGAGGACGGGCATACCGGACTGCTGGGCGTAGTCCATGAGGTCACAAATCTTGCGGGCATGAATGCGGCCAAGCGCACCACCGCCGACGGTGAAGTCTTGGCTGAACGCCGCGACGGGACGGCCGTTAACATAGCCAACACCGGTGACGACACCGTCACCCGGAAAGGATTTATCCTCCATGCCGAAGTCGTGGCAGTCGTGGTCGGTATGCATGCCCCACTCCGTGAAAGTATTCGGGTCGAAGAGCGCCAACAGGCGCTCACGAGCATTCATCAAACCCTTGGCACGGCGGGCCTCAAGTTTGTCCAGGCCGCCGGCAGCGAGCGCGATGCGACGCTTTTCGGCGAGTTCAATAAGCAGTTCAGGTGCGATGGCCATGATGGGGTTCCTCGGACTCTTTGTTCAGTTTAATGGGCGGCGTCGGCGCCCGGTTTCACGGCGCACAATTCGGTGAGCACGCCTCGCGTGGACTTCGGGTGTAGGAAGGCCACCAGCTTGCCCGCGGCTCCATCGAAGGGCTGTTCGTGAATAAGGCGCACGCCCGCACCCGCCGCCTGTTTAAGCTGCGCGCCGATGTCGTCGGTGCGGAAAGCGATATGGTGAATACCCTCGCCCCGGTCGGTGATGAACTTGGCAATGGGGCTCTCCGGCGCAGTGGGTTCCAGTAGTTCCAGATGAACTCCACCGACGTCAAAAAACGCCGTGCGCACGCGCTGCGAAGCCACTTCTTCGCGGCCGAGGCAACGAAGCCCAAGCGCTTGTTCGTAGAGGGGAATCGCTTCGTCGAGCGAGCGAACTGCGATGCCCAGATGGTCGATGGATTGAATCATGGGGGAAAGTGTTAGGGGGATGCGCCCATCCTACCCTGATCACGCGCCGAGAACTGCGCGGATATTGGCCAGTAATGCGCATGCACGGTTTTTGTGCTTAGCGCGCTTTCAGTTCATACGAATCCGGCGGCGGCGAGCAGGCGTTGGGCACCCTCCGGAGCAGGCAACCGGCCTGCTCGCACCTGCGCCTCAATTTCAGCGACCAGAGGAGTAAGGCCAACCCGACGCGCATAGGTCTCGCGCAGGCCCTCCAGCACCAACGCGTCGAGCCACGCGTGCGCCTGATCCTGACGGCGCAGCGCGAACTCTCCGCAGGCGCAGGCCTGCATGAAAAACTTCTCCACCATCTTCCACACGTCCGTGATGCCCTCGCCCGAAACAGCAGAACACGCGAGGACCTGAGGCTGCCATGCGCCAGCCGGAGTGGAGAGATAGTGCAACGCACGGCTGAACTCGCGCCGCGCGGCTTCGGCCCGCGGACGGTTGTCACCGTCGGCCTTGTTCACCGTGAGAATATCGGCGAGTTCGAGAATACCCTTCTTAATGCCCTGCAACTCATCGCCCGCTCCGGCGAGCAGGAGCACGAGGAAACAATCCACCATGCCACGCACGAGCACCTCGCTCTGCCCCACCCCGACGGTCTCGACGAAGACGATCTCGAAGCCCGCAGCTTCACAAAGAACAATCGTCTCGCGCGTGCGACGTGCGACTCCGCCCAACTCATCTCCACTTGGCGACGGCCGAATGAAAACATTCGGGCGTCGCGACAGCGTTTCCATACGCGTCTTGTCGCCCAAGATGCTCCCGTGGGTAACAGGGCTGCTGGGATCGACCGACAACACCGCGAGGCGACGCCCCTGATCGCAGAGCTGCACTCCAAGTGCGTCGATGAACGTGCTCTTGCCCGCGCCGGGAACCCCGGTGATGCCAACGCGCATCGCTCCGCCCGCCAACGGAGTCAGCAGGCGAAGCAAATCGTCAGCGGCCTCCCGGTGAATCGGCGCGCGGCTTTCCACCAACGTGATCCCGCGTGCGAGCGCGCCCCGGTCGCCGGCGCGAATCGCTGCGGCGAGCGCCTCAGCCGTCTCGACCGCGCGCCGACGACGCGGACGACTTTCCGGCGCAGGCATGGCTTTGCCAGCGACGATGTGGGTCGTGAACTCGCGTCCCGCGTCGTCGGGCACCCAGTCGGGTCGGGCGGATTCGGTGTTCACGGGTGATGGATTTTTAGCCCACGCCGACCGAGCCAAGTTTCTCCAGCACGATGACGGCGGAACGAGGAACCGGAGTGCCGGGACCGAAGACTGCGGCGGCTCCGTTTTCGTAGAGGAACGCGTAGTCCTGCGCGGGAATCACCCCGCCGGCGACGACAAGGATGTCTTCACGGCCATGCTTCTTCAGCTCGGCCACGAGCTGCGGCAACAGGGTTTTGTGTCCACCGGCAAGGGAACTCATCGCGATAGCGTGCACGTCGTTTTCCACGGCGTCGCGCGCAGCTTCTTCCGGAGTCTGGAAGAGCGCACCGATGTCCACGTCGAAGCCCATGTCCGCCATGGCGGTGGCGACCACCTTGGCACCGCGGTCATGGCCGTCCTGACCGAGCTTGGCGATGAGGATGCGCGGACGGCGACCTTCGCGGGCGGCAAAGGCATCAGCCATTTCGCGAACGCGGGTGACCTCGGATTCCCCGCTGGAGAACGCACGGTTGTAAACGCCCGCCACGGTGCGGATCTGCGCCTTGTAACGTCCATAAACCACTTCGAGCGCATCCGAGATTTCGCCGAGCGTGGCGCGGGCCTTGGCGGCCTCGATGCTGAGCGCGAGCAGGTTCCCCTGCCCCGACGTGGCGGCGGCGGTGAGCGCGGCGAGGCACGCGTTGACCTTGGTAGTATCGCGTTCCGCGCGGAGCTGCTTCAACTGCTTGATCTGCGCCTCGCGCACGGCGGTGTTGTCCACCTCCAGGATTTCCATCGGATCTTCCTGTTCGAGGCGGTGCTTATTCACACCGACGATGGTCTCCTGGCCGGAGTCGATCATCGCCTGACGGCGAGCAGCGGCCTCTTCGATGCGGAGTTTCGGCAGGCCGGTCTCGATGGCCTTAGCCATGCCGCCGAGCTTCTCGACCTCCTCGATATGCGCCCAGGCTTTCTCGACGAGATCGTGCGTGAGCTTTTCGACGTAGTAGCTGCCACCCCACGGATCGACCACGCTGCAAATGCCAGATTCGGCCTGCAGAAACAGCTGCGTATTGCGAGCGATACGAGCGGAGAAGTCGGTGGGCAACGCGATGGCTTCGTCCAGCGAGTTGGTGTGCAGGCTCTGCGTGTGACCGAGGGTGGCGGCCATCGCTTCGATGCACGTGCGTGCGACATTGTTAAACGGATCCTGTTCCGTCAGCGACCAACCCGAGGTCTGCGAATGCGTGCGCAACGCCATGGATTTCGGGTTCTGCGGATTGAACTGCTTGACGAGCTTCGACCAGAGAAGGCGGCCGGCGCGCATTTTGGCGACCTCCATGAATAGGTTCTTGCCCTGCGCCCAGAAGAACGAAAGGCGCGGCGCAAAGGCGTCGATATCAATGCCGGCCTTGATGCCGGTGCGCAGGTATTCGAGACCATCGGCGAGCGTATAAGCCAGTTCCAGGTCGGCAGTGGCTCCGGCCTCCTGCATGTGGTAACCGGAGATCGAGATAGAGTTGAACTTCGGCATATTTTGCGAAGTGAACTCAAAGATATCCGCGATGATCTTCATCGAGGGGCTGGGCGGATAAATGTAGGTATTCCGCACCATGTATTCCTTGAGGATGTCGTTCTGGATCGTGCCGGCGAGCTGGTCCATCTTCACGCCGGACTCCAGGGCGGCCGCGATGTAGAACGCGAGCACGGGCAGCACCGCGCCGTTCATCGTCATGGAAACGCTAATACGATCGAGCGGAATGCCAGCGAAGAGCGCCTGCATGTCGAGCACGGAGTCGATGGCAACGCCCGCCTTTCCCACGTCACCCACCACGCGCGGGTGGTCGCTGTCGTAACCGCGGTGTGTCGCGAGATCGAACGCCACGGAAAGGCCCATCTGGCCCGCGGCAAGGTTGCGCTTATAGAACGCATTGGACTCGGTGGCAGTGGAGAAGCCCGCGTATTGGCGGATGGTCCACGGCTTGAGCACATACATCGTCGCGTAAGGACCGCGCAGATACGGGGCAATGCCGGCGGTGTAGCCGAGGTGTTCGACTTCACTCAGATCAGCCGGGCCGTAAACCGGCTTCACGGGAATCTGCTCGATCGTCTGCCAGTCACCCAGTTCGTCGAGACCGGCGATAGCCTGCGCGGCGGCCCGCCAGTCGGCGGAGGTGGCGACGGTCGGAGCGGCGACATCAAGCGGGAGGGCCGTGTAATCAGGAAGTTTCATGACGTTTAAATGAAGGGTCAGAGGCCGATCTGGGTGAGGATGTCTGCGAGCACGGTTTCGCAGTTGGAGCGGAGATGGATGAATTCATCGACTCCGGCTGCCTTGAACTGCTGCTGCAGCTCGGGCGTGGCGGGCTGCCCCGCGAGCACAACGAACGGTTGGTGAGCAGAGTCCTTGAGCGCGTGTGCGCAGGGCGGAACCAAGGCGGGATAGGTTTCGTCCGTCGAGCAGAGCACGACCACGGGCGCGCCCGAATCGAGGGCGGCCTGTGCCGCGGCTTCAGGCGTATCAAAGCCCTTCTTTTCAGACACGGCCTCGAAGCCTGCGGCAGCGAAAAAGCCCGCCGAGAACTCAGCGCGGCCGGCGTGTTGTTTGCGGGGACCGAAGCAGGCCAGGAAGATCTTGGGACGCACGCCCGTGCTAGCGAGTGCCGCCTCGGTGCGACGGCGCAACGCTTCGAACGCTTCGGCACGACGGCGCGGCACGATGCGTTTAACCATCGTGACACCACTCGCAGCCGCAGTGGACACGGCGCCGGTAGTGGTGGTTATCGCGGGCAGCTTCTCCTTCAAGTTGGGATGGAGATTCGTGCCGATGATGGCATCGCGACGCATCGCGACGGCAGAGAGGCGTTCGGCTGCGGTTTTCTCGACCAGCGACTGCGGATAACCCGCGCTGAGCGCGCTGGCCATGCCGCCCTTGCGTTCGATCTCTTGGAAGAGCGCCCACGCTTTCTCGGCGAGCTGATGCGTGAGGGTTTCCACATACCAGGAGCCACCGGCCGGATCGACTACGCGTCCGAGCTGACATTCCTCGGCGAGGATGATCTGGATGTTGCGGGCAAGGCGGCGTGAGAAATCGTCCGGCACGCGGATGCATTCATCGAATGCGCCGACCTGAAGCCCCGCGCAGCCACCGACGACACCGGCGAATGCCTCGGTCGTGGTCCGCAGAAGATTCACGTGCCGGTCGAGCACGGTCTTGTTCCAACGTGTGGTGCGACCGTGGCAAACGAGCCGTTGCGCATCGGCTTCGCCACCAGCGGCGCCAATCGCTCGCGCCCACAGCAGACGCGCAGCACGAAGCTTGGCGATTTCCATGAACAGGTTGGAACCAAGCGCGTAAGTGAACAGAAAGCGCGGCCCGGTCTCGTCAGCAGTCAAACCGCGTTTGTCCAAGGCGCGCACATACTCGATTCCGGTCGCGAGGCCGAAGGCGAGTTCTTGCACGGCATTTCCACCGGCTTCGGCCCACGCGGCCGCGTTCACACCGAACGTCCGCAACGAAGAGCCGCTGGTTTTGAGCAAACGCAGTAGTTTCGCCATGTCGTCGTAGGCAGACTCCAAGTCTGAAGAGAGCGCACCGGCAGAGACGAGTTCGCCGAGCGGATCGGCCAGCAGAGCACCGTTAACCGCAGCGGCGGCACAGCCTTGTTTCTTAGCCAAGTCGAACAGCGCCGTCGCAGAGGACACCGCGTTGGCACCGGCTCGAATAAACACCGGCACCGCGGCCAAATCCACACCGCGCAATACCACATCGAGGTGACCGGCCAGCGCGACCGGCACGCTCACCGCGTTTTGCCCGCGCTGAAGATCGCGCAGCAATGCGGCGTTGAACGCGGCCGGATCGGTTTCGCCGGGTTCTTGGCAAATGTGCCAGCCCTGCACGCGACTGCCGAGCGGATCGCTGCCGCGCACGTAGGGAGGCAAGCCGGGCCACATCTCGGGCAAACGAGCGGTGTCTTCTTGCGTGTAGATCGGCTGAAGATCGATGCCCTCAGGCGTGCGCGTGATTAGTTTTTTTTCGAACGATGCGCCTGCTAGGAATTCCTCTGCGGCTTTGCGCCAGTCGGCCGGAGTGGCTGCCGGAAATTCGGAGAACAGCGTTTGCGGGGCGGTGGTGGTGCTCATGAATTGGCTCAGTTAACGACTTCAACACTGGTCTCGTAACGGCGCTCGTTGATGGTGAGTGCATAGCGCGTAACCCGGCCGGGAGTGTGCGCCGGATCAGCAGGAATAACCTTGGCCGGAGCAGCGGGCACCGAGGTAACTGCAACCACGGGCGTCGCGGGTGCAGCGGGAGCAGGCTTCGGATGATAGAAGGCTTCGGTCTCACGCGGGAACATCGCGAAGAGCACCGCGTTTTCATCGGACACCGGGATCTTTTTAGCGGCGAGTTCTTCGCGCAGCGCCGGCATCCGCGGCGAAAGCAGATCGGCCGGACGACCCGTGATCGGCTCCTGACCGGATTGTTTACGCGCTAAGGCGAGCAGCTCGGGATTGAGCGGGCCGGGCGGACGTCCGTATTTACCCATCGCGATGTCGATGGTTGCTTGAGCGAGATTCTTCCAGCGGCCGAACTTGACGTTGAGCATGGCCTGCGTGCCGACGATCTGAGAGGTCGGCGTGACCAGCGGAATCCAGCCGAGCGCTTCGCGCACGACGGGCACCTCGGCCATGACGTCGTTGAAGCGGTCCGACATCTTCATGTCGACGAGCTGCGTGCGGAAGTTGCTCAGCATGCCGCCCGGGACTTGGTAACAAAGAGCGTCGCTATCCACGCGGTCGTTGGCCGGGCTCATGAACTTGGCGAGGTCAACCGCCACGCCTTCGAAGTATTTGCGCAGTTCGAAAAGCGCACGCGGATCATAGTGCGGTTCACGAGGATTGCCGGCCAAGGCGGCTTGCATACGCACGG
Source organism: uncultured Opitutaceae bacterium (assembly GCA_967755175.1). Taxonomy (GTDB): domain Bacteria; phylum Verrucomicrobiota; class Verrucomicrobiia; order Opitutales; family Opitutaceae; genus Rariglobus. The sequence goes on along the minus strand of CBRAFO010000001.1, from coordinate 41,932 downwards.
TGTCCGGCTGGCCAGTGCCGTTGGCGAAAGGAGTGATCGAGGTATCGACCGCGTCCGCGCCGGCATCAATGGCCGCGAGGTAAGAGGCAAGCGCCAGGCCCGCGGTGTCATGGCTATGCACGATAACCGGGAGCGTGTGGCGCGACTTGATGGCCTTCACTAGATCATAGGTGATCCGCGGGCTCAGGAGGCCAGCCATGTCCTTGATACAAATCGAATCGCACTCCATCGCCACGAGTTCGTCGGCGAGCGCGGCGAGTTTTTCAGGCGTGTGCACCGGGCTGGTGGTGTAGCAGATGGCGCCTTGCGCGTGCTTGCCGGCGGCCTTCACCGTGCGGATGGCAGTGCGCAGGTTCCGGGCATCGTTGAGGGCGTCGAAGATGCGGAAAATATCCATCCCGTGCTTGGCGGAACAGCGCACGAATGCCTCGACCACGTCGTCCGGGAAACTCGTGTATTGCACGATGTTTTGTCCACGCAGCAGCATCATGTGCGGTGTGCGCGGTGCGGCGGCCTTGAGCTTGTCGAGGCGATCGAAGGGGTTCTCGTTGAGGTAACGCAGGCACGAATCGATCGTCGCGCCGCCCCACGTCTCAAGGGCACCGAATCCGAACGCATCAAGCTGGCCCGCAACGGGCAGCATTTGCGCAGTGGTCATGCGCGTGGCCGCGAGGGACTGGTGGCCGTCGCGCAATACGGTATTGTTAAATACGATTGGTTTCATCGGTGTAAATTGGGACGGAGTTTTTTACGGGCGTAGTATTCCTAGCCTGTGGCCTTCAGTTTACGCATTCGCGCACCGGGTCTCTCCCCGCATTTTGTCGGCCCCTGCGCATCGATTGCCGAAAGCGGTAGACATCCGGATGACGGAGAGAAATGAGGTTGCATCAACCGAACCCTCGACCAGCGCTAATCACTCGATGAAATTTCTGGTCACCAACGACGACGGTATTGAGAGCCCCTTTCTGCACGCGTTAACGCGCGCTCTCCTGGACGCCGGCCACACCCTCTTCATCGCGGCTCCCAAAACCGAGCAAAGCTGGATTGGTTGCGCCAAGTCGCGACTGCGTCCCGTCGCCTCCGCCGTGTCTCCGCGCGATTTCGGATGCGCCGCGTGGATGATCGACGGCACGCCTAGCGATTGCGTAAGCATCGCCATCGCCCACCTGCTCCCGCGAGACGTGGAAATCGACGCCGTCCTCAGCGGCATCAATGTCGGTCGCAACGCCTCCCTCGGCTTTATCCTCGCCAGCGGAACCATCGCCGGCGCATGGGAAGGCGCCGTCCACGGCCTCCCAGCCATCGCATTTTCTCAGGACCTCACGCACGCCCAATTCGAGGCCTACCGCGCTTCCGGGCACCGGGTCGAGCCCGACCTGCAAGCCACTCTTGAGGCCTCCGCCGTCCGTGCTGCGCTGCTCGCGCCCGAGTTGGTGATCGCGACGCCTTCGCGCCACTTCATCGTGCACAACGTGAACTTTCCGTATCCGTGCATGCGCGACACCACTATGCTGCGCACCGTTCCCGCCCGGGTGATCGTGCCGGGGCTTTTTGGTCCCGCCGCTGACGACGGAACCCATCGCTTTATCTTCAAGCTGGGCAACGACATTTCGCCTTCTGGGCCGCCCACAGATCGCCACACGATCGAGAATGGCATGATCAGCCACACGGTGCTCGACTATTCCGCATTGGGAACAACTGGATTGCCCGCGTGACGATGCGGGCATGAAACCCCGCACTTTTTTTTTACCCCCGGCTTTCTTAGCCTGCATCCTCGCCCTCACGTTGGCATCCGGTTGCTCACACTTTCCCGGCCGTCAAAGCAGCCCCGACGCCTATCGGCCCGTGGGAGGCAAATCGCTCAACCTGCTTCAGCTGCGCGACACGGTGAAGGCCACACGCCTCGCTCTTAATCGCACCGATGATGCGCTCAATCGTATTCCGGGCTCACCCGCGCCGAGAGAGGCCTACGAGGCGTTCGCCACTGCGCTTAACGATTTCCAGAAGCTCGCCGAGCAAACGCTGAAGCAGTCCGCAGACGTTCGTAGCCGCGGCCGCGAACTCTTCGCCGAATGGAACGCCGAGACGGACTCGATCAGTGATCCCCAAATCCGCAAGACGGCCGAAGATCGCCGCCTGACCCTGCAGGACTCCTATGACTCGATGATCAATCCGCTCAACACCGCCCGCACCGATCTCGCCCGAGTCCAATCCGACCTGTCCGATATCCAGAAGGCACTGGCCCTCGATCTGACGCCCGCCGGCATCGATGCAATCAAGCCGTCCATTGATCGGATCAACCGTTCAAGCGAAACCTCAGTAAAGAGCCTGGATGCATTCGCCACCCAGCTCGACCGAATCGCCGATGCCCTGCCCATGGCCTTGGTGGGACAACCCACGAAGTAATTTGCCCGGCTGGGGAAAACCCCGCCCCTTCCGGTGCTCCAGACCCGACGATAGCGTCGGGTCTTTTGTTTATTCACGTTCAACGCCGCCCCCCGGCCATGGTTTCCATTAATCCCCTTTGCGTCCGCAGGTCTTTGCGTTTCAGTCGGCTTTCACGCCCACGCCATGATCGAAGTCCGCAATCTCACCCGCATCTTCCGCACGTATAAAAAGCAACCCGGCTTCTGGGGTGGCATCAAGGGGCTCATCAAGCGCGAGTTCGAGGAAACCGCCGCCGCGCGCGACATCACGTTCGACATCGCCGAGGGCGAATTCGTCGGCTTTCTCGGGCCCAACGGCGCCGGCAAGACCACGACGTTGAAAATGCTTTCCGGCCTGATCTATCCGAGCAGTGGCACCGCCCGGGTTGCCGGCTACGATCCCACGAAACGTGAAAACGCCTACCGTCGCCTCTTCGCCCTCGTGCTTGGGCAGAAAAACCAGCTCTGGTGGGATCTTCCCGCGCAAGAATCCTTTCTTCTCCTGCGTCACATCTACGGCATTCCGGCCAAGCAGTATCAGGAAACCCTCGACGAACTCGTCGATCTCCTCGCGGTGCGTGACAAACTGAACGTCATGGTGCGTGAGCTTTCCCTCGGCGAACGCATGAAGATGGAGCTCATCGCCGCGCTTCTCCACCGCCCTCGCGTCCTCTTCCTCGACGAACCTACCATCGGTCTCGATGTCGTCTCGCAGAAGGCCGTCCGCTCCTTTCTTCGCGAATACAACCGGAAGCATAAGGTCACCATTCTCCTTACGAGCCATTACATGGCGGACATAAAAGAGCTCTGTGAACGCGTCATCGTGATCCACAAAGGCATCAAGATCTACGACGGCGCACTTGCCCGGCTTGAGGCCACCGGCGGACGCAAAAAGATCATCAAGTTCCGCCCCGCCCAAGTGCCGTTTCCCGCGTTGGTCGAACTCGCCGAAGACAAGGCGACCGTCAGCGACGACGGAGAGGTTGTCCTCTACGTTCCCAGCGGCCAGGTCGTCGAAATCTCTCAGCGCATCCTCGCCGCCGGGCCGGTGGCCGACATCACCATTGAAGACGTTCCCCTCGAAGATGTGATCACGGAACTCTTCAACGCTCACTGATCACCCGTTCGCCGCGCCTGCTCGCGAAGAGCGAGTAAGGGAGGGCGCCCGCATCACGCCAACCTCACGCCAACGTGGCGCGAACGGCTTCATCCAGGCGTGCGATATCGAAGGGCTTCCGCAGCACCACGTGATCGGCCAGCTCTGCATCGAGATCGGGTAATCGCTCGGTGTGAGTCACCGTGGTGAAATACGGACGAATTCCCGGCTGAAGCTGCTTGGCGAACTTCGCCAGCTCGATACCGCACGCCCCGTTTCGCAACTCCACCTCCGTGAAAATCCCGTCGAAGGGCCGTGTCCGCAGCAACTCGTGCGTATCGGTGAGGCGAGTGCTTTTCACGATGTGAAAACGTTTCCCCAGCACCAACTCAATCATGTCGTTCACCGCCGGATAATCGTCATGCAACAAGAGCGTCCGACGAAGGACATTCTCCTGTGGTTGCAGTGCATCGCGCGCAGCCGCGATCAACGCGGGCGCATCACCCTCGCCTGCTTGCACGACACCAAGCCGAACCGCGTTGCCCGACCAACACGAGTTCAGTTCACGTAAACGCTCCAACGCAGCCGATGCGTCGAGCTCCGGTAACACCAAGCCCAAATGAAACGCATCCTGCGGTCCGACCGACTCCCCCGGGCGCAAGGCCTCTCGCACCACAGGCAAAGACTGCATGAGTCCGCCCCCCACGCGGGTCGCTTCGATCAAGGCAAACGCCAGCGGCTTCCCTTGCCAGCGGCAGCGATACAGCTCGCGCTGCAATCCATCCGTCATCCGCGCCTGCTCCGGGCCGAGATCCGCCAGCACCACTCCATACGCCAATGAACCCGCTTGCGCGGTTCCATGCGACCGCGCCTCCGCATAAATCAGCCGTCCCCCGATCTGAAAGTGAAACGATGGCGTGGTGCGCCAGTCTGTGCCCACCGCCGATGGATCGAGCCGTTCCGCGAGCGCCTCCAGCGTTTCCGCCTGCAACCAGCGGCGAGCGATATCGTTGGCCGCCAAAACGCGACCGGCCTCGTCGAGCGCAACCATGCCGGTGGGCGCGAGGTTCAACAGGAAGTTGAGCACCTCAAGATTGCGCTGCGCCTCTCCATGGCGCTTCGCGTGGTCGAGCACGGCTGCCAGCACACCTGCGAGTGACGCCATCAGGTGCAAATCCTCCGGCCCGAACACGCGACCCGGCGACGACACTTTCAACACACCATGAAGGCTTTCCTCCCCGGTGATGGGCAGAGTGAACTGGCCGCTCATAAAACCGTCCGGTGATGGCGCGTCGCCATCGGTTAATTGGATCTGCGCCCGTTCAAAAAACGCCGCCTTACCCAAGCTCACTTCGAGCATGTCCACGAAAGGACGAAAGTCGGAGATGTGCGCGAACGCCTTGGCGAGAGCACGCAATGCTGCCGGCCCCGACAGCGTGCGCGCATTTGAACTGACGTGATTGGAAGTGCTCATGTTTTAAAAATCCACACAGGGAAGTTGCACAAAAAAAGAAGTCCCAGCCCCTCGCTCACTGACCACGTCGATGGTGCCGCCATGCCCATCCACGATGCGTTTCACGATGGCGAGCCCCAGCCCCATGCCGCGACGCTGCCCCTGCTCGCCAGTCGCCTTCGTCGTGACGAACGGATCAAAAATCCGGGCGCGCACCGACTCTTCGATGCCCGGCCCGTTATCGCTGATCGTTACCCGCACCGCCCTCTGGCCGCGCTCGGGGTTGACGAGTTGAAACGAGACATCGATGCGAGCATCCGTCTGCTCATCCATCGCCTGAATGGCGTTTTGGAAGAGGTTTAAAAAGACTTGGATCAACTGCCCGTAATTAGCCTTCACGGGAGGCATCTCCACAGTCACGACCGACAACTTTACCCGAGCGCGAGTGAACTCCGTTCGTGCGATGTCATACACACCCGTAATGACATCGGAGAGTTGCACGGCCGCCAATTTCACCTGTGCGTTTTCCGCAAACGCGGCCACGTGATCGATGATCGAGCCGATGCGATTCACATCACGTTGGACGACACCATGAAACTCACGGCGAAACTCCGCATCCCCGCCCTGCTCCTCGATCAGCGCGCTGAACGTGCGGATAGAAACCAGCGGATTGCGGATTTCATGGGCCAGTCCGGCGGCCAGTGTTCCCAATGCGATGAGCTTCTCGGATTGATTGGCTTGTCGCTCCAATTGGCGGGCACGAATCGCCAGACCGAGTTGGAACGCGATCCCCTCCAGCACGGCTACATCGAGGGCCGAGTAAATTTGCCGGTTATTGCGCAGCCCGATGATAACAAACCCCAGCAAAAAACCGCCGGCGCGGATCGGCACCGCAAGATCGTCCAGGTCGAACACGACATTCACACCCGCCCCCCGCTGCAGCCCTTCGCCGAGAATTTCCTCAATACTGGCGGCGTTATTTCGTTTCTCAAAGTAGCTTCGTAATAGCTCGAGAACGCCCTCCAAACCTCCGGCGTCCGTCAAGCGCAAGCCTACCTGTTCCCTCAAAATAAAACGTGGCTCGAATTCATTCCGACAAAACAACGCCACCTCCCGAAGTCGTAGAATATTCTGTAGCGAGGAAACCGTGGTCCTAAAAATCGCACCCTCATCATCCGCATTGAAGATATTGGCGGTTATGTCGCGCAGTTGTGAACGATAGTCGTTCGTCCGGGTCACGAGGCGGCTTTCCACGAAGCGCTCCACGCGACGAAAAACAATCAGCAACACCGGGAAGATAAACAGCACCGCGATCATCAACATGGACCACCAGCCCAAAAGCCCCGGGGTCGAGGACTGGGGATTGATAATTTGCCATAGCCATTCAGTGATCACCGCTCCACCGAGCGCCACGGTTGCCAAGGCCAGCAGAAAGCCCGTGATTCGCACGACCATGGAGTTGAACTCCATCAACCGGAATTTGATAATCGAATACCCGATTCCAAGAATGTAGAAAATGCAAAGTCCCTGGCCAATGGGAGGCACCGGAATTCGCAGCCAAAGGAAGAAGTTGGAGCACCCACCCAAAAAACCAACCGCAGTGCCCCAAATCAGATATTTAAGCTGGTTTCGGCCCTGCACCGATGACTCTCGGTAACGCTTCAGCAACAGTCGAAACGCGATGCCCGTCACGACGAGAAAATAAATCAGATATGGCCAAAAAGCAGGGCCGGGCACCGGCCAATAATCAAATCCTCCACGAGGCTCTACTCGGGATACGATCAACGCGGTTTGACTGACCGCCAGCAAGGCCAGCGCCGTGGCACTACACGCGTGCAGCCACCGCGCAGGAAGCTTTCCGGTCAGGGTGCCTACAAAATACATATAGGTGAGTGGGATCAGAATCGATCCAGTCGCCAGCCAGCGACACCACGTCAACGCATCGGCTGCATTGGAACTCAGCTGCCAGCACAGATAGGGACTGCACCAGAGCAGCACGCTGGTCGCAAAGAGGGTAAACGTCACATGGATGCGTCCCGCTCCGCGCCGTGAGAGCACGGCAATGATCGAACAGACCGTAAAGATCAGGATCAAAAACGAACTTACGATGACGTAGGATCTCACTTGTGGGCGCAAGCAAGGTTGGCCTGATCTCCAAACGAGCGAAACGACTGCGGCTGTTGAAACCCAGCGGCACGCATTAGCTCCACCAGCTCTTCACGACTAAAAAAAATGTAGTGGCCTTGCTCTTCCTTCGACCGAATTGCGCCTGCGGCACTGATCAAATTCCTCGCACGTGCGATGTCGTCCTCCGGTTTTTCTTCGATCACGAATTCCTTATAAATCTGCGATAAATCGCAAAAGGGCTTCATGCTGGAAATCACGATTGTCCCGCCCGGACGTAATACACGCTGTAATTCCCGAATCAGTTGCGCGGGTTCGGTCAAATACGAGATCAGCAAGCTACAGCAAATCTTGTCGAAGGTATCGTTCTCAAAGGGGAGAAGTCTCGGCGGACTCTCGCCAGGCTTCACGTCTTCCAAGTCGAATGGGGTGTAAATCAGGTCCAGATTAGCGCCATCGCCAAATCTGGCGCCCGCAGGAGCCGACCGCGCGTCCCGGTGTTTTCGCGCCGCCTCGGACAAGCCCTTGTGCGTCAGATCCAATCCGAAATACACGGGATTTAGGTCATACGGAGTCCGCTTTCTGGCCATGATATCGCGCACGCACCAGACACCGAAAAGGCCGTTTCCGCATCCTACATCAAAGACGATTTCTCCGTCGCCGATAGGCCCGAGACATTGGCCGACCAAATCAAGGTATCCCTGATAGTCGTCCACCTTTTCCATGATGTCATACTTGCCCAGATAAGACTGCCAGAACTCGCGCTCGGATTCTTTGACAGGATCCGATTGCTTGAGTCGTTCCCGCTCAACGCGGTTTTGCCGCAGATAGACCTTCTTCTCGGGGAGGATCAAAAAATCGAGTTCCTCGCCTGTCGCCAATCGCCCGTAACGGGAGACATGGACCACCTCTTTCAATGCCCGTTCGGCCCCTTCCGGGTTTTCACGTAGCTCGTGCATTGCGCCTTTGATCTCGCACACCTGCACGCGATCCGACCGCGAGGCGAGCGACTGCACATCCTCGGGGTTCACCCATGCGTCTTTGTCGGCGTAAAAGAAAAACAGCTTCCCGCGAGCCCTCTCAATATCGCGCAGCGTGCCCTCATAATCATGCATGCCCGCCTCGATGCACGAATCCATAAACTGGGCGACATGCACTTGATGCCCGAGAATGTCAGTCACCCCATGATGCACTCCGGCCATATGGTCATCCACCAGATCGCGCTGATAGACCACGCTTACGGTTTCCCGGAAGTTAACCACGCCCACCACTGAGATAAGCGCACTGATCCTAACGTCCTCCGTAAAGGCCCGGATCGCCGGCCGCACTGACAGGCTGTTGGCTATCAGCGTTACTTGGGATACCGCGAAACGCCGCTCCAGGTAATCAACACTCGCCCGCATATCACCAATCGCTCCCGGGAAGGTAAAATGAGTGATTTCGCCGTCACTTTCGCCGATGTGATTCGTGTGATCGAAACGCAGAACGACCAGTCCGTTAGCCGCCAAATAATAGGCGAGTTGGAGGTTGTTTTTTTTAGTCTCTCCGTATTTCGGAGCCATGATCACGTAGCCTGACGCCGCCGATGGATCACCCGAAAAATCCAAATACGCCGCTATTTTAAGGCCGCTGGGGTTAGGGAATATCACCAGCTCACTTTGGATCGGGGTGGGGCATGCAGTATCGATCATGGTGCTACGCTTCGCGTTGCCGGCGATTCCTTCTGTTTCATACAGCCATGACAACGGTCTTTTGAAAATTCTGCGGAATCGACCGTCTCTTTCCCAATTTCCTGTTGCCTCGCGAGTGCCCGTTCGGGTCAAGATGCACCCAAGATTGCGCGACGCTGAGTCCAGCGGCGCGGAACGTCGTATTCTTGTCGTGATCCATCTCCTTTTAATCGCAGAGGAACCCCTGGCGCGCAGCTGCGTTGCCGCTCTCTCTGCTTCACCCGACCATAAACTCGTCCGCAAAGACGACCTCGCCGCCGCGAGCCCGCTTTTGGAGACCGGCGTGTTTGATTTGGTGGTGACGGTCGCGCCAGGCGACATCCCGGCTGCACGCATACAGGCGATCCGCGCCGCCACAGGTAACACTCCGCTCGTGCTGCTCACGACAGATCACTCCGCCGCCACCGAACAGGCGGCGTATGCTGCAGGCGCCGATTTGGTTCTCCGCGCCCCCGTGACCTTGCTCGCCTTCAGCACGGCCACGCGACGCTTGCTCAGCCCGGGCATATCCCCGGCCGCGGCCCCCGCACGCCCCATCGTGGCCAGTGCAGCCACTCCGCTCAACGCCTCCGCGCTCGAAGTGCTCCGGGACTTCTCTCGCGTGCTGGGATACTCGCTCGACTACAAGCTCTTCACCCAGCACTTCGTGCTCAAGCTGCGCGAGATCCTCAGCGTTAATCGCATCGCGATCTTTCTCGAATCTCCGCCCACCGGCACCCCGTCTCAGGCACCTGATCCGCGCAACAAGGACCGGCTCACCTCCGTCGCCGCAGTCGGTGTATCCAATGATCTGATCGAATGCATTGAGTTGTCCCGCCGCTCCGGCATCGGCCTCCAGATCACCCGCAACGCGCAGATCCTCCGCATCGACACCGACAGTTCCGTCGCCTGCCTTGTCGAGGACCCGAAGATTCGCCGTGAATTCGAGGTGCTTGGCTGCCAGGTCGCACTCCCCATCAATGATCGCGAGCGCACACTCGGCGTAGCCGTCCTCGGCGGTCGCGTCACGGGCGGCCCTCTCAACGACGGGGAATTACAGCTGGTTTATCACTTGCTCGAAGCCCTCGGCCTCGCGGTAAAAAACAGCTGGCTTCATCATCAACTCTCCGCGAGCCACCGGCTGTTTTCCGACGTTCTCGGCGCCATCACCAGCGGCAGCCTGGTCATCGGCGCGGACCTCGCGATTCTCCACGCCAACCGCGCGTTCCTTCAATTCCTCCGCGGTGCCGCCCGGCTCGACGCCCACGTCGACTTCGCCGAACTCCCGGGGCCACTCGCCGCCGCGCTGCACGATCTCGCCGAAAAAGGCGTCCTCACCGAGCCGTTTTTCATCACGTCGCCCCACCACACCGGTCGCACCTACCGCGTCAGTCTGATTCCTTTCCCCAACCCCGACCGTCGCCTGCCCCAACCGGCCCTCGCACTGGTCGAAGACTTCACACAGATCCTCTCCGCGCAACGCGCCGAGATCGCCACGTCGAACGCCAAGCTCATCGCGCTCATTGCCCGCCGGTTCGCCCACGAGATCCGCAACTCGTTGGTTCCTCTCAGCACGCATCACCAGCTTCTGGATACCGACTACGCTAACGAAGGCTTCCGGGATTCGCTCAAAGAGGCCCTCGGCCGCGAGACAGCCCGCATCCAGCGCTTCACCGAGCAGATGCTTTTCCTTTCGCAGCCCCCTTATCCCGCGGACAGCTTGGTGCCCCTCGCTCCCTTGCTTCGAGATGCCTTTCAGCGCTCGAACCAGACGCTCGGGTTATCCGGCCGGCTCGAAATCGTCGGCCTCGTCGCCGGTGCCTCGGTGCGGGCGCATCGGGCCAGTCTCATGCATGCCTTCGAGGAGATTTTCCTGAACGCCCTGCAAGAGGCCGGCGACCGCGGCCCTGTCACCGTAAACGCCTCCACGTCCACGGATGAAACTGGCCGTCCGCGCCTCACCCTCGGCTTCACTGACCCGGGCGAAGGCATTGCACCCGAGGTGGCCTTACATGCCACGGAGCCCTTCTTCACGACGCGCAACACCGGCGTGGGCCTCGGCCTCACGGTGGCCCGCCGCATTGTTGAAAATCATTCCGGCCTCCTCGACGTGCGCACCCGTTCTGCGGACGACCCTTCCGACATATTACTGCATCTACCGAGCACTTAATTCTCGGGCCGTGAATCCCCTAGGTTAATCTCCTTAGACCTCACGGCTCGCCAGCTGCTCTCCTGTTTCCTTTTATCCGCGTGCAGATCAATTCCTCTGCGAATTTTCACCGCATATACCCCCAACTCCCCCCTGTGCGTCGCTTCCTTTTACCGATCTTCCTGATCGCCCCTTCTCTCCTTTCCGCTTCCGCCCTGCGCATTGGATTTAAGGATACCGAAGCGACCTCCCGGGGCAACGCCTTCGCCGCCACCGCCGATTCACCCGCGGCCGTTTACTACAACCCCGCCGGCCTCACGCAAATCGACGGGCAAGCCATCTCGGGCACCGCTTACGCCATCCAGCTGGAAAGCGATTACACGTCGCCCGTCGGCACCACCACGAGTCTGAAGCGTGAGTTCAAACCCATCCCCCAGCTCTTCTACGCCTGGTCTCCTGAGGATAAACCGTGGGCATTTGGTCTCGGTGCCTACGCACCCTTCGGCCTCGCCAGCGAATGGCCAAGTAACAGCAACTTCTCCTCCCTCGCGACCAAGTCTGAACTCACCACCTACGATGTCGCCGCGGTGGTCGCTTGGGAGCTGGCTCCCGGCCTCTCCATCGGCGCCGGCCCCGTGCTTCATCACGCGGAGGGCGATCTGCGCCGCAACCTTTCGCCGGTGAACGAATACTTCTTCGAGGGTCAGGGCGATGCCCCCGGCTTCAACGCCGGTGTGCGTTGGCAGCCCTCTGATCGTCACGCCTTCGGCCTGAGCTACCAGCATCACTACAACATCCAGCTCAAGGGCACGACCGGCATCTCCAACACGCCTTTCGCCTCGCAAGACGCCGACGCGGATCTCCAGTTCCCCGAAGTCATCATCGCCGGCTATTCCTTTCGTCCCGCGCCCGGCTGGAACCTGGAGGTGAATATCGATTGGACCAACTGGGATCGCGTCAACCAGCTCGCGATCAACAGCGCCGCGCCGCTCAACTCCACCCAGGTCTTCAACTGGCGCTCCAGTTACTATTACGACTTCGGCATCACTCGCGAGTTTGCCCACGGATTCAGCGTGAGCGCGGGTTACACCTTCGCCGAAAATTCCATTCCTGATTCCACCTACAATCCGGCCATTCCCGACGCCGACCGGCACATTTTCTCCGTCGGCTTTGCCTACAAATACCAGCGGGCCATCTTCTCGCTCGGTTACCAATACGCCTATTCTCCGGATCGCACCGTCCGAGGCAGTCCCGCCGGCCTGGGCGGTCAAACCGCCGACGGCACGTATCGCAACTGCTACCAAGCCATCTCAACCTCGCTCGCTTATGAATTCTGAGACCGCCGCCCCCACCTCGATTGAACCCACGACCGAGCCTGAAAAGTTCACCCTGTTGGTGGTCGATGACGAAGAGGGCCCGCGCCAGTCGCTGCGCATGGTTTTTCGCAACGACTTCCATGTGCACACCGTTGAGAGCGGCGAGAAGGCCCTCGCCTACGCCCGCGAGCACACCGTGCACATCGCGATCCTCGACATCCGCATGTCCGGCAGCACCGGCATCGAAGTCCTGCAAGACCTCAAGCAGATCGATTCCCGAATCGAGGTCATCATGCTCACCGCTTACGAGACGCTTGAAACCGCCCGCCAAGCCTTGCGCCTCGGTGCCTGCGATTACCTGAGCAAGCCCTTCGATCTTTCAACCATCCGCAATGCCACCGCTCGTGCGCTGCACTTACGCAAGATCTCCGACACGCTCACCAACACGGCCAACCGGCTGCATGACCTCAACCTGCGCCTCAGCGACGTTTCCCTGCGCGAGGAGATGGCCCGCACGACCAACGAGATCTACGCGGGCGTCATCCACGACATCAACAACCCGCTCACCGTCATCAGTGGTTACGTGCAGCTGCTCGAAGAGCGCCTGAAGAACGTCACGTTCCTTCATGGCAACGACCTCGACAAGGTTCGTTCCAGCTTGGACTACATCAGCAAGCAGGTCAGCACCTGCACCGCGATCGCCTCGCGCTACCTTCGGTTTATCCACAATCACGACGCCCCCGGGCGCCAGCTCTCCATCAACCAGATCCTCGGTGATCTGCAGTCGCTCCTCAAGGCCCACCCCGAAGTTCGTCTCAACCGGCTGTGCACGAAACCGCTCGATATCGACGTCGTGCCCCGGATCGACGCCACCGACCTCATCCAGATTCTGCTCAATCTCACGATCAACGCGTTCCAAAGCACCGATCGTAAACAGACCGTCTGGGTCGTCGCCGACAGCTTGAACAAAGCCCCCGAGTTCCCTGCCCTCCTCGATCCGACCAACGAATTACTCGTCGGTCGCGACACGTTTAAACACGGTGGTCCGGTGGTCAGCATCAGCGTGCTGGATCAAGGCGCAGGCGTCCCGCCCGAGGTGCTCTCCCGCATGTTCGAGCCGTATTTCACCAGCCGGTCCACCCGTGGCACGGGGCTCGGTCTCGCCATCGTTTCCCGGCTCATCCACACGCACGGCGCACTCCTTCACCTCAAGACCAGCTTGGGCGAAGGCACCACCGTGACTCTCTACCTCCCGCGTCAGGATTGATTCCCGTGGAAGGCGATCACCGCGCCGTGATTTTCTGTCTTTGACGCGTTCGCCCCGCGCCCCACGCTCGCCGGCGTGATTCTGCTTTTTGCCTTTATCGGCGCCGTGGTCGGCGCCCTCGCCGCGTGGATTTTCCTCCACGCCAAACTCGGCGAACGCCTCCACGCCCGCGAGGTCGAGGTGGCGCGTCTCGGTCAGGCGGTCTCTGCCGCCGAGTCCTCCGTCTCTCAGCTTTCGGCCCTCAATTCGCAGCTCACCACCACGCTCGCCGCCGACCGCGCCACCTTCGCCGCGCAACTCGTCGCCGGTGAACAACGCCTCACCGAACGCGAACAACTCGCCGCCCGTTACCTCGCCGACGCCGAGAAGCTGAAGGCCACGTTGCAAACCGAATTTCAGGCCGTCGCCTCCAAGATCCTCGACGAGAAATCCGCCAAGTTCACCGACCACAATAAAACCCAGGTCGAATCGCTGCTGCATCCGCTTCGCCAGCAACTCGCCGACTTCCGCCAACGCGTTGACCTTGTCTATAAGACCGACGGCGAGGACCGCACCGCCCTCAAGACCCAGATCGAGCAGCTTCGCCAACTCAACGTCCGCATCACCGACGAAGCCCGCGCCCTCACCACCGCGTTGAAAGGCCAGTCGCAGGCCCGCGGCGCCTGGGGCGAACTCATCTTGGAACGCCTGCTCGACTCCGCCGGCCTCATCAAGGGCCAGGACTATCTCACACAGGAGTCGCTCACCACCGATGACGGTCGCCGTCTCCGCCCCGACGTCATCCTCCGCCTCCCCGACTCCCGCCATCTCGTGATCGACTCAAAAGTGTCGCTCATCGCCTATGAACGCGCCGTCAACGCGCCCGACGACGTCATCCGCTCGGCCGCCGTCACCGAGCACGCCCGCGCCGTCCGCACCCACGTGGACCAGCTCAGCGCGAAGCGTTACGAGGACACCGGCAAACTCATCACCCCCGATTACGTCCTGATGTTTGTCCCACTGGAGTCCGCCTTCACTCTCGCGCTTGAGACCGATCACCAACTCTACGAATGGGCCTTCGACCGCCGTGTCATTCTCTGCACCGCGCCTACGCTGCTGGTCACGCTGAAGACCGTCGCCACCCTCTGGAAACAAGACCGCCAGACGAAAAACGTGCAGGCCATCGCCGATCGCGGCGGCGCGCTCTACGACAAATTCGCCGGCCTGATCGATGACCTCGAGGGCATCGGCCTCCAGCTCGGGCGGACGCGTGAGAGCTACGACTCCGCCATGAACAAGCTCAAGACCGGCAAGGGCAACCTGCTCGCCCAAGTCGAAGACCTCAAAAAACTCGGTGCCCGGGCCAAGAAGACCTTGCCTGCGCCGTCCCTTGAAAACGAATGAGCTTACACGGCCAATGGCGCCCCGTCCGCGCCGAACTCGACGGTGAAGAAGCCCCCGCGATCGCGCTCGACCGCATGGAACTGCTGTTCCAAGCGGACACCTATACCATGCGCTTCGCCGGAGAAGTTCACGACCACGGCACGTTCATCCACACGGTCGCGTCGATAACGCTCACCGCCCAACACGGAGCCAATTCCGGCCGGGTGATCCCCGCGATTTACCAGCTCGTCGGCGACCGCTTGCGCATCTGCTACGGCATCGACGGTCAAGTGCCCACCGAGTTCAAAACCTCACCCGGAAGCCAGCGCTACTTGGTCACCTACCGACGGCAACCCTGATTATATGACGTCTTTCTTTACCCCTACCCCGTCCCTCTACCTTCGCCGCTGCGCCTCCGGTTGCAGGATGCTCGTGCTACTTCTGGTTGCCTCGACCTTTCCAGCCGTCCATGCGCAGACCCCGCCAGAGACCACCAAGGAGCTCTCCGCCCTCTTCAAAGAGGGTAATCACGTTTACCACGGGCAACACGACCGCGAACGAGGGCTCGCTCTGTTTCGCGAGCTGGAGGCACGTGCGCGCGCCGCAAACGATCAGGCATGGATCTGCCACGCGCTCTGGAAACAAGCGCAGGTCTTCTCCTGCAGCGGCGATCCGGCCACCGCCAGTCGTCTCTACGCGGAGTGTCTCAGGTTGCGCGAACAATCCACTAATTGCCAAGGCACCAGCTATCATCTGTTGCTGCTGGGCAACCTCTACTCGTGCTATCGAGAACTAGGACAACTCGGCGAGGCGTTAAAGATCCACTGGCGCACGATTAAATCAGCCCGCGCCGATATGATTAAGCAGACCGGCATCCGTGATATCGGCCTCTTCGATCTCTCCGCCGAACAGCTGGCGGCGATCCGCTATTTCGATTGTGCAGGTGAAGTATTCGTCAACGAAGCCTCCCTGCGTTTCGAGGCCGGAGACGAAACTTCAGCGTTGGCACTCGCGGAAAAATTGGACCGCCGTCTCACCGGTGCGACCGCTGACCAGGCAATTGGACGTCACGCGGAACTACTGCTGGCCATGGCCTCATGGCAGGAGACCTTGGGCGACGATGACGCAGCCGAAGCCACCCTCGCGCACTTGATATCGTTCACCGGACCAAAACAGTTCGAAACGGAGGACGAGCACTGCCGCGCACGCCTTTGCTTGGCCGCCTTACGGCTTCGGCGGGGGGCCGATCCCGCACCGCTCTTCACCGAGGCCGAAGCCGTCATAGCTAGATTAGAACACAACTTGTGGATGCCTAACTCGCTCTACGGACGCGGCACGTTGGCTTCCATGCACGCGCAACAAGGTCGGTTCAACGAGGCGATTGACATCTTGGATGCCGCCATTCTCAAAGCGCGAGAGTTCACCGGACAAACTCTCATCGCAGAGCTTCTGTTTACCCGCGCCCGCGTTCGCCTCGATTCCGGGGACACCACGGGCGTGCAAGCCGACCTTTTCGAGGCACTCAAGCTGCACCGAGCCATGGGAGATCTCAGGGCTGAAATGCGCGACTGTCTGCAATACGTCCGCTTCCTTCGTGCCAGCGGAAAACTCGACGAAGCTCGCACGCTGTTAGCCGAAACCATCACCCGCGAACGCCGGTTCAAGGATCATGCGCTGCACGTTGGCTTGGCAAAGGAAGCCTCCGTCCTCGGCCTTACGCCTGACGCGTCTCCGATGAACGTCATCGATACAGCGCTCGCCTTTGATCATACCGACCTCCAGCCGGTTGAACTGACGACGCAGGCCGTCAAAGATGGGCCCGCACACGGCCGGTTCACTCTGACAAACCCGGGAAACACCGCCGTCACCGGCACCCTGACATTGGAAGGCGCAGGCGTGATTGCACACTGGAATGCGACGAGCCTCCGCTGGGAAATCGAACTCGCCGGCACCGGCGAACCGCAAAGCGCCAGCCAGACCATCACCTTGGCACCGCTCGATCAGGCTTTGATTTTTCTACAGGCCAAGTCCGTCGCCATCGCCGCCCGAGCCCAACTCGTGTGGCACGGTGCCGGCACGGCCCAGACTGCTTGGTGGCATCGCGAACCCGGCACGACGGCAACGGAGATCGCCGTCGTAGATACCAACCTGGCGCTGGAGAATCCTTTTTACGGAGTCCCGTTGCATCACTTCATCCGCCATTCTGGTAACTCGACCCACCCACAAAATCTCGCGGTGCGCACCAGTGTTCCCTGCCGCGTTGAACTGGTGGATGCCGACGGCCGCCTGCTTGCCATTGATGCGACTGGCGACGGTGCCTTCAACGGTGCGGGTGACGTCCTCTTCAACGATGCCGATCAGAACGGTTATCCGGATGTTTTACTCGAAGCAGGCAAGCCGTTCAAAGGTGTCGAAATCTACGTTTACCCATCAACGCGAGGGGACGAGGTCAAAGTCGCTCTTCAGCTACCGGATGCCGATGGGCAATGGCGGTCGATGGCCGAGGATCGTTTGATCCATCGCGATTGAGTCGAGGGCGGGTTCAAACAGCTGTCGCCTAGCCCTTCACCCGGCCCGGCGCCGGCCCGCCTTGACCTCGGCGCGGTGGCGCTTGCCCGCCACAGAGATCGCCTTCTGCCGCGTGCTACGTTTGCGATTGGTTCGCCGTGTCTTCGCCGCCGCCTGCTGACGCTGTTGCTCGGCCGTGCGTAACAAGCCCTCCAGCTTCGCGCACAACTCGGCCCATGCCGTTTCCCGGTTCGCCGCCTGCGAACGTTCGCGCTGACACCGCACCTCAACACCCGTCGGGCGGTGCTTCACGCACACCGTGCTACTCGTCTTGTTAATCTTTTGCCCACCCGGACCCGAGCCGCGCACAAACCGCTCCTCCACATCGGCCACCAGCACGCCGAGGGCATCAAGCCGTTCTTGAATTTGAGTTGGTAAATCCACGTCATCACCGTTTTCTCCACGAAACACTTTCGGCGCAAGCGAGTCCCACTACCCCCTCCCTTCGCCTTACAGCCTATCGCACCTTCGCTTATCGCCACCAATGATCACCGGTCCCACTTGGTCCCAGAAACTCCGTGATGAAATCGGCAAAGCCGTCATCGGCCAGGATGCCGTCATCGAGCGCCTGCTCGTCGCCCTCCTTGCCAACGGCCACGTCCTCTTGGAAGGCATGCCGGGCCTCGCGAAGACCCTGCTCATCAAATCCCTCGGCACCGCCCTTGGCGTTCAGTTTGAGCGTATCCAATTCACCCCCGACCTCCTCCCCAGCGACGTCGTCGGCACCATGGTGTTCTCCCCGAAAGACGGCGCGTTCACTCCACACCGCGGCCCGATCTTCGCCAACTTGGTCCTTGCTGACGAAATCAACCGCGCGCCCGCCAAGGTCCAGAGCGCCTTGCTGGAAGCCATGCAAGAGCGCCAGGTCACCATCGGCGGACACACCCACCCGTTGCCCCGGCCCTTCTTCGTCATGGCCACGCAAAACCCCGTCGAGCAGGAAGGCACCTATCCGCTCCCCGAGGCGCAGACCGACCGCTTCCTCTTCAAGCTCCTCGTCGATTACCCCTCCATCGAGGAAGAATCCACGATGATGCAGCGCTGGGGCCAGGTTACCCGCCAGCCCGCGCTCGTTCCCGTGGCCAATGGTGATGAACTCCTCGAACTCCGCGCCGAGGTGGACAAAGTTCACCTCTCGCCCGCCGTCCAAGCCTACATCCTCGCGCTCGTCCGCGCCACCCGCGCCCTCGCCGCACCCGGTGCCGGGAAGAAGCGCTATCTCAGTTTCGGCGCCTCCCCTCGTGCCTCGCTCGCACTCTACCAAGCCGCCCGCGCCCTCGCGTGGTTGCGCGGCTTGGATTACGTGACGCCGGCCTTGGTGCAAGAGATCGCCCCCGATGTCCTGCGTCACCGCGTGGGACTCACCTACGAGGCCGAAGCCGAGGAAATCACCACCGACCACCTCGTCGCCCAAGTCATCGAAAAGACCCCGGTCCCCACCGCCTGATTCCGACTCGTTCTCGTTCCTCTTAATCTTAATCTTTCTCCCTCCGAAAACCGACCAATCCGGAGAACGAGAACGATTAAGAGAAAGAGGAAAGATCTCCCGATCCCGTGCCGCCCCCGCTTCCAGTTACCGCCGACGCCCCCGCCTCCCCGCTTGCGCTCCTGCGCAAGCTCGAATGGCGCGTGCGTCACGCCGTCGAAAACGTCCTGAGCGGCGAATACCGCTCCGCCTTCCGCGGACGTGGCATGGAGTTCGACCAAGTCGTCAAATACGAGTTCGGCGACGACGTCCGAGACATCGACTGGAACGTTACTGCCCGCCTCGGCGAACCCTACCGCAAGAAGTTCGTCGAGGAACGCGAAGTGACAGTGATGATCGTCTTCGAAGACACCCCGAGTCTCCAGTTTGGCTCGGGCGCGCAGTCGAAACGCGAGGCGCTCCTTGAACTCGCCGGCCTCGTCATGCTCCTCGGTGCGGTCAACCGCGACCGCGTCGGCTTCGTCCACGTAAAGCCCGACGGCTACACCCTCCGCGAACCCGTCCGCGGACGCGGCCCCATCCTCCACGCCGCCGCCAGCCTCCTCGGTGCCCCCGCTCCATCGCTGACCGCCAGCAGGAAACCTGAAACGGGAAACCTGAAACCTGAAATCCCGCACTCCGAACCTCAGCCCTCAGGTCTCAGGTCTCAGCCCTCAGCCTTCATCCCTCAGGTCTCCGACGCATCCGGCATCCCCTGGTGCCTCCTCGCTCGCGCCGCCCCGCGGCACAGTGTGCTCATTTGGCTCGGCGACTTCGCCCCGCGTCCGCAACCCGAAGGCTGGGCCGTCATGCAGAAACGTTATCAACCGATGGGCTTCCGCGTGGACGACCCGTGGGAACGCGCCTTGCCCGAAGGCGAGGCGTTCGCCGCCTACGACCCGGTCAGCGGCCGCCTCGTCACCTTGGAAAACTCGTCCGCCGAACGCGCCGCCCACGCGCGCTGGCGCGAGGAACGCGACCACGACTGGCGTAGCCTGTTTCCCGATACCTTCGCCCGCCTCGTCGTTGGCACCGACGAAGACCGCCTCGATGCGCTCGTGCGCTTCTTCCGCGCACGCCAATCTCGCTGATCCCCGGTGAAAGACCTAGTCCTGCAATCGCCCTTCTGGCTCTTCGCCCTCCTGCTCATCCCGGCCGTCCTGTGGCTGCGCGGACGCCGTTCCGTGCCTGTCCTGCTCGTGCCCTTCGCCGCCGCCTGGCACCGGACCTCCCTCACCTCGCCCTCGCGCTGGCCCACCGGTCTCGCCGTGGTCGGCATAGTTTTACTGATTGTCGCCCTAGCCCGCCCCCAGCACGTCGAGGACAAGCGCGAGGTCCACTCCGAAGGTTACGACATCATGCTCGCGATCGACCTCTCCGGTTCGATGCTCTCGGAGGACTACGAACGCGGTAGCGAGCGCATCAATCGACTCCAAGCCATCAAACCTGTCATCCAGGCGTTCATCACCCAGCGCCCCAGCGACCGCATCGGCATCGTAGTGTTTTCCGGCCGCGCCTACACACTCGCCCCGCTCACCTTTGACCACGACTGGCTCGGCCGCCAAGTCGAACGCTTGAAGATCGGTCTCATCGAGCCGGGCACTGCCATTGGTGACGGACTCGGCCTCGCCCTCACTCGCCTCGAACAAGCCGCCCGCGATCAAGGCGGACACCGCCAAGGCGCGTTCACCGTTCTACTGACCGATGGCGCCAACAATCGCGGCAGCCTCACCCCGATTCAGTCAGCCACCGTCGCCAAGAGCCGAGGCATTCCCGTTTATACGATCGGGGCCGGTCGTGACGGCTTTGTGCCTGTTCCGACGCTTGACCAAGCTGGCAACAAGATCGGCTACCACCAAGAGATCTCCGACCTCGATCAAAACACGCTCATCCAGATCTCCACCCTCACCGGCGGAAAGGCCTACCGCGCCGACGACTCCAGCGCCATCGAGTCCGCCTTCAAAGCCATCGATCGCGCGCAGAAAATTGAGTTTCAGGCCAAGAGCTACCTACTCACCAGCGAACTCTTCGCCTGGCTCGCCGCCCCTGGCCTCGCCTGTCTCCTGCTCGCCGCGATGTTCTCCGCATCTCGCTCAAAGGTTTAATGTGGAAAGCTGGAAACGATCCCCGCCACGCGATGCCCAACGCCCGAATCTTAATCTGGAACTCAGGAAATCAGGAAACGATCCACCTTCCGCGGCTTGTTCCTGATTTTCTGATTTCCAAATAAAACCTCCGTCCCGCCCGCCCCCTCGCCTTTTGCCTTTCGCCCAGAAATGACCTTCTATTGGCCCCACGCATTTTGGCTATTGTTTGTCCCGCTCGCCTTGCTCGTGCGCGATCTCCTGCGCCGCCGCACCACCGCTGCCAACGGCCACCCCAAGATCACCCACGCCGAAGCCACCCGCTCGTCCTTGGTCATCGGCGCGGCCCCCCTTCGCCGCAGCGGTTCGCCCCGCACCCGCATTCTTCTTTACCTCGGCCTCGCCGCCGCGACGGCCGCTCTCGCCCGGCCACAATGGGGCCGCCGTGAGGAACCTATGTTCGACCAAGCCCGCGAAATCATTATCGCCCTCGATTTGTCCCGCAGCATGTCGTCGCAAGACGTCAAACCCTCCCGCCTCGAACGCGCCCGCCTCCTCATCACCAGCTTGCTGGAACGCCTCAAAGGCGAACGCGTTGGCCTGATCGTCTTCTCCGGCACCGCCTTTCTCCAAAGCCCCCTCAGCGCCGACTACGAGATCCTCCGCGAGTTCCTGCCCGTGCTCGACCCCAGCTACCTCCCCGAAGGCGGCACCGACTACGACGCCCTGCTCGACACCACGCTCTCCGCCTTCGGTGCCTCCGCCTCCGCCGACCGTTTCCTCATCGTGCTGAGCGATGGCGAAGCCCAGTCCGACACTTGGCAAAAACACGTCGGTGAACTCAAAACCAAGGGTATCCGCGTGCTCGGACTCGGCATCGGCACCAGCGAAGGCGCTATGATCCCCGACGGCTCCGGTGCGTTTGTGAAAGACGAACGTGGTGCCGTCGTCCTCTCCAAGCTCAACAGTTCCACCCTCCGCGAACTCGCCGACAAAACCGACGGCGTTTACACCGACGCCAGCTCGTGGGTCGATCTCGCGCAACTCATCCAATCCACCGTCGAGCAAGGCCGTCGCGGGGAGTTCAAGGAAACCAGCCGCGTGCGCCTCGCTGAACGCTTTCAATGGCCGCTCGCCGCCTCCCTCGCGTTCCTCCTTCTCAGCTTCTGGCGCGAGTTCCCCGTCCACCCCAAACCCCGCCCCATCCAGCTCGCCGCCTCGCCCGTAAAAACCGTCCTCTTCACGCTGCTCGTCCTCCATTGGGCCTTGGGGATGAGCCATTCGGCATTCGCTGCAGAAGCGGCGGCGCCAGCGACACCCGCGCTCTCCGCGCCCGTTACTCAACTCGTCGGACAACTCTCCAAGCGCGATCAAACAACAACCGCCAAGGACTACGCCGAACTCGCTCGCACCACCGTGACCTACGGCGAACGCGTCCAAGCCTCCAAAGAGCCCGTCCCCGAAGGCCCGATCCGCGATGCCCTCGCCGCCGTCTCCGCCGGTCAATCTCTCGATCCCAAGGCCGCCGACTGGCCGGGCCTGCGCGAGCAACTCCAGTCCTTGCTCCCGAAAAAAGATCCGCCACCGCCCAAGGATAAACCCAAGCCCGACCAGAAAAAGCCCGAGCAAAACAAGGACAACAAGTCCGACCAAAAAAAGGGCGACTCCGGCGAGAAAGGCGACTCCGACAAAAAACAGGACAAGAAAGACGACGCCAAATCCGACCCGTCCAAGCCCGATCAGTCCAAGCCCGACGACAAGTCGTCCGGCAACGGCAGCGACAAATCCTCGGACGCCAACGCTCCCGATAAACCCTCCGACCCGCAAAAAAAGCCGGACGGTCCCGGCCAGTCCGCCTTCGGCGACATGAAGGATCAACCGCCTCCGCCCAAGCCCGACCAAGGCGGACAGCCTAAGCAACCCGACTCCGACCAGCCCGCCTCCAACCCCGGCGAAATGCAGCAAGTCGGCGGAGCCTCCACTGAGCCCTCCACCGACCCCGCGCGCCTTGACCCCACCCTGGCGGCTCCCCTGCAAAAGCTCGATCAAGTCAAACAGGGCGACTCCCCCGCCCAACTTTTCCAACTCCTCCAAGGCCCCTCCGAGTCCAAGCCCGCCACCAAGGGCAAAGACTGGTGACCTCCTCTTCCCGCCTCTTTCTCGTTCCTCTTACTCGTTCTCGTTCTCCCCTTCCCGCTCACCCGCACCGAATCCCTCCCGAAAAACGCGCTCCAGCTCCCTCTCCCGCCTTCATGCGTTTCCCTCTTCGTGATCTCCGTGCCCTTCGTGGTTAAAACCTTCCGTGCCTTCCGTGTTTAAAATCCTCCTCCCGATCTTCGCCCTCGTCGCCGCGACGCTCCACGCCCAGTCCGTGCATTGGGAACCCGGCTCCGGCACGCTCGCCTACAACCAGCCCAACGAGCTCAGCCTCGTTTTCGAACAATGCTCCCCTACCGGCACGGTCACCCCACCCGCCGTCAACGGGCTAATGTTTGGCTCTCCCAGCAGCTCCACACGCACCTCTTTCAACGTCGTTAACTTAAACGCCACCACCGTTCGCACCGTCACGCTCACCTTTGGCGCGCGCCCCACGGAACGCGCCACGCTGGTTATCCCCGCCTTCACCGTTGAAACCGACAAAGGTCGCCAGCAAGTCGCCTCCGCCACGTTCGAAGTCGAAGACGCCACTGTCGGCCAGACCGGCCTCTCCCTCGGCGACATCGCCAGCGCCGCTTTCAGCCTCCCCGAAACCGCGCCCTGGCAAGGCCAGGTCTTCGACCTCCATTATAATCTCAGCATCAAAGGAAGCCGACCCTTTCGCGCCGCCAACAACCTCACTTGGAACAACGAACCGCTCGTCGTGGAAACCTGGGGCGCGCCGGTGCAGAACCAAGTCACCCGCGTCGGTCAGCCGCTGGCGATGGTTACCCAGTCCACCCGCGCCTTCTCACGCAAGCCCGGGCCCCTCACCCTCGCTCCCGCCGAACAGGACGTGATCATTGCCACCGGCCAGGATGTGTTTGGACGCCCCACCGGCACGAATTTCACCATCAGCTCCGCGCCCGCGACCCTCACCGTGCGCCCGCTCCCCGCGCCCGCCCCGGCCGGGTTCAACGGCGCAGTCGGCAAGTTCACCCTCGATTCCAAAGTCGTCCCCGCCACTGCCGCCGTCGGCGAACCCATCACTTGGACGCTCACCCTCGATGGCACGGGTAACTGGCCCGACATCACCGGCCTGCCCTCGCGCTCCGTCTCGAAAGACTTCCGCGTCGTCCAGCCCCAAGCCAAGCGCGCCAACAAAGACAACGCGCTCTTCGATGCCTCGATCACCGAAGACATCGTGCTCATCCCCACCAAACCCGGTGCCTACACGCTCGGCCCCGTCGCCTACACCGTGTTCAACCCCGCGACCGGCGCCTACGAAACCCTCTCGACGCAACCCGTGACGATCCAGATCGCCGCCGCCGCGCCGCCCCCCGCCACGACCACCACCCCTCATTCAACCGGAACCGCCGCGCCCGCGAACAGTGAAGGTTCGACGTTGGACGTTGGACGTTCTCCGGCTGCTCCATCGCCCATCCCTCGCGACCCGCTCCCTCCCGCCGACACCGCCACCGCCCCGCTCTCTCACCCGGTGCTTTTAACCAGCCTAGCATCCTCCGCCCTCGTCCCTCTCTTCCTCTGGATGGGCCTCGCCCTCCGCCGCGCCCGCCTGACCGACCCCGCCCGCGCCCTCCGCGAAGCGCATATCCGCCTCGCGAATACCCTCCGCCAACTCGCCGAAATGGGAAAACCTGAAACCGGCAACCTGAAACCTGAAGTCCGAACCTCCGAACCTCAGGTCTCCGCACTCCTCCGAGCCTGGCAGCGCGACACCGCCATCCTCTGGCGCATCCCCCAAGCCGTGCCCACCCCCGCCAGCTTCTCGTCCGAACGTAGCGGGGAGCGTGAGCGACCCGGCTCCGCCACGTGGTCCGATCTCTGGTCCGAAGCCGACCGCACTCTCTACGGAACCGCCCCGCTCCCCGCCGATTGGACAACCCGCGCCAGCCAAGCCCTCGCCGCTCACCGCGCGCCCACGTTCTCGCCGTTCCAACTCTTTCTTCCGCGCAACATCCTCCCGCTGTTCATCGTGATCGCGTCTCTCATCACGGCGCATGCCTCCTACGCCGCCGATGCTCGCGACAGCTACGCGAAAGGTGATTTCGCCACGGCCGGAGCCGCCTGGACCGACACCCTCAAAACAGAACCGACCGACTGGGCCGCGCACCACAACCTCGCCCTCACGCTCATCCAGCAGAACCACCCCGGCGAAGCCGCGGGCCACGCGCTCGCCGCCTTCGTGCAGCAACCGCAAAACACCTCGGTCCGCTGGCACCTCGCCTACGCCTTCAAAGCCGCCGGCGTCGCCCCCGCGGCGATCACGCCCTTCCTCACCGACACCTCCGGCGCTCAACTCTCCACCCTCAACGCACAACTGGCTGCCCTCGCCTCGCCCACCCGCTGGCAAGCGGCCCTGATCGCCTCCGCCTGGCTCACTGCCTTGGCCCTCTCGTTGGGATTTTACGGAGCCTATCAAAAACGCCCCCGCAAATGGCTCGTCCGATCCCTGCTCCTCCCGTCCGTGCTCCTCGCGGTCGCAGCCACAGTGAGCCTGCGCACGTATGACGCGTTGGCCGACGCCCAAGCTGTCGTGGTGGTCACGCCCACGACACTCCGCTCGATCCCCACCGACCTGGACACCCCGCAAAAAACCACGCCCCTCGCGTTGGGAGTGATTGCCAAGACGGACAAGACCTTCCTCGGCTGGCGCCGATTGGTATTCCCCGACGGCCAAACCGGCTGGGTCCGCGCCGAGACCTTGGTCGCGCTCTGGAAGTAGCTCCCGCCCGCAGCCTCCTTTGAACGTTGGCTGTTGGACGTTGAAGGTTGAACGTTGATGCACGTCCTCCCACCTCCGTGCGGCATCAGCCGCGCCTCCTACTCCCCCGGTTCCGCACCCGCGACCGCCTCGGCGATCAACGCCGCGCTCAAGCGCCCCTCCCGAGCTGCCGCCGGCAATTCCTGAAAATCACCCCGCAGGTATTTCAACGCGAACTTCTCGCAGTCGATCTCGCCCCGCGTGCGCACGCCCAGCCGCCGCAACAACGGCAACGGCGGACACCACCCGCTCAGTCCGTGCAGCAACAAAAACCCCGCGACCGTGCCGCTCAGCCAAAGCGCTTTCCGGTAGCCCGACGCCGCCAGCGCCACCCCGGCAATCGTCAACGCCGAGGCATTGGTTTCCAGCCAACGCTCGATGCTCCATTCGCGCTCCAGTTCGCGGATACGCTCGGTGAGCCGAGGCCCCGGCACGTTCATATAACGCGTGATATTCCGCTCCAACGCAGCATCGATACGTAGATTGGCGGACGGAGAAGAACTGCGCCGAACACGGCTCAATTCAGTGGGTGACGGGGTAAGGGCAAAGATCATACAGCACTTTAGCCCGCCCCCGCCCCCCTGTCGCCGGGTCCCCACCCCCACCGCACTCCCGGGCCTTGACCGGATACCTGCGCACGATCCACGTCCGATCTAGAGACCCGACGACCCCATCGGGTCGGTTGCACCGCCCGCCATACCCCCGCCCACGCCTAGGCCACCGGCGGCCTCACTTTAACTGCACGTAAGCTGCACGCGCCTGCATCCAGTTACAGTTAACGTGCCCATCAATCTCGCCACCGCGAGAGCACGGGCCGTTTATGAGCTGAACCGGTTTCATTCAGCTCACCCCTGAGCCGATAGCTTTCCCTGAACCCCGTCCCTCCACGCCCGTGGAGATATTCAGGCAACGCGCAAGCCGGTTACCCGCACGGCCGTCCCTCGACGGCCCAATGACATGGCCCCATCCAACGACAATCCCATCCTTCGCTACCTCCGCCGACTCGGTGCAGGCTCCCTGATGATCAGCGTCGTCGTCCACCTGATCGTGCTCGGCGGGGCCACGATGTTTGTGCTCTCCTCCGTGCGTCCGCCGCGCAAAGCCAGCTTCCAAGGAGGCAACGGGGGCACGCCAGCCGGCAGTTCGGTCGAACATCGCGTTCAGATGTCTCGTAAACAACCCAACCTCGCCACGCTCAACCGACGACTCACCGTCGAATCACCGAATGCGTCAGTCGCCCTGCCCGATCTCCCCAACCTGCCGGGTGCGCTTGGTGGCGGGCCGGGACTCAAGGGGAATTTAGGATCGGGAGGCGACCTGGGTTCGGGTGCCGGTTTCGGCAAAGGACCCGCCATGCCCACCTTTGGATTTCGCGAACCGCAGCGAGGAGGGTCACTCATCGGCCGTTTCTATGATTTTAAACAGCTAGCCGGAAAATCCCCCGTGCCCAATCCCGACTTGGCCCGCCTGGGCGCCGGCCCCCTCGCCGAGAAAGAACTCAACACGTTCACCCGCAGCACATGGAATCCCAGTGGGCTTTCCCGCTTTTACCAAGCGCCAACGACCCTTTACGCCACGCAGATTTTTATTCCCAACATGGAGGCCGGTGAGGCGCCCAAAGCCTACGGCGTAGAAAAAACGGTGCAGGGCCGCGCGTGGGTCGCTCATTACCGCGCACGCGTCAGCCCACCCGAAACCGGCACCTACCGCTTCGTGGGTGGTGCGGACGACTTTTTGGCGGTTCGCATGGATGGCCACGTCGTCCTCGATGGCGGGTTGTTTGCCGTGTCCTCATTCAAGACCGACCGCCCGAACAGTCCCGCCTATCGCTACGAATTCAACGCGCCCGGCAACAACCTGCAAAAATCGCGCCGCGGGGGTTTTGTGGTTGGCAACGCGATGAGCCTGCGCGCCGGTCTCTTCTACGACCTCGACATCCTGATCGGCGAAGGCCTCGGCGGACACTTCTATGCCCACTTGCTCGTGGAAAAAGAGGGCGAGACCTACGCCAAAGACGGCCACGGCAACCCGATCCTACCCGTCTTCCGATTGGCCGACTCCTCCGTTCCCGGCGAAAAAGATAACATCCCCTCCGCCCAAAAAGGCGGTGCCGTCTGGCGCGCCATGGCGCCGCGGTGAGTTGCCCCATTTCGCGGACCACGTGCCAGCTGCCCTTGGTGCCATAGAAAGATTGTCGGTCGGGGCATGCGAGTCGGCTATAGCCAATCTGCGCTAACACGCCTACCCGGTTGACACTTATCGGCGGGGTGCTGTTCATCGCATCGCTTTCGTTTCGCTCGTCCCCTTCGCCGTCGAGTTCCCCTCCCATTGTCTAGGCCGCGATCAAGAGGACTGTCTCTCACCCATCGCCACCTCGTGGTGCCCCCAAAACATGTCCTCCGATCACCCCCACATCATTCTTCGCTACCTCCGACGGCTTGGCGCAGGCTCCTTGCTGATCAGCATCCTCATCCATCTGATCGTGCTCGGTGGGGCCGCAGTCTATGTGATCTCCTCGGTTCGTGCGCCAATCAGGCCTAGCTCCCCCAGCGGCGCGGGCGGGGTATCAATGGCCCCTCCGGCCGATCGCCACGTGCCGGTTCCTCGCCAATCACCGAGCCTTGCGACGCTTCCCAGTCGTCTCACCGTCGAAACGTCCAACTCGGCGGTCAGCTTGCCTGATCTGCCCAACCTGCCGGGGACTTCCGGGGTCGGTCCGGTGGTCAAGGGAACCTTGGACGGGGTGGGCGGCCCTGACGAGGTTGGTCCTATTGGCAAAGGCCCCATAAACCCATTCGGACCTCGCGAGTCCCAGCCCGGCGGCTCGCTCGTCGGCCGCTTCTACGACTTCAAGCAACTGGCCGGACCGTCCCCCAAGCCCAATCCTGATTTGGTTCGCCTCGGTGCCGGCCCTCTCGCGGAGAAAGAACTCAACACGTTCACCCGTGGCACTTGGAATCCCGACGCGCTTTCCCGCTTTTACCAAGCACCGATGAGGCTTTATGCCACACAGATTTTCATTCCCAACATGGAAGCCGGTGAGGGCCCCGCAGCCTACGGTGTAGAAAAGACGGTGCAGGGCCGCGCGTGGGTTGCTCATTACCGCGCTCGCGTCACCCCACCTGAGACCGGCACCTATCGCTTTGTCGGCGGGGCGGACGATTTTCTGGTGGTTCGCATGGATGGCCACGTCGTCCTCGATGGCGGACTGTTCGCCGTGTCCACATTCAAGACCGACCGTCCGAACAGTCCCGCGTATCCCTACGAATTCAACGCGCCCGGTAATAACCTGCAAAAATCGCGCCGCGGGGGCTTTGTGGTTGGCAACGCGATGAACCTGCGCGCCGGTCTTTTCTACGATATCGACATCCTGATCGGCGAAGGCCTCGGCGGACACTTCTACGCTCACTTGCTGGTGGAAAAAGAAGGCGAGACCTACGCCAAAGACGGCCACGGCAATCCAATCCTACCCGTCTTTCGATTGGCCGACTCCCCCGTTCCCGGCGAAAAGGATAACATCCCTTCCGCCCAAAAAGACGGTGCCGTCTGGCGCGCCATGGCGCCGCGGTGAGTTGCCCCTCGGGCACGCAAAAACCTGCGAGACAGGAGCGGCGACGTCCTCGTCGCCGGACGGGACGCCAGTCCCGCCAAGTAGCTGTGTAGGTGCCCCGGCGGCACGGGAGGCTTCCGCGAGATTACAATTAATCCCGCCACCCTCTGGCACCGTAATCGAACCCGTTCATCTCATTCGGGGAACTCGACGTTCCGCGTCTGCTGTTTGCCCTCCGTCCCCGCGATTGAGGAGCCAGACCGGCAGCCCGTTGCGCCCAAATACCCCTCATGAAACGGCACCTCCTCTTGCTCGGCGCGCTCGCCCTGTCCGCCGTTGGCCTCCATGCGCATCCGCTGTCGTTCAACTCCACAATCACCTACGCGGCGACCCAGCCCGCCGATGGCGCAGCGAGCATCTCCAACTGGACCGGCGCCGCCTTTGACGCCGCCAACATCGGCGGCTCTGGAGTCAACGCCGACGGTGGCGTCAACAACGGCTCAACCAACGATGGTTCCACCTACGTGGCGAGCGACCGGCCGATCCAAGGCCAGTCGATTACGACCGGCAGCAATGCCAACGGCTATGATGTGACGTCCTTCACCGTGCGGATGACCGGTTACACCACCAACACCGCCACCGGTTCCAACATCGGCGGATGGAACCTGAATTTCACCAACGGTCCACTCGTCATCTCGGTGGGCAAGATCAGCGGCACAACGCGAACCACGCTCTCGAATCAGTTCTTCACGGCCGGGGGCACGGGTAATCCCGGCTCGGGAAGCACCGCCAACGGCTCGGGCACCTACCTCACGTTTAATCTGCCGTTCCCCGTCCACCTCGATCCCAACACGACCTACGGCTTCGATATCTGGGTGGGCAACGGTAACTCGAACTACTTCGAATGGCTGGGCACCAGCACCGATCCCTATTCCGGCGGCACCGCCTACACGCGCTCGGGCAACACCATCACGCCGCTCTCGGGCGACCGCGTATTTCAGGCCAACATGACGGCCTCGGCCATCGCTTACGCGCCGTTTGTCCACCCGGGCGCGCTACATACCCAAGCCGACTTCGATCGCATGATCGCCAAGGTCGCGGCGAACGCGGAGCCCTGGATCTCCGACTATAATATCCTGATCAACAGCCCGTGGGCGCAGACGTGGTGGCCTGCCTACGACATCGACTACATTAATCGCGGCGGCTCTGCCTCCAACAACTACACCCGCTCCCAGCAGGACGCGCAGTCAATCTACGAGCTGGCACTACGTTGGAAACTCACCGGCGACACGACCTACGCGGATCACGCCGTGCAGATCGCGAATGTCTGGTCGGGACTGCTCGGCGTAACCGGTGACACCAATCAATCGCTCGCCGCCGGCATCTGCGGATATCTCTTCGCCACCGGTGGCGAGATTCTAAGCACCTATCCGGGCTGGGCCGCGGCGGAAAAGCAGGCCTACAAGGACATGATGATGCGGGTGTTTTACCCGTCGAACTTGGACTTTCTCTGGCGCCACCACGACACCCCGTTCACCAAGGGCGGCAACACACATTATCGCCTCAACTGGGACACCGACAACATGGCCTCAATGGCGGCCATCGGCATCCTGTGCGACAACCGCGCCGTCTATCAGCAGGCGGTTGATTTCTTTAAATTCGGCCCCGGCAATAGCCGCGTTGAACGCGCCGTGTGGTATACCCACCCCGACGGCATGGGGCAGACCGAGGAGATCGGCCGCGACCAGGGCCACAACCTCGGCGGTTGGTATGCGATGGCGTTGATGTGTCAGCTGGCTTGGAACCAGGGCGACGACCTCTACGGCTACGACAACAACCGCGTTCTCCGGGCCTTCGAGATGAACGCAAAATACAATCTCGGCTACGACATGCTGTGGACCTACCACCGCAACACGGATCTGACCTACACCGAGACCATTTCCGGCGCGGAGCGGGGCAACTTCGTCTCCACGTATGAGCAGATCTACAACCACTACGCCAACGTGAAGGGCCTCGACGCGCCCTACAGCAAAGCCGCGATGAACCAGATCCGGCCCGAGCCGCGACCCGACCCGGCCATCCACCCTTCACAGGTGGATTGGCTGGGCCTCGGCAGTCTCACCTTCGCCCGTGATGCCATTGCGACCAGCACGGCTCCGAGCGGGCTCGTCGCCAACTGGAGTAAGAACCAAGCGATCCTCACGTGGTGGGGTTCCGCCGCCGCGACGAGTTACCAGATCAAACGCGCCACCAGCCTCGCCGGTCCCTATGCGACGGTGGGCACGGCCGGCACGCTCGACCTAAATTTCACCGACACGACCGTGGCCAATAACACGGCTTACTACTACGTCGTCACCGCAGTCACCCCCACCGGCACGCTCGACAGCACTCCGCTCTTGGTGAATCAGGCCCTCGTGACGCGATACACGTTCGAGGGCAATGCCAACGACGTCGTCGGCACCCGTCACGCGGTCGCCAAAGGCGGCACGTCGGCGCCCAGCTACACCACCGGCGTCGGCGGCGGTCAGGCGATCTCCCTCAACGGCACCGATCAATACGTGCAGCTCCCCGTCGGCTCCGGAAACTATCAGGACATCACGATCTCCGCCTGGGTTTATTGGAACGGCGGCAGCGCCTGGCAGCGGGTCTTCGACTTCGGCAGCGAGATCGAAAACTACATGATGCTCACGGTCAAAGACGGCGCCGGTAAGCTGAACTTTACCCTGACGACCTCGCGCGGCACCGACGGCACGCTGACGCTGGTCGGGCCGACCATGCCGACCGCGACCTGGACCCACATGGCCATCACGCTCAACGGCGACACCGCGACGATGTATGTGAACGGCCTCCCCGTCACCGCCGCCACCGCGACCATGGTGGAGCCGCTCTTCGGCCAACCCTTCTGTTACCTCGGCAAGAGCATGTGGAACGCCGACCCGCTTCTCAACGGACGCATCGACGATTTCCGT
Organism: uncultured Opitutaceae bacterium; assembly: GCA_967755175.1. Classification (GTDB taxonomy): domain Bacteria; phylum Verrucomicrobiota; class Verrucomicrobiia; order Opitutales; family Opitutaceae; genus Rariglobus. The sequence continues at coordinate 9,473 of CBRAFO010000001.1, read as the reverse complement.
ATCTACAACTACGCGCTCTCCGGTTCGGAGGTTTACAACGCCTGGGGCGGCAGCACCAACAACCCGCCCGTCTTCACGACCGACCCAATGACCCGCACCGCCGCGGCCGAGGATACCGCCTACACCGGTCAGACTCTCGCCGGCAGCGCCACCGATCCCAATGGCGGCACGCTCACCTACAGCAAAGTCACCGGCCCCACGTGGCTCACTATCGCCAGCACTGGCGCGTTGTCCGGCACGCCCACGAACAGCGATGTGGGAATCAACACGTTCGTCGTTCGCGTCACCGACTCCTCCGGCGCGACCGACGACGCCACGCTCCGCATCACAGTTAGCAACACCAACGACGCACCCACGTGGTCGGCCAGCCCGATCACCAAACACGACGTCACGCGCGATCAGCCATACGCCAGCGCCTCGCTCGCCGGCGACGCCTCCGACGTCGATGCCGGTGCGGTCCTCACGTTCAGCAAAGTCAGCGGCCCGGCCTGGCTCGTCGTGGCCACCGACGGCACGCTCTCCGGCACGCCCGCAGTGGGCGACGTGGGCGTGAACGCCTTCACGGTCCGCGTCACCGATGAAGTGGGCGCGTCCGCCGACGTCACGTTGAACATCACCGTGCAACCGTTCCTGTTGCGCTCGCAGTATGCGTTCGAGGGCACGCCCAACGACACGATCAGCGGCTTGAACGGCACCGCCACCGGCTCGCCGGTTTACGTCGCGGGCCGACTTGGGCAGGCGATCACGTTCGACGGCGTGGACGATGTGGTGACCCTCCCCGCCGATGTGGCGAACCACCGCGATATCACGATTGCCGCGTTCGTTTATTGGAACGGCGGAGGAAACAACCAGCGCATCTTCGATTTCGGCAACAGCACGAGCCAGTATCTTTTCCTCTCGCCCAACTCCGGCAGCGGCCTGCGTTTCGGCATTAAGAACGGGGGCACCGAGCAACAACTCACCTACGCGAGTGCGTTGCCTACCGGCCGCTGGGTCCACGTCGCCGTCACCCTCAGCGGTGACACCGGCACGCTTTACGTGGACGGCGCCGTTGTCGCGACGAACACCGCGATGACGATCAACCCGGACGATTTCCGCCCAACGATTAACTTCCTCGGCGATTCTCAGTGGAGTGCCGACCCACTGTTGAACGGCCGGCTCGATGATGTGCGCATCTACAACTACGCGCTCTCGACCGCCGACATCTTCGATATCGCCAACCCGCTACCCGAGGTCCCGTCCGGCATCGTCGCCACCGGCCTGCTTTCGAAGGTCACCTTGACCTGGACTCCCGCGCAGGCCGCGCTGACTTACACCATCAAACGCAGCCTCACGCCCGGCGGCCCCTCCTATTCCGTCATCGCCAGTGGCATCACCGGAACCACCTACACCGACACCGGGCGGACCAACGGCGTCACCTATTACTACGTCATCAGCGCGACGAACGCAAAGGGCGAGAGCGCCAACTCCGCCGAGTCCGCCGGCACGCCCTCCGACCTGCTCGTGCATTTGAAATTCGATGAGACGACCGGCGTGACCACTGCCGCCGACTCCAGCGGCAACGGCTACAACGCCACCCTGCTGAACAGCCCCACGTTCAACTCCGGTCAATTCGCCAACGCGGTGACGCTCACGAGCACCTCGACCCAATACGCGACGCTGCAGTCCGGGATTCTCAGTGCCGTGACCGACTTCACCATCTCGGTGTGGGTGAACCCGGCGACTTTCGCCACCTGGGCGCGCATCTTTGATTTCGGCACCGGCACGACGAACTACATGTTCCTGAGCACGCAATACACGACCACTTCGCCAAACGGAGCCAAACCGCGCTTCGCCATCCGGACCGCGTCGGTGACCGAGCAAGGCATCAACAGCACCATCGCCCTCACCGCTGGCGCATGGAACCACATCGCCGTCACGCTCTCCGGCAACACCGCCACGATGTATGTGAACGGCACTGTGGCCGGGACCAACACCGGCGTCACCCTGCACCCTTCGTCACTCGGCACCACAACGTTGAACTACCTCGGCCGATCGCAGTGGAGCGGCGACCCGTATCTCAACGGCGCGATTGACGATTTCCGCATCTACAGCCGGGCGCTCACCGCGAGCGAGGTTGTCGCCATCGCCGGGACACCCGCGACTCTCGCGCCACCGCAGGGCCTCATCGCAACCCCTGCTGCCAATCAGGTCGTCCTCTCGTGGAACACGGTGTTGGGCGCGACCAGCTACACAGTGAAGCGTTCCACCACGAGCGGCGGACCATACACCACGGTCGCCAGCGGAGTAACCGGCACCACCTTCACCGACACCGCACTCACGGATGGCGTGACTTATTACTACACCGTGTCGGCGGTGAACTCCAACGGAGTGAGCAACCCCAGCGCCGAGATCAGCGCGAAGTCAGGCGTGGTGACCGCTGACGGGTTCACGGAGTTGTTCAGCGGTAGTTCCGGCGACGTGAATGACACCGCTTCCACGACCTTCACGTTCACGCCCGATACCAACATCAACGGTTACACGGTCATCCGAGCCGCCGCCGCCGCCTTCCCGACTGATCCGACCAGCGGGACCTCGTTGACCCTCGCTGATGATTCCTTTGCCACCGTGACACTCACGAGCAGCAAGCAGGTGCTGCTCTACGGCGTCGCCTATTCGACGCTCTACGTCGGCAGCAATGGCTACATCACCTTCGGCAGCGGAGACTCCGAACTCTCCGAAAGCCTCGCCACTCACTTCAACAAACCGCGCGTCTCGGCGCTCTTCGACGACCTGAATCCCGCCACGGGAGGAACCGTCTCGTGGAAACAACTCAGCGACCGCGTGGCAGTGACTTGGCAAGCCATCCACGAATACGGCACGACTAACTCGAATAACTTTCAGATCGAACTCTTCTTCGACGGCAAAGTGCGGATCACCGTTCTCTCGATCGCGGCTACCGACGGCCTGATCGGCCTCTCGCGCGGAACGGGGACACCCTCCGGCTTCGTCGAAAGCAACTTCAGCGCCTACCCATCACTGCCCTCTGCCCCCAGCGGGCTTTCCGCCAGCGGGGGCGCTGGCAGTGTGGGCTTGAGCTGGGCCGCCGTGTCCGGATCGGCCTATTATCGCATCCAACGCTCCGCGAGCAGCGGCACCGGTTACGCCACGGTCGCCACGACCAACAGTGCCAGCTACGCGGATACCACGGTCTCCGATGGAGCGACCTATTATTACCTGGTGTCGGCAGTCAACGTAGCCGGCGAGAGCGCCAATTCCTCCGAGGTAAGCGCGACCACCTACACCCCGCTCCAACGCTGGCGCCTGACCTACTTCGGCACCATTGAAAGCGACGAGAACTCCGCCGACACCGCCGATCCCGATGGCGATGGCTGGACCAACGCTCAGGAATTCATCACCGGGACCGATCCCACCAACGCCGCCAGCACGCTGAAGATCAGCCAGCTCCAAGTGAGCGGCAGCAACATCCTCGTGAGTTTCCCCTCGGTGCTCGGGAAAACCTATCGTATCGAACGCTCCGATACTCTGGCAGCTGGCTCATGGACGACCCTCCAGGCCAACATTGCCGGCACCGGTGGCACCGTGCAGATCACCGACACGAGTGGCGCGCTCCAGCCCAAGCGCTTCTACCGGCTCGTCGTGCCTTAGTCGGAACAAGGAGCGGCTTTACGCCGCGATTCAGTCGCGGCGTGCGCGCTGCGCACGCCGCCTTCCCGGCACTCCGGTTTACGGTTAAAGCAACGCGACGCTGTATTTCGTCGCCCAAGAATATTGCGTGGGCGCACCCCTAGTTTTACCCCGCCCCCACCCGCTGCTCGCCGCCGGAGCCCCCCCCCCTCCCGCGTTCCGCTAGTTTTTGCTCAAGCTCGCCCTGCCCCGTCCTTCCCCGGACGCCCGCGAGCCCTTCGTCACCGGACTGCTCCGTTGATGTAATTGCTTTTCCCCGCCCCACCCCATGCATGCCTCCCTCGTCCGCCGTTCGCGCTTCGGCGCGTTTTGCCTGCTCGCGCCCCTCGTTGCGCTGCTCTCGTCGTTAGCCTCCGCCGCCACGCTCACTTTTAGCACGTCCGCACCCACCGCCACGCCCGCGGCGATTTCAAACTGGGTCGGTGCAACCTTCGATGCCGACAACGTCGGCGGCTCCGGCGTCAACGCCAACGGCAGTCCCAACAACGGCTCGGCCAATGATGCCACCACCTACGTCGCGACCGACCGCGCCGCCCAGGGCCAGACCTTTACCACCGGCTCCAACGCCGGCGGCTACACGCTTAGCTCCATCACCGTCCGCGTGCAGGCCTACTCCAACAACACCGCCAGCGGCACCAACATCGGCGGCTACGACCTCAACGATACCACCTCCACCTTCCGCCTCCGCGTCGGCCGTCTCAGCGGCACCACTTTCATTCCGCTCTCGCAGGAGACTGCTCCCTCCGGCGGCACCGGCAACCCCGGCCAAGGCGGCACCGCCAACGGCCCTGGCACCTATCTCACGTTCACGTTGAAGGCCCCCATCATCCTCGCGCCCAACACCACCTACGGCTTCGACCTCGGCACGACTTCGGATTACTTCGAGATGTTCGGTATCCGTGACGCTGCGACCGGCGGCAACCCCTACAGCGGTGGCACCGCCTACACCTCCGGCGCGAGTGGCGTGGCCAACGGCACCATCACCACCCTGGCCGGCGAACGTGTTTTCCAAGTTAACCTCACCGCCTACATCGCGCCCGCCGCCGGCACCTTCGTCCACCCAGGCTTGTTGAACACTGCCGCCGATTTCGAGCGCATGCGCACCAACGTCGCGCTCGGCCAGGAACCCTGGCTCTCCAACTTCAACGCGCTGGATGCAAGCTGGATGTCCGCGAACGGCAGCTGGGGGTCCCATGCTCAAGCCACGATCACGCGTGGCGCCACCAACGACACCTCCCGTCTATATAATGACATCGCGGTGGTCTATGGCAGCGCGCTCTACTGGAAGATCACCGGCGATACTGCCTACGCCGATCAGGCCGTCACTCTGCTGAACTCTTGGGCCAACACGCTCACCAGCGTCGCTGGTGACTCCAACGTCCTGCTCACCGAGCTCTACGCCTACCAATTCGCCGCCGCCGCCGAAATCATGCGGACCTATCCCGGTTGGCAGCCGGCCGACATCGCCCAGTTCCAGACGATGATTTACAACGTCTTCTACCCGCTCGCGCACGACTTCCTTACACGCCACAACGGCACCTCCAACGACCACTACTGGGCCAACTGGGACCTCTGCGCGCTCAACAGCGTCTATGCGATCGGCGTCTTCTGCGATAACACCACGCTGACCACCGAAGCCCTCACCTATTTCTACAGCGGCTTGGGCAACGGCTGCATCGATCGCACCGTGAATTTCATTCACCCCGGCTACCTCGGCCAAGGACAAGAAATCGGCCGTGACCAAGGCCACGCCACCCTCAACGTCGCCGAACTCGCCACCCTCTGCCAAATGGCATGGAACCAAGGCACCGATCTGTTCGGCTACGAGAACAACCGCGTCCTTTCCCTGGCGGAATACACCGCCAAGTATAACCTTCTGCAGGACGTCCCCTTCACTCCCTACGCCGAGGAGAGCTGGCTGATGACCGGCCCCAGCTCGCAATCCAGGGGACTGACCGATCGCCCCGGTTGGGCGACGTTGTATCACCACTACGTCAACCTCAAGGGACTCGCCGTTCCTTACACCAAGACCTTGGTTGACCAGAACGGGACCAATTGGAGTTGGAACGGCGATTCCCCTGGCTGGGACGCGTTGACCGCCGCGCTTCCACCCATCACGACCGGCGCCAATCCCAGCGGCCTCACCGCCGCCGTCACCGCGCAACAGCCCGTCCTTTCCTGGTGGGGCTCCGCCTACGCCACGAGCTACAACGTAAAGCGCGCCACCACCTCCGGCGGCGCCTACACCACCATCGCCACCGGCCTCACGACCAATACCTACACCGACACCTCGGTCGCTACGGGTAACACCACCTACTACTACGTGGTCACCGCGACCACGCCCACCGGCGAGACCGGCAACTCCAACGAAGCCTCCGCCCTCGTCGGCTCCGCGCTCCTCGCCCGTCTGAAGTTCGACGAAACCACCGGCACCACCGCCGCCGACTCCACCGGCAATGGCTGGACCGGCACTCTCGTCAACACGCCCACCTGGACCACCGGCACACTCGGCAACGCCGTTAACCTCGCCAAAGCGTCCAGCCAGTATGTCAGCCTTCCGACAGGGATCGCCGCCAACCTCTCGGACTTCAGCGTCTCGGCCTGGGTTTACCAAAACACCGCCAGCGCGAACACCCGGATCTTCGACTTCGGAAGCGGCAGCGGCATGTATGGTGGTGTCGATCCGTGGGGTAATCAGCGCTGGCTGAGCGAGCGCTACCTATATCTGTCCGCCCAAGGTGGCAGCGGGAACTTGCGCTTCGGCATCACCCGCAGCACCGGTGTCGGCGAAGAAAATGTCGATGGGGCCGCCCCGCTGCCCACCGGTCAATGGACTCATGTGGTCATCACCAAGAGCGGTTCCACCGCCACCCTCTACGTCAACGGACAGGTCGTCGGCCAAAACCTCTCCATGCCCATGTCTCCGGCCCAATTGCCGCCCACTTCGCAGAACTCCATCGGCATGTCGCAATGGAACGACGCGTATTTCGATGGCAAGATCGACGACTTCCGCATCTACCGCGGCGCCCTCACCACCGCCGATGCCCAGACCCTCGCCACCTACGGCGTCGCCCACCTGAAGTTCGACGAGGCCAGCGGCACCACCGCCGCCGACTCCACCGCCAACGGCTGGACCGGCACCCTCGTAAACGGTGCCACGTGGACCACCGGCCAGCTCGGCAACGCGGTCAACCTCGCCAGCGCCTCCAGCCAATACGTCACGCTCCCCACCGGCGTCGTCAACGGCCTCACCACCTGCACGCTCACCAGTTGGGTTTACCTCAACTCGACGAGCAACTGGGCCCGCATCTTCGACTTCGGCACCGGCACGACGAACTACATGTTCCTCGCCCCGCAAAACGCCGCCACCGGCAAGATCCGCTTCGCGATCACCACCTCCGGCACCGCCGGCGAACAAAAAATCGACGGCACCGCCACCCTGCCGATCAGCGGCTGGCACCACGTCGCCGTCACTCTGAACGGCGCGACCGGCACGCTCTACGTGGACGGCGCGCAAGTTGGCCAGAACACCGCCATGACGCTCAACCCGTCCAGCCTCGGCGCAACCACCCAGAACCGCCTCGGCCGCTCGCAATTCAACGACCCCTACCTCAACGGCAAACTCGACGACTTCCACATCTACGGCACCGTCCTCACCGCCGCGCAGATCAGCACGCTCTACTCCGGCCTGACCAACCCCACCGTCACGGTCACCGCCGGCGACTCCCAGAACGTCCTTAACTGGACCGTCGTCACCAACGCCACCGGCTACATCGTCAAGCGCTCCACCACCGCTGGCGGCCCCTACACGATCCTCTCCGGCGGCCTCACCGGCACGACCTACACCGACACCGGCCTGACCAACGGCATCACTTACTACTACGTCGTCGTTGCCCAAAACTCCCTCGCCCAAAGCACCGGCTCCACCGAGACCTCCAGCATCCCCGTGACCCCGGCCCCCACCGGCCTCGTTGCCACGGGCTGGAACACCGAGGCCTACCTGAGTTGGACCGCCCTCTCCGGAGCCAGCAGCTACAACGTCAAACGCTCCACCACCTCGGGCGGTGCCTACACCACGGTGGCCGCCGGCGTCACGACCACCAGCTACCTCGACACCGGCCTGACCAACGGCACGCCCTACTACTACGTTGTCTCCGCAGTCAAAGGTGCCGAAAGCGTCAACTCCGCCCAAGCCACCGCCACGCCCACCAGCGATCCCGCCACCGCCCTCTGGACCCAGCAGGATATCGGTTCCACCGTCCTCTCCGGCAACGCCAGCTACAGCGCGGGCGTTTACTCGGTCACCGGAGCCGGCGCTGACATCTGGGGCACTGCCGACGCCTTCCACTATGTCTGGCAAACCCTCGACGGTGACGGCGCGATCATCACCCGCGTCGCCACCCAGAGCGCCACGGATCCCTGGTCCAAGGCCGGCGTCATGATCCGCGACACCCTCGCCGCCAACTCCGCCTACGCCGGGATTTTTATGACCCCGTCCAACGGAGCCGCCTTCCAATACCGGACCACCGCCGGAGGCGCCTCCACCAACATTGCCACGGCCGGACTCGTCGCCCCCTATTGGGTAAAACTCGCCCGCGTCGGCAGCACCTTCACCGCCTACACCTCTGCCGACGGCATCACCTGGACGGCTCGCGGCACGCCGCAAACCATCACCATGGGCACGAGCATCTACGTCGGCCTGGCGGTGACCAGCCACACCACCGCCGCGCTCGGCACGGCGACGTTTGATAGCGTCAGTGTTGTCCCCACGACCGACTGGGCCTCCGCCGACATCGGCACGGTGAACCTCGTTGGTGCCTCGTTCTATGATACCCCCGTCACCACCGTCGTCGGAGCCGGCGCCGACATCTGGGGCACTGCGGACGCCTTCCGCTTCACCTATCTGCCGGCCAGCGGCGACTGCGACATCACCGCCCGGGTGACCGCGATCGACGCGACCGACGTGTGGGCCAAAGCCGGCGTGATGATCCGCGAAACCCTCGCCGCCGGTTCGACCCACGTGATGACCGTCGTTTCATCAAGCAGCGGAGTGGCCTTCCAACGCCGAGCCACCACCAACGGCACCTCGGCGACCACCACAACGACCGGCCTCACCGCGCCCTACTGGGTGCGCGTGACCCGCGTAGGCAACGTATTCACCGCCTACCGCTCCCCCGACGGCACGACCTGGACGACCATCGGCACGCAAACGATCACGATGGCGACCAATGTCTATATCGGCCTCGCGGTAACCAGCCACACCACCGCCACGCTCTGCGCCGCGACCCTCGATAACCTCACCGTCAATCCGTAGAAAGTAAGGCCGCCGCCCCCGGCGGCCTCTCCCCCAAAGTGTAGCCGGCGCCCCCGCCGGCTAGGGTGTGCCTGGGAAAGAATCCGGGCCAGCGTGAGCGAGAAAGGATGCTCGGCCAAGGCGGCCGAGGCGGAGGCGGGCCAGCGGCCCGTGCCGCCGAGGACAACGCCGGCCCAGCGTCCTTTCTCGCTCCACTCGTAGAGCGCCAGCGATGGGCCGGATACTTTCCCAGACACACCCTAGCTCAAGCCCCCCGCCCACCGTTTCGTCCCATCCAGCCCCGACGCTCCCCGCGCGGGGGCTTTTTTCATAACGCGGATCAAGAAGATAAAAAGGCCAGACCTCCCGGCGTCATCAGCCGCCCCTCCGCTCGTCCCGCTTCAGACGAAGATGCGAGGCATCTGGCTCCCTTGAGCGCCCGCGCACAACGGATCAATTATCACGCCCTGTCAGGCCTCTCGTTTCGCCGCGT